>CAMLMA010000001.1 GCA_946481065.1 uncultured Nitrosomonadales bacterium
AGATTCTTCGCATAGCATCAGATCGTGAAGCCGCAAGCTCGATACTTGCTCTGACAGCCCGATAAAAAAGCCAGCGTTCGCTGGCTTTTTTATCGGGCTGGGCGGTTATTGGGGACGCTAGAGCAGGCTGGCCTGATGCTCGCGGATGGCTTCGCCAACGATAGGCTCCAGGCCTGCACCCTGCTTCTCCTGCACATGCACAAGAATCTGCTGGCGCATGTTATGCGCCCAGAATTTCTTCAGGTGATTAACGATATCCTCTTTTGCCTGCGCGCTATCGGGGTTGGCTTGGAAAAATTCACCGATCTGGTTGGCCATGGTGATGAGGCGTTCGATGCTCATGCGTATTCCTTGTGCAAGATTCGTTCTGGGTGGCTATAAATCACGTATTGCTGTTGACGGGCAAAACCGACCAGGGTCAACCCGCAATTGCGAGCGATGCGGATCGCGAGGCCGGTAGGCGCGGAAACGGCGACTAGCATGGGAATACCCGCGGACGCCGTCTTCTGCACCATCTCGTAACTGGCACGACTGGTAGTAAGCACAAAGCCTTCGCCCTGGGCGCGGCTGCGCGCGCGGGCACCGATCAACTTATCGAGCGCGTTATGCCGACCGACATCCTCGCGCACCAGTGCGATCTCGCCATCAGGCCGGACCCAGGCGCTTGCATGCGTGGCGCCGGTCACCGCCTGCAATGGTTGCCGGGCGCGGATGTTCTGATGCGCAGCGACGATCGCGGCGTGGTCGAAATGACCCGTGGTACCAAGGCTTTCGGGGATGCGCAAAGCCTGCGCCAGGCTCTCGGCACCACACAATCCGCATCCGGTGCGGCCGGTGAGGTTACGGCGGCGTTCCTTGAGCATGAAGAAGCGATCGGCGGCGAGGGCGATATGTAACTCGATGCCCTGCGGCTGAGGCTGGATCTCGACACCGTAGATCTCGTCAGCACGCGTGATGATGCCTTCGGACAAGGAGAATCCGACTGCGAAGTCCTCCAGATCTTGCGGTGTGGCCAGCATCACTACATGCGACACACCGTTGTAGATCAGTGCGACAGGCACTTCTTCCGCAACGACGTCATCGTGGGCTATGCGCTGGCCTGCCTCCCATTTGACGACGGAATACTCGCTACTGGTGGCTTCGGTGCCGATCAGGTCTGCCGGGAGCTTCACGGCTTAGCCAACCCGCTCCTCATCCGGCTGCAAGCTGGCGAGCGCGATCTGCTCACGGCTGAACTGACGGTACTGCTCCTGCCATTCTGACTGTTGCGAGACGCGCGTCACCTGCACTGCCGTCACCTTGTACTCCGGACAGTTGGTGGCCCAGTCCGAGTTATCGGTGGTGATGACATTCGCGCCAGATTCCGGATGGTGGAACGTGGTGTAGACCACCCCGGGCTGCACCCGCTCGGTGATCGTGGCGCGCAGCACGGTATTACCCGCCCGGCTGGCGATGCCTACCCAATCTCCCTCGCGGATGCCGCGTTCCTCGGCATCGTGCGGATGGATCTCGATCAGATCCTCATGGTGCCAATGTACGTTCTCCGTACGTCGCGTCTGCGCACCCACGTTGTATTGGGTGAGGATGCGGCCTGTCGTCAGGATCAGCGGATATTTCGGCGTCACACGCTCGTTGGTCGGGATGTATTGCGTGATGTAGAACTTGCCCTTGCCGCGCACGAATTCGTCCACATGCATGATCGGCGTGCCGACCGGATGCTCCTCGTTGCAAGGCCACTGGATACTGCCGAGTTCGTCCAGCTTTTTGAAGCTGACGCCATGGAAGGTCGGCGTCAGATCGGCGATCTCGTCCATGATCTCGGAAGCATGGTTGTAATGCATCGGGTAACCCAGCGCCTCGGACAATCTGGCGGTGATCTCCCAGTCTTCCATGCCGTTCTTCGGGGTCATGACACGCCGAACGGGCGAGATGCGCCGCTCGGCATTGGTGAATGTGCCGCTCTTTTCCAGGAAGGAAGCGCCCGGGAAGAACACGTGGGCATACATCGCCGTCTCATTGAGGAAGAGGTCCTGCACGATGACGCATTCCATCGATTCCAGCGCGTGCGTGACATGCTGAGTGTTGGGGTCAGACTGCGCGATATCCTCGCCATTGCAGTAAACCGCCTTGAACAGCCCTTCACCGGCCAGATCCAGCATATTGGGGATGCGCAGGCCCGGATCCTTGGACAGCGGACGACCCCAGGCAGCTTCGAACAAGGCGCGTGTAGCGTCATCGGAGACATGGCGGTAACCCGTGAATTCATGCGGCATGGAGCCCATGTCACAGGAACCTTGCACGTTGTTCTGACCGCGCAACGGATTGACGCCCACACCTTCGCGGCCGAGGTTGCCGGTCGCCATGGCGAGGTTGGCGATACCCATGACCATGGTCGAGCCCTGGCTGTGTTCGGTAACGCCCAGGCCGTAATAGATGGCTGCATTACCGCCCGTGGCGTAGAGTCTGGCGGCGGCGCGCACTTCGGCCGCAGGGATGCCGAGCTCGGCTTCCAGCGCTTCTGGCGAGTTCTCCGGCTTGGCCATGAAATCGCGCCAGGTGACATAAGAATCCCATTCGCAACGTTCACGGATGTAATCTTCCTTGGCCAGCCCTTCGGTGACCACAACGTGGCCCAGCGCCGAGATCAGCGCGACGTTGGTACCTGGCCGCAGCTTGAGGTGGTGGTCGGCCTTGATATGTGGCGAAGAGACGAGATCGATGGCACGCGGATCCGCGATGATGAGCTTGGCACCCTCGCGCAGGCGGCGCTTCATCTGCGAAGCGAACACCGGATGACCATCCGTCGGGTTGGCGCCGATGATCATAATGACGTCGGAATGCATGACCGAATCGAAGGTCTGCGTGCCGGCCGATTCCCCTAGGGTCTGCTTCAGGCCATAACCCGTCGGCGAATGACAGACGCGTGCGCAGGTGTCCACATGGTTGGTGCCGAATACCGCGCGCACCAGTTTCTGCACGACATACACCTCTTCATTGGTGCAGCGCGACGAGGTGATGGCGCCGACCGCGTCCTTGCCGTATTGACCGATGATGCGCTTGATCTCGCTGGCCGCGTAGCCGATGGCCTCTTCCCAGGAGACTTCCTGCCACGGGTCCTTGATGCTCTTGCGGATCATCGGCGTGGTGATGCGATCCTTGTGCGTGGCGTAACCCCAGGCGAATCGACCCTTGACGCAGGAATGGCCGTGATTGGCGCCACCGTCCTTGTTCGGCATCATGCGGATGACTTCCTCGCCCTTCATCTCGGCGTTGAATGAACAGCCGACGCCGCAATAGGCACAGGTGGTGGTGACGCTGTGTTCTGGGATGCCGTGCTGGATGACGGAGTTCTCCATCAAGGTCGCAGTCGGACAAGCCTGTACGCAAGCGCCACAGGAGACGCATTCGGAATCCATGAAATCGTGGACGCCGGCGGCGACCTTGGATTCGAAGCCACGGCCTTCGATGGTCAGTGCGAAGGTGCCTTGCGTCTCTTCACAGGCGCGTACGCAGCGCGAACAGACGATACATTTCGAAGGGTCGAAGGTGAAATACGGGTTGCTCGTGTCCTTCTCGGCCTTGAGATGGTTCTCGCCTTCATAGCCGTAACGTACCTCACGCAAGCCCACGGCCCCGGCCATATCCTGCAGCTCGCAGTCGCCGTTGGCGGCACAGGTCAGGCAATCCAGCGGATGGTCGGAGATATAGAGCTCCATCACGCCACGACGGATGTCAGCGAGCTTGGGCGTCTGCGTGTGGACCTTCATGCCAGCATCGACCGGGGTCGTGCAAGAGGCCGGATAGCCGCGCCTGCCGTCGATCTCGACCAGGCACAATCGACAGGAGCCGAAGGGTTCCAGGCTGTCCGTCGCACAGAGCTTGGGAACGCTGATCCCCGCTTCCATGGCGGCGCGCATCACCGATGTACCGGCAGGGACGGTGACCTCGCGGCCATCGATCTCCAGCGTGACTTCGAGCGTATTGTCTTTTGCCGGTGTTCCGTAATCCAGTTGCTTGAGTTGCGTATCCATCTTCTTGCTCCAGACTAATGAGTGCTGGCCTCAGGCGGCGATGTCGCCCTGCTGCAGGCCAAAATCTTCCGGGAAGTGATTGAGCGCGCTGAGAACGGGATACGGCGTCATGCCGCCCAGCGCACATAGCGAGCCATTGAGCAGGGTATCGCTCAGATCGCGCACCAGCTTGATGTTGCGGGTACGATCGTCGCCGGCCATGATCTTGTCCATCACTTCCACACCACGTGTCGAGCCGATGCGGCATGGCGTACATTTGCCGCAGGATTCGATCGCGCAGAACTCGAAGGCGTAACGTGCCATCTTCGCCATGTCCACCGTATCGTCAAAGGCCACGATACCGCCGTGTCCAAGCACCGCCCAAATCTCGCTGAACTTCTCGTAATCGAGTGGGGTGTCGAACTGTGATTCAGGCAGGTAGGCGCCCAGTGGCCCGCCGACCTGAACCGCGCGGATCGGCCGCCCGGATGCGGATCCGCCGCCGAAATCGTAGAGCAGCTCACGCAAGGTGACCCCGAATGCTTTTTCGACCAATCCGCAATGCTTGATGTTCCCAGCCAGCTGGATCGGCAGCGTGCCACGCGAGCGGCCCATGCCGTAATCGCGGTAATACTCGGCGCCCTGGTCGAGAATGATGGGGACGCTAGCGAAAGAGATGACGTTGTTGACGACGGTCGGCTTGCCGAACAAGCCTTCGATCGCTGGCAATGGCGGTTTGAAACGCACCAGGCCGCGTTTGCCTTCCAGGCTCTCCAGCAGTGAAGTCTCTTCGCCGCAGATGTAAGCGCCAGCGGCGCGACGCACTTCGAGATCGAAGTTGCGGCCGCTGCCGAGGATATCCTCGCCGAGATAGCCTTGTGCACGGGCGATGGCGATCGCACGGTTGAGCATGACCAGCGCATCCGGGTATTCCGAACGCAGGTAGATGTAGCCCTTGTCGGCATTGACGGCGAGACCGGCGATGGTCATGCCCTCGATCAGCACGAAAGGATCGCCTTCCATGATCATGCGGTCGGAATAGGTGCCGGAATCGCCTTCATCGGCGTTGCAGACGATGTATTTCTGCTCACCCTCGCAACCCAGCACGGTCTTCCACTTGATACCCGTCGGGAAAGCTGCGCCACCGCGGCCGCGCAAGCCGGAATCAGTCACTTGCTGCACGATATCGGCAGGCGTCATGGCCAGTGCGTTGCGTAAGCCCCTGAAACCGGCATGGGCGACGTAATCCTCGACCGACAACGGATCGGTGATGCCGACGCGGGCAAAGGTCAGGCGTTCTTGCTGCTTGAGCCAGGGCATGTCATCGGTGAGCCCGTGATACAAGGCATGGCGGCCGCCATGCAGAAAGTCGCTGTCGAACAGGCCCGGAACATCCTCGGGCCGCACTGGGCCATAGGCGACGCGTCCCGCCGGCGTCTCCACCTCGACCAACGTTTCCAGCCAGTACAACCCACGCGAACCGTTGCGCACGATCTTTACGTCTGCGCGCCGGCGTGCGGCCTCGACCTGGATCAGGTCAGCGACCTTTTCCGCCCCCACAGACAGCGCCCCGGAATCGCAAGGAACATAGACACGGATGCTCATGCGACCTCCCTGGCTGCCGCCAGCAAGGCATCGATCTCGGCGATATTCATGCGGCCATGCACGCGTTCATCGAGCATCACGGCGGGCGAGAGCGCGCAGTTACCGAGACAGTAGATGGGTTCGAGGGTGATCGCGCCATCGCTGCTGGTCTCGTGAAAATCGATCCCAAGCTGTTGCTTGATGTGCGTTTCGAGCGATTGGCATCCCATGGCCTGACAGGATTCGGCGCGGCATAGATGCAAGACATGGCGGCCCGGTGGCTGCGTGCGGAAATGGTGATAGAAGCTGACGACGCCATGGATCTCGGCGACCGACAGGTTGAGCGCCTTGGAGATCAGCGCATAACTCTCCTGCGGGATATACCCCAGATCATCCTGAATGGCATGCAGCAAGGGCAGCAGCCCTCCTGGCATCGCCTGATGAGACTCGACATGAGAACTAATACGGTCCAGCTGGTCTTGCATCGACTCCACTCCTCGAACTTAGCCTGCATTTATCGTTATTCTGTTGGGATCATTCAGATCACGCATGACATCCGCTGTATTCTGTGTCTTAAAATCGGCCACTGTCAAATAATGCGCATGCGCTAGATAAAAATAATCGCACTTGACTATAATCCACTGACGTTAGACATACCGGTCGGTGCGGAAATTCGCCCCGCCAATCAAATAATCAAGAACGGAGACAGGAGAATGTCAGGCTTTTTTTCAAAGGAAAGAATCACCGCAGGACACCGTTACAACCGTTGGCTGATCCCGCCGGCCGCATTGGCTGTGCATCTTTGTATCGGCCAGGCGTATGCGTTCAGTGTCTTCAATGAACCACTGACCCGGGTATTGGGCATCCAGGCCTCGACGCCTGACGACTGGAAGCTCACCACCATCGGCTGGATCTTCAGTCTCGCCATCGTCGCACTCGGTTTGTCTGCGGCCTTTGCCGGCAAATGGCTGGAAGAGGTCGGTCCGCGCCGCACCATGTTCGTCGCTGCCTGCTGCTTCGGCGGTGGCCTCGTACTCTCCGCCATCGGTGTGCATACCCACCAGATCTGGCTGCTCTACCTCGGTTATGGGGTGATTGGCGGCTGTGGCCTCGGCCTGGGTTATGTTTCACCGGTCTCCACGCTCATCAAGTGGTTCCCGGATCGCCGCGGCATGGCGACCGGCATGGCCATCATGGGCTTCGGCGGCGGCGCCATGATCGGCTCGCCACTCAGTGTCGCGCTGATGAAGCATTTCGAATCCGCCACCTCGGTCGGTGTCGCCGAGACCTTCCTGGTGATGGGCGTGCTCTACTTCATCTCGATGACCATCGGCTCACTGGCCATCCGCATCCCGCCCGAGGGCTGGAGACCCGAAGGCTGGACCCCCAAGGAGAAACCGAAGAAACTGGTCACCCAGAACAACGTGCATATCGACGAAGCCCTGAAGACGCCGCAGTTCTATCTGCTGTGGGTGATGTTATGCATGAACGTGACTGCCGGTATCGGCATCCTCAGCCAGGCATCGGTGATGATCCAGGAGATGTTCAAGGGCGGCATCACGCCAGAAGCTGCGGCCGGGTTCGTGGGTCTGTTAAGCGTGTTCAACATGGGCGGGCGCTTCATCTGGTCTTCGGCATCGGACTACCTCGGTCGCCAGATGACCTATTTCATCTTCTTCGCGCTAGGCGCGGTACTTTACGTGATGCTGCCGGGCTTCAGCCATGCCGGTAACGTCGTCCTGTTCATCGCGGCGTCTGCGATCATCCTCAGTATGTACGGCGGCGGCTTCTCGACCATCCCGGCGTATCTTGCCGATATCTTCGGCACACGCTACGTCGGGGGCATCCACGGACGCCTGTTGACGGCATGGGCGACGGCAGGCGTGCTGGGGCCGGTGCTGGTGAACTACATCCGTGAATACCAGCTCGACCATGGCATGGCCAAGGCCGACGCCTACACCACAACGCTGTATATCATGGCGGCACTACTGGCGGTGGGCTTCATCAGCAACCTGCTGATGCGCCCTGTGGACCCGAAACATCATTTGAAAGACGACAGTCCGGCGACTGCGAACTAAGGATCAGACCATGAGCGATCATCACGACCACCCCGTCATGCGCACCGCACTGCTGGTGCTGTTCTGGGCCTATGTGCTCATCCCGTTGGCATGGGGCGTATTCGAGACCATGAAGAAAGCGATGGCGCTGTTCGCCTGAACACTGCCATCGGGCCTGATCCAGGCCGATTCAACCCGTCCAGGCGGTCACGCGGCGATGCGCGTGTAGATCGCCTGGCTGGTCTCGATCTCGCCGGAGCGGGGCGCCGAATAGCCCGGAATGGCAATGATGGCGCGCTTGAAGGCGTCGCTACGCAATAGCTCGAGGATACTCTGCAAGGCTGGCCGCAGCAGGGTGTCCTTGTGGCCGATCAGGTAATACTGTTCTGCCGCCACCGGGATGAAATCGAGCCCGAACTCGCGTGCGGCTGCTTCGACGCCGAACCCCACATCGGCCATGCCGCTCGCGATCAAGGCGCCGACAGCATTGTGCGTGAGCTCTTCGCGTCTGTAGCCATTGATGCCCGAGGCCTCGATGCCGGCCTCATGGCACAGCATGTCGAATAGCATACGCGTACCTGAACTGGGCTCGCGGTTGACCAGCCTCACCCCGTTGCGCACGAGATCGGCGATGCCCGTGATCTGCAGCGGATTACCTTTCTGCAGGATCAGCCCCTGGGTACGACGCACGAAATGCACGACCCGGTTGTCCGGGGTATTCATCCACTTCTCGTATTTCAGGATCGCCGCTTGCTGCAGTGAGCCTTCAGGGATGTGGAAACCGGCGATATCGCAATCGCCGCGCGCCAGATCATAGAGCGCATCGAAGTTTCCACGGTACTGCAGATCGAGCTGTGTCTGCGTACTGGCATGCAGGAAATCCCGCAGTTCCGCCACCGCGTAACCATGACTGGCATGCATGCGCACGATCTGCTTGGTGTCATGGATGACGCGATTGAGCTCAGACTGTAGCTCGGAGGCAAGATTGCTGAGTTGAGCCGTGAGACGCGCGTTGACGCGTTTCTCTGCCCAAAGCAGCGCCCCCCCCAGAGCGGTGAGCGTGACCCCATGCCCCTGGCGCTTTTCCACCAGCGGGCTATCGAAATATTTCCCCCATTGATCGAGCAGTTGCCAGGCATGGCGATACGAGATGCCGGCATCGCGCGCGGCTTGCGTCAGCTTGCCGCAATCGGCGATGCCTTGCAGCAGGGCGAAGACATTGATCTCGCGGGCTTCGGCATCATCGACCGCCACCAGCCAGCGAGGGTAGAGATTAACATTGATCATATGAGATTAAGAACATATGTTGTGTGGGGATGGATTTCATATTTTCACCGTGCCAATGATTGCATAAAATGCCTGCCGTACCAATATCTTAAGTTAACAGCCCGCGAATTTTTACATATGTCGATATTTGCATATGTCCTAGCCCTTACGGAACCCAGCATCGTCCATGGATAAAAACGCCAAAGTCACTGATTACCACCACCCCGCCGGCGGCTGGGGTGCGCTCGTCAGCACCGCCAAGCACCTGATGTTCCAGGGTATCCCCATCAAGGGCGCGATGACCCTGCTCAAGAACAACCAGAAGCATGGGTTCGATTGCCCTGGCTGCGCCTGGCCCGATCCGGAACATGCCTCTTCCTTCGAATTCTGCGAAAACGGCGTCAAGGCCGTCGCCGCCGAAGCGACTTCCAGGCGCGTCACCCCGGCATTCTTCGCCAAGCACTCGGTGACGTCACTATTGGCGCAATCCGATTTCTGGCTCGAGAACCAGGGGCGTCTCACCCACCCCATGGTCTACAACGCCGCTACGGACCACTACGAGGCCATCAGCTGGGACGACGCGTTCCAAAAAATCGCCAGCGCCCTGCAGGCGCTGGACCATCCGGACCAGGCCGCCTTCTATACCTCAGGCCGTGCAAGCAACGAAGCGGCGTTCCTGTACCAGCTGTTCGTGCGCGAATTCGGCACCAACAACTTCCCCGACTGCTCCAACATGTGCCACGAGGCCAGCGGCTATGCGCTGATCGAGTCCATCGGCATCGGCAAGGGGACCGTCAAGCTGGAGGATTTCCACAAGGCGGACGCCATTTTCATCTTCGGCCAGAATCCGGGCACCAACCATCCACGCATGCTGGGCGAGTTGCGTAGCGCGGCGAAGCGCGGCTGCAAGATCGTTTCCATCAACCCACTGAAAGAGCGGGGCCTGGAAAAGTTCGCTTTCCCGCAAAGCCCGGTGGAGATGCTGACCGGCGGCAGCACGCCGATCAGCTCGCTCTACCTGCAGCCCAAGATCGGAGGCGATCTCGCCGTCATCAAGGGCATGCTCAAGCACATCATCGCCCAGCATGACGCGGCGCTGGCGAACGGCCAGCCAGGTGTCATCGACCAGGCGTTCATCGATCGCCACACGCACGGTTTCGAGTCTTTCCTCGCCGACATCCGCACCGAGCGCTGGGATGTGATCCTGGAGGAATCCGGGATCTCACGTGCCGAGATCGAGGCCGCCGCCAATATCTACCTCGCTTCGCCTCGCGTCATCTGCACCTGGGGCATGGGCCTGACGCAGCACAAGCATTCGGTGCTCACCATTCAGCAGGTGGTCAATCTGCTCCTGCTCGGCGGGCATATCGGGAGAGAGGGCGCCGGCGCCTGCCCGGTGCGCGGCCACAGCAATGTGCAGGGTAACCGCACCGTCGGCATCACTGAAAAGCCTTCGCAGGCGTTCCTGGATCGGATGGAACAGGTGTTCGGCGCCAAGATGCCGCGCGAGAACGGCCTGGATGTGGTCGCCACCATCGAAGCCATGCAGCGCGGCAACGTTCGCGTGTTCGTCGGGCTTGGTGGCAACTTCGCGGCTGCAACGCCCGATACTGCCCTGACCGAAGCTGCCCTGAGACGATGCGACCTGGTGGTCAACATCAGCACGAAACTCAACCGCAGCCACCTGGTGATGGGCAAGCAGGCACTGATCCTGCCTTGCCTGGGCCGTACCGAGATCGACCTGCAGGCCAGCGGTCCGCAGATGGTGACCGTGGAAGATTCGATGAGCATGGTGCACGGCTCCGGCGGCATCAACAAGGCGGCTTCGCCGCACCTGCTGTCCGAACCGGCGATCGTCGCCCGCATGGCACACGCCACGCTATCGGGCTCGCGCGTGCAGTGGCTGGACCTGATCGCCGATTACGACCGCATCCGCGACCTCATCGAAAAGGTCTACGACGGTTTCCACGATTACAACACGCGCGTGCGTCGCCCCGGCGGTTTCTATCTGCCCAACAGCGCCGCCAATCATGACTGGCGCACCGCGACGGGAAAAGCCAACTTCACCACGGCCGCCATCCCCACCGATCTGCCGTTCCATCAGGCTACGCGCGCGAGTGAAGCGCCCGTGTTCAACCTGATGACGACGCGCTCGCACGACCAGTACAACACGACCATCTATGGCCTGGACGACCGCTACCGTGGTGTATTCGGCCAACGTCGCGTCATCTTCATCAGCCGCAAGGATCTCGACAAGCTGGGCATGCAGGCCGATCAGTGGGTGGATCTGCGCACGGTGTCGGACGACGGCGTCGAGCGCAAAGCCGAGCAGTTCCGCCTGGTGGAATATGACATCCCCGAGGGCTGCATCGCCGGCTACTACCCGGAAACCAATCCGCTGGTCCCGATCGGCGCCCTCGGCGACTTCAGTCGCACGCCGACTTCGAAGTCGATCCCGGTCACCCTGTGCCTGAGCGCCATCCAGTCGCCCAACGGCAAGTCGTCGGGCAGCTCGGAGAAGCATCCGGACGAGCTGGCCGCGGCATAAGCCCATGATGCACAAGCCTTTCGATGACAATGCAGACCTGGCCGCACGCGAAGCCCTGGTGAGCCTGTTCCTGCCATTGGCCCTGACGCTGGAGACCGATCACTTTCGCGTGTTCCTGGCGGTATGCATGGAGGACGGCATCTCGCTGCAGAAACTCGGCCGCCTGACAGACCTTGGCCAGAGTGAAGTCATCCGCGCCACTTCCATGCTCGAAACCTGGCAAGCGGGCCCGGATGCCTGCGGCCTGCTGCACAACGAGATGGCGCTCGCCAAAGGCTATCGCCGGCTATCCTTTCTCACGGCATCGGGCAAAGCCTTGCGTGCCGCCTTGCAGGATGCATTCGATACTGAAGAGTATGCCGAAGCCGCCGCCGCGTTCCACAGCTTCATGCAGCAGGAATTAAGCGCTGGATTCAGCGAGACCGCCGCCGAGACGGTCCAGGCCTAGGCCTTGCCTGCACCCCAGCCTGGCGTATCTTTTCGCGCTGATTAAGGGCATGCGTGCTCGACGCCAGCCGATGCCTCAACGCTTGGCGTAATCCCCCACGACCTTCATGAATCGGTCCGCGACCACGGGCTGACTCGCATACCGATCCAGGGTGCCGGTCATCAAGCCATCGAGCAATTCCAGCCGCTGTTGCGGTGCGGGGTGGGTCTTGAACATGAGCGCGAGGTTACTGTCCTGCGCATTGGCAGCTTCCAGCGTCTGTAGAACGGCGGGCAGACCATAGGGGTCGTACCCCGCGCGCGCGGCGATGACCACGCCCATGCGGTCGGCCTCGAATTCGTCATCCTTGTCGAGGCCGCGTGTATAGAGTTCCGTGCCGGCGCCAATGGCCTTCTCTGCTAGCGCGGCATGCTCGCTAGTGCTTGCGGCCATGCTCGCAAGATCGGCCATGAGACCCGTACGCGCGTTCTTCTGGATGGCATTCAGGTGATGACGCTTTAGCACATGGGCAATCTCGTGCGACAGGACACCAGCCAACTCGGCTTCATTGCGCATCCTCAGCAGCAAACCACGCGTGATGAAGACATAGCCGCCGGGCGCGGCGAAGGCGTTGACGGTATCGCTGTCGAGCACCCCAAAACGCCAGGACAGGTCGGCGCGTTCTGTCTGCATCGCCAGCCACCAGCCCAGGCGGCTGACATAGGCCTGCAGCTTGTCGTCCTGCACCAGCGGCGCGGCGCCGAGCAGATTGGCGGCGACGCCGCTACCGATCTCCGCCTCACCCTTGTCGTCGACCGGCTTCAGATCCTTGACCTTGCCGATGGCGTCCACCAGCTTGTTGATATTGAGTTCAAAGGCTTGCGCCGTCGCGGCTGAGATGCATAAAACGATCAGGACCAGGATTCGCTTCATGGTCAGCGCCCTCCGCCGAAGGTGTTGGCGCCCTGATCGGTGGCGGCTTGCGACATGCCAAGATAATCGATCTTCTGTGCTTGCAGCCGGCCAGCGCTGGCGAAAGACTCGCCTTCACGCTTGCCGCTGGGGAGGCTGTCGAGTCGCTTCAAGGCTTCGGGCGCGGGTTTGGCGTTCTTCAGGTCTTCCGCGCTGAGCCCGCGCACCCCGGTGGCGACGGTGACGCCCGTGTTGCCCGAGCGTCCGCTGCGCGCGACGTTAAGCAGTGAACTGAGGCCGGTGTCGCCCTTGGCTGCAGCGCCTGCCCCGAGCTTGATACTGACCATCTTGAGCCAGCCTTCCTTGCCGTCCGCGGACTTCACCTGCATCCAGCCACCCTGGCGCTTGATGACCTCTACCGCACTTGCGGCCGGCAAACTGAGGATGGTCGCAGCATCGGCGTATGGTTCACGCTTGAGGTCGGCAGCCACCAGCGTCTGCGCTGGCTCGCCTGCCAACACCCATGGCGGCATCAACAGCAGCCCTACCAGGATCAAATCCCTAGATTTCATGCACATCCCCTTGAATGACGGTCCATCAGCCTGTTTTTCTTTTTGGCTCGAATAGGCGCACCGGCCTCGCCCTGCCTTTGACTTCATACACGCCGTGATCGACAAAATCATACGGGCAATGGCCATTGGCCTGCAACTCGCAGAGCTGGCGCGTATCTTCTGACACCAGCACGCGACAGATGCCCTTGGTCTGGCCTTCGATACGACTGGTCAGATTCACCGTATCGCCGATGGCGGTGTATTCCTGCTTGTTAGGTGAGCCGATGAAGCCCACCACGGCCGGACCGCTATGCACGCCGATGCCGATCTCCGGCGCCTGCCCAAGCGGTTTGTCTTGGGCGACCAGTTGCGCGCGGAACTGCTCCAGCTTGTCGCTCATGTCCAACGCCGCTGCCACGGCACGCAGGGCATGGTCCGGCTGCTCGGCAGGCGCACCCCAGAAAGCCATGATGGCATCGCCGATGTACTTGTCCAGCGTGCCCTCTTGCCGAAATACCGCCTCGGCCTGCAGTGTGAAGTAGGCATTCAGCAATTCGACCACCTGCTCCGGCGTGCTGCCTTCAGAGAGCGTGGTGAAACCGCGGATGTCCGAGAACAACACGCTGACCTGTCGGCTCTTGCCGCCGAGCGATGCCAGGGTCACCCCCTGGGCCACCAGCGCATCGACCACCCGCGGATCGAGGAAGCGACTGAACGTGGCGATGGCCCGCTCGCGGGTCTTGCGTTCCTGCCAATAGGCCATGAAAGCGGCAACCAGGAAATATAGCCAGGCGAAGAGCACGGGCGTCAATACCCAGACCCGCCATTGGGCCTGCAGGACAAGATAGGCCGCCAGCAGCGCCAGTACGGAAGCGGCGCCGAGCGAGAGGCCGATGACCGCGATATGGCGACGTACAGCGAATGCCAGGGCCAGCAGCAGGATCGCCAGCATCCCGCCGCCCAACCCCCATGCCAGCGGCGCGGGCTTCAGCGAGTCGGCGTTCTTCAGGTTATCGAGTGCCGTCGCCAGGATAGCGACACCCGGATAGAAACCGTCGACCGGCGTGGCACGCACATCGTGCAAGCCCGTGGCCGTGGCGCCGATGATCACGATCTTGCCCTTGAATTCCGCTGCGGGGCGCTGCGACACACGTCGCTGCAGATCAGCGTAAAGATCGGCGTAGGAGACACGGGGATACGCGAGCACGCCGCCATGCCAGTGCAGAGGCATCTCGCCCGTGGCTGGCAGCGCATAGCCGAGGTCGACGGCGACTCGCGCCGGCAACGAAGGGATCCGCCAGCCACCGGCATACATATATATGGGGTAACTGCGCACGACCCCATCCTGATCGGCGATGGCGTTATGCGTACCGACGCGCCCGGTCGCCAATATGGCTGGCAAAGGCAGCACCATGGCCGCTGTGGCCTGCGGCTCGGCCTGGGGACCTGGCACGGCTCCCAGTCTGGACCCGTATTCGCGCAGCGGGATACCCTTGCCCGTATCGGCGCCATCCAGCAATAGCATGGGGAAATAGAGCTGATCGAAGCGACCGATGACCTCGGCGAAATAAGCGTCGTCCTGCGGTCGCGTCAGGTCGGGGTCACTGAACAGGATATCGAACACGATGGCCTTGGGCTGCTGGCGAGCGATCCCCTCGATGAGTTCTGCATGCATGGATCGGGGCCAGGGCCAGCGGCCGACGCTGTCGGCCATCAGTGCCAGGCTGCGTTCGTCGATATCGACGATCATGATATCCGGGTCAGGCGGGCTATGCAGGGCGTGCTGACGCAGCAGGACATCGGACAACCGATTCTCCAGCGGCTGAAGACTATGCAGCCAGGTCGCCTCCACCAGCAACAGGGCCGAGATCGCGCATGCGAGGAGAAGGTGGCGGGATAGGCCGTCGCGTTTCATGCACGCATCATAACTGGCGAACCTGTTGATGCCAAAGCACTCTTATTTCAGAGGTTTCTTGCACTTGGCAGTGATTTACTCTTATTATCTGCCGCTCCTGTATCCCACAAATTGTGTACATGTCCAAACTACTGATCGTTGAATCTCCCTCCAAAGCCAAGACGCTGAAGAAATACCTGGGCAAGGATTTCGAAGTGCTGGCTTCGTACGGGCATGTTCGCGACCTGATCCCCAAGACTGGCGCTGTCGACCCGGACAACGACTTCGCCATGAAATACGAAGTCATCGACCGTAACGCCCGGCACGTGGATGCCATCGCCAAGGCAGTCAAGAACGCTGACGCCATTTACCTGGCGACCGACCCGGACCGCGAAGGGGAGGCCATCTCCTGGCATATCGCCGAGATCCTCAAGAGCAAGAAACTGGTCAAGGACAAACTCATGAAGCGCGTGGTGTTCCATGAGATCACCAAGAGCGCCGTGAACGAAGCGATCGCACAGCCGCGCGATATCTCCATGCCCCTGGTCAATGCGCAGCAGGCACGCCGTGCGCTCGATTACCTGGTTGGCTTCAACCTGTCGCCGCTGCTGTGGAAGAAGATCCGTCGCGGCTTGTCTGCCGGTCGTGTACAAAGCCCGGCACTGCGCCTCATCGTCGAGCGCGAGCTGGAGATCGAAGCCTTCAAGCGCCGCGAATACTGGACCGTGCATCTTGAATCGCGCAAGCATCAGCACGCCTTCGATGCGAAATTGATCCAGCTCGACGGCAACAAGGTGGAACAATTCACCGTCACTTCGCAGGACCAGGAACGCGAGATCGTCGGCAAGCTGCTGCTTGCCAGTGCGGGCAAAGCCACCGTGTCGCGCGTGGAGAAAAAGCAGAAGAGCCGCAGCCCGGCTGCCCCGTTCACCACCTCGACCCTGCAGCAGGAAGCCGTGCGCAAGCTCGGTTTCACGACCAGCCGTGCCATGCGGATCGCACAGCAGCTGTATGAAGGGATCGATATCGGCGGCGGTACCGTCGGCCTCATCACCTATATGCGAACCGACTCCATGAGCCTCGCAACCGAGG
Organism: uncultured Nitrosomonadales bacterium; assembly: GCA_946481065.1. Next base: position 16,342 of record CAMLMA010000001.1, read on the forward strand.
CCGTGATGCAGATTCGCGACTACATCAAGAAGCACTTCGAGGCCGACTACTTGCCGAAGTCGCCCATCATGTACAAGACCAAGGCCAAGAACGCGCAGGAAGCCCACGAGGCGATCCGCCCGACCGATATCACGCGCACGCCGGCCAGCATCCGCGGGTTCCTGACGCCAGAACAGTTCGCGCTCTACGAAATGATCTGGAAACGCGCGCTCGCCTGCCAGATGGCACAAGCCAGGTTCGACGCCGTCAGCGTCGATCTTTCGGTCGGCTCCGATGCCAACCTGTTCCGGGCCACCGGCCAGACCATGGTCTTCGCCGGCTTCATCGCGGTCTACATGGAAGGCGTGGATGACGCCGAGGAAGAAGGCGAAAGCAAGCTGCCTGTATTGGAAACCGGTGAAGTACTGGCGGTGGACAAGATCTTCGGTGAGCAGCACTTCACCGAGCCACCGCCGCGATACGGCGAAGCCAGCCTGGTCAAGGCGCTTGAAGAATACGGCATCGGCAGGCCTTCGACCTATGCCAGCATCATCTCCACGCTGCAAGACCGCGAGTACGTGGTGCTCGACAAGAAGCGTTTCACACCGACCGATGTCGGCCGTGTCGTGAACAAGTTCCTCACCGAGCACTTCACGCGTTATGTCGATTACGATTTCACGGCCAACCTCGAGAACGAGCTCGACGATATCGCCGAGGGCGAGCGCGAGTGGGTGCCGGTCCTCAACGAATTCTGGCAAGGATTCAACCAGCAGATCAATGCCAAGGCCAACATCGATCGCGCCGAAATGACGCACGAGCTCACCGGCGAGGATTGCCCCAAGTGTGGCAAACCGCTGTCGAAGCGCCTCGGCAAGTTCGGTATGTTCATCGGCTGCACCGCCTATCCCGAATGCGATTACATCCGCAACCTCAACAGCAATGGCGAGGCGCGAGCCGAACCGACCAAGATCGGCATCGAACCGGAAACGCAGAAAGACATCCTACTGCTCAATGGTCCCTACGGCCCCTATCTGCAACTTGGGCAAGCGGTCGAAGGAGAAAAGAAGAAGCCCAAGCGCGTCAGCATCCCCAAGGATATCGCGCTGGCCGATGTCAACCTGGAAGTCGCGCTCAAGCTCATCGCCTTACCGCGCGACCTGGGTGCACATCCCGAGACCGGCAAGAAGATCGTGGCCAACATCGGCCGCTTCGGGCCTTATGTCAATCACGACGGCAAGTTCAAATCCATCCCCCGCAGTGATAGCGTATTCGATATCACCGGCGATCGCGCGGTGGAGCTACTGGCACAGGCTAATGCCGGCCCAGCGCCACTACGCGAGCTCGGGAAGCATCCGACCGAAGACGGCAACATCGCCATTTATGCCGGGCGTTACGGCCCTTACGTGCAGCACGGAAAGCTGCGCGCGACCCTGGGCAAGAGTCAGGAACCTGAAAGCGTGACCCTGGAGGAAGCGCTCGAGCTTCTGAATGCCAAGGCCGCCAAGGAAGCGCCAGCCAATAAGAAGGCGACGGCCAAAAAGGCGGCACCTGCCAAGAAAAAGACGACCGCCAAAAAGCCTGCCTCCAAAACAGCGGCCGCGCCGAAAGTCGCCGCCAAGAAGCCTGCAGCGAAAAAGCCAAGCGCGAAAAAACCGGCTACGAAAAAAGGCGCTGTCAGTTAGCAGCGTTCCTCGCGCAGGCAATAAAAAAGCGGCTCATAGCCGCTTTTTTATTGCCTTGTACAAGAATGATCAGCCAGAGACGCCGGTCGTCATGATGTTGTTGCTCTCGATCCATTTGCGGATACGCTGTGCATCGCCGATACGGGAATACTTGCCCCAGGAATCGAGCAGTACGATGATCATGGGTTGGCCCGCGATCTCTGCCTGCATGACCAGACAGCGGCCGGCTTCATTGATGTAGCCGGTCTTGGACAGGCCGATCACCCAATCGCTGTTGCGCACGAGGATGTTGGTGTTGACGAAATTTGCGGGATTACGCAAACCGTGCACCGGCACCTGCATGTTGGTCGATGTGGTGACCTGACGGATCTCCGGGTATTGGTAAGCCGCCCGTACCATCTTGACGAGGTCTTCAGCAGTCGAGACGTTCTCGCTGTTAAGGCCGGTCGGGTCGACGAAATGGGTGTTGTTCATGCCGAGCTGGATCGCCTTGATGTTCATGGCGGCAACAAAGGCAGGCAGCCCTCCGGGGTAGTTCCGTCCCAGCGCGGAAGCGGCACGGTTCTCTGAAGCCATCAGCGCGAGGTGCAGTAGTTCCGCACGGGTCAGCTGCGTCCCGAGGCGTAAACGCGAACTGGTGCCCTTCAGGGTATCGACATCGCCTTCGGCGATGGTCAGGGTCTCATCCATCGGCAGGCGCGCATCAAGCATCACCATCGCCGTCATGAGCTTGGTCACCGATGCGATCGGCGTGGCGACTTCGGTGTTCTTGGCATAGACCGTCTCGCCGGTCTCCTGGTTAACGATCAGTGCCTTGGATGAAGCCAGCTGGAGTGCGCTGTTACTATCGAGGTCGTCGTTGAAAACCTGGCTCTGGCGATTGTAGTTGACGTTCTGCACGCGATACTTGCGGTCAGAACGGATGGTGCGGATGATCTTGCGGCTGGTTGCAGCCTTGTGCTTGCTGGCGGTGGAGACACGCTTGTGGGTCTTTTGCGCGGCTTCGACCACCGTGACAGGGACGATCAAACTCAATGCGATGCACATTGTCATGAATATTCGTAGCATTGTGGCCCACCCCCGAGAAGCATTCGAGGGGATATTAGCCAAAATAATTTGATTTGTCATCAACATACGCGCATTACTTTACAAAGTTTCTCAGATTGTCGCCAAAAGTACACAGTCCATATTTATGCGAGAATAGCATCTGAATCGAACAGGCATCTACCCACTATGGCTATACCGACCGAACTACACTACACCAGCGAACATCTTTGGACCGCACCTGCCGAGGACGGCACCTGGCTCGCGGGCATCACCGATTATGCGCAGGATCTATTGGGCGACATCGTCTTTGTCGAAGCGCCCGCCATCGGCACGCGACTGGAAGCGGGAAAACCTTGCGGCCTGGTCGAATCGGTCAAGACCGGCTCAGACTTGCATGCGCCGCGCGCCGGCGAAGTGGTCGCCATCAACGAGCAATTACAGGGTAATCCCGAGCAGCTTAATGACAAGCCCTATGCGAGCTGGATCTTCAGGTACCGCCCGAGCGATCCGGCTGATGCCGACGGGCTGCTGGATGCCCGGGCCTATGAGGCGCTGCTAGGCCAGGCCTGAATAGGACACACACACCCACAGACAAACAAAGTGAACGCTGGCGCAACGCCGGTAGTGTTCATCAGACTTCGTGCAGGGCCGATTGCAAGCGTAGGCGCAAGGTCTGCACCAGTTCCGCCTCTAGCCGGGTGTTCAAGGCTTGCTGTGCGGCTTTCAGCTCACCTTTCACCGCTTTTTTCACTGCCTCCTCGATCAGTGGCGCCATCTCCGTCATCAGTCGCTCGACGAGTTCAGGCGACAAGGATTGGGCCTCCGCTTCGCTGAGGCGTATCTGGTTCAGCGCCGGGAAGATGCGCGCCGCCTGCGGCAACAGGTCGGTGCGCGCTTGCAGCGCCGGTATTGTGCCTTCGTAAACCTCCGTCAATAGCGGGATGCCTTCGTCGAATTGCGGCAGCGGCTTGTCACTTGGCGGATGCTTGGTCAGTGCGTCGATCCGGCTCAATACCTTGGCAAGATCCTGCTGGTTTTGCGGGTCGTCGCTCATTGTCCGCCTCCATTCGTCAGATTGGCGCCATTGGCGTCGAAAGCGCGGATCTCGTAGCCGCGATCGCGGTAGAACCGATAGCGTTTACGTGCTTCTGCCTTGTCTGATTCAGTCTGGCCGACGATCTCGATCAGGCGGCGAAAACGACTGAAGAACGGTGGATGACCGGCCTGCAGGTTGATCAGGATGTCATCATGCGGCAAAGTCGCGCCGATGCTGTCGATGATGACCGGAGTCGTGTCAGCCAGCGCGTCCTCCGCCGCGCAATGCGGCAAAAAAGAAAGCGCCGGCTGGGTCCATAGCTGGCGGCCAAGCTGTTCGGAGACTTGGGCATCCGGCGTATACACATGCAGGCGGCGACCCTTGCCCACCGCTCGCGCACTCAGCTCCGCGACTTTCTGCAGCTTGTCTTCGACGTTGAAAAAGAATTCGACGCGTGTCATGCCCGAGGATGCCGGCTATGCGCCAGCACGCTGCACCAGGAATTCGGTCAGTAAGGGCACTGGTCGTCCTGTCGCCCCTTTTTGCTTGCCCGATTTCCAGGCCGTACCTGCGATATCCAGGTGGGCCCAGTCATATTTCTTGGTGAAACGGGAGAGGAAACAGGCGGCGGTGATGCTGCCGGCGGCACGACCACCGATGTTGGCCATGTCGGCAAAGTTACTGTCGAGCTGACCCTGGTAGTCGTCCCACATCGGCATATGCCAGGCACGATCCATGGCCTGCTCTCCGGCCTGCAGCAGCTCACGGGCAAGGCTGTCCCTGTTACTGAACAACCCGCTGGCATGGTGCCCAAGGGCGATCACGCAGGCACCGGTGAGGGTGGCGATGTCGACGACGGCTTCTGGTTCGAAACGTTCTGCGTAGGTCAGGGCATCACAGAGGATGAGACGGCCTTCGGCATCCGTGTTGAGCACCTCGATGGTCTGGCCGGACATGCTGGTCAAGACATCGCCCGGGCGGATGGCATTGCCATCAGGCATGTTCTCGCAAGTGGGGATGATGCCGACCACGTTGAGCGGCAAGTCCATCTCGGCGATCGCCTTGAACGTACCCAGTACACTGGCCGCGCCACACATATCGTATTTCATCTCGTCCATGTCGGCACCCGGCTTGAGCGAGATGCCGCCGGTATCGAAAGTGATGCCCTTGCCGACAAGCACCACGGGCTTCTGCTGCTTGCTGCCCTTGTGATGCTGCATGACGATGAGCTTGGGCGGTGTAGTCGCACCCTGTGCCACGCCAAGGAAGGAACCCATACCGAGCTTTTCGATATCCGCCCGCTCCAGCACTTCGACCTGCGTACCGTATTGCTTGCCCAGGGCCAGCGCCTGCTCGGCAAGATAGGTGGGGGTACAGTAATTGGGCGGCAGATTGCCGAGATCCTTGGCGAAGCTGACGCCGGCACCGAGTGCCAGCCCTTGTCTGAGGCCAGCTTCACCGGCCTTGAGTTCGTTGCGCTGTGGTACGTTGATGACCAGGTGTCGGATGCCCTTGTCGGTATCCGCCGGTTTGCTCTTCATGCGATCGAAACGATAGAACACGTCACTCGCCACTTCTGCATGGTGCGCCACACGCCATTCGATCGAATGCTTCTTGACGGGGAGCTCGGCGAGGAAACTGGCGACATCGGCTGCACCGGAACTGGCCAGGGACTTGAGGGCTGCCTGCACGGCCTGGCGATATTCGCGTTCGCCGAATTCACGCTCCTTGCCAAGGCCGACCAGCAGCACACGATCGGTCATGGTGCCGGGCACGCTATGCAACAGCAGGGTGCCGCCCAGCTTGCCCACCATGTCCCCTCGACGCAAGACGCTGGCGAGGAACCCGGACGAGGCCATATCCACCGCCGCTGCGGCGTAGGATAGCTTGCGGCCTTCGTAAACGCCGACGATGACGCAGTCGTTGCGTTGTTTTTCCGGATTACCGTTTTTTATGCTAAATTCCATTCAAATCGCCCTTTCGACTAATCTTGCTGAATTATCCTGCGTTTTCGCCCCAAGTCAAAACTGCCTGACCAGAGCCCATGCTATTTAAGAAATCCCTGCTGCAAGAACTGGTAAGCACCGCCATCGGCGCTTTCCTGATTTTGCTGGGGATCGTCATCGCACAACGTGTGGCCTACTACATCGGTATTGCCGCCAAAGGCAGTTTGGCGAGCGATGCCATCAACACTTTGTTGGGTTTCAGCATGTTGAAGTTCCTTCCCATGCTGCTCTCGCTGACATTATTTCTTGCAGTACTGCTGACCCTTTCACGCTGGCATCGCGATAGCGAGATGGTGGTCTGGTTCAGTTCTGGCCAGGGCATCGCCAGCTGGGTCAAGCCGGTACTCACTTTCGCTGTTCCGGTAGTGGTCGTGATCGCCTTCCTCAGCCTCTTCGTCACCCCATGGGCGACCCACAAGGGCGCGGATTTCCGCGACCAGCTCAAGAGCCGGGACGAGCTGGCCTCGATCAGCCCTGGCGTGTTCAAGGAATCACGCAACGCCGACCGTGTCTATTTCGTCGAGAGTTTCGACGAGCTCGGCAATGTGGTGAAGAACATCTTCGTGCAGTCGGTACAGCACCAGAAACTCGGCATCATCGTCGCTGCCCTCGGGCACCGCGAATCGGCACCCAACGACGACAGTTTCCTTGTGATGCAGAACGGCCGTCGTTATGAAGGCAAACCCAATACGGCCGAATTCTCGACGACCGAGTTCGAACGCTACGCGATCCGCATCGAACCAGCCGAGGTCAAGCAGGAGCCGCCCAGCACACAGTCGAAATCGAGCCTGGAGCTGCTGCAGACCCATTCCACAGACAGCAATGCCGAGATCCAGTGGCGGTTGGCCATCCCGATCTCCGCATTCGTGCTGGTCCTGCTGGCTATCCCCCTCAGTTTCGTCGATCCGCGCTCTGGCCGCTCGGCCAACCTGATGATGGCCTTGCTGATCTACGTGATCTACAACAACTTGTTGAGCATCATGCAGGCCTGGCTGGCACAGGGCAAACTCAGCCCGATGATCGGCCTATGGCCGGTTCACGTGTTCTTCCTCGCACTTACCTTCTACATGTTCTACCGTCGCCTGTTCCTGCTGCCGATGATCCCCAGGCTCTGGTTCAAATGAAGATCCTGCATCGCTACCTGGCCGAGGAGATCATTTCCAGCATCATGCTCATCATGCTGGCCTTGCTCGCCATGTTCGCGTTCTTCGACCTGATCCAGGAGCTGGAAAGCATCGGCAAGGGGACCTATGGCATCGGCAAGGTGTTACTGTTCGTCCTGCTCAGCGCGCCCGGGCATGTCTACGAGGTGGTGCCAGTAGCGGTATTGGTCGGCACCATGTATGCACTGGGCCAGTTGTCACGGCACTCCGAACTGATCGTGTTGCGTGTGAGCGGTATTTCAGTCCTGCGGATCGCCGCTTCCCTGCTGCGCATCGGCCTGATCTTCACGCTATTGACGTTTGTCGTCGGCGAGCTGGTGACGCCCTACAGCGAGAAGACCGCACAGCGCATTCGTATCAAAGCGACAGACTCCGTGGTCTCGCAGGACTTCCGCTCCGGGCTCTGGGTCAAGGACGGCAACAGCTTCGTCAATGTCGAGGAAGTGCTGACCGATGCCAGCCTGCTCAACATCCACATCTACGAGTTCGACCCCAGCTTCCACCTGCGCTCCATCAGCAATGCCCAGACCGGCCGTTTTGACGGCAAGCACTGGAATCTGGAACAAGTGACGCAGACCCTGTTCGACGATCGCAAGACCCGTACCTACAACTTCCCCCAGGCCAACTGGCAGTCTCTGATCCGACCGGAGTTGCTCAATGTGCTGCTGGTCGTCCCTGAGAAGATGTCCGCGTGGAACCTGTACTTCTACATCCATCACTTGAGCGCCAACAAGCAAAAGACCTCGCGCCACGAGATCGCGCTCTGGTCGAAGATGGTCTATCCCCTCGCCTGCCTGGTGATGGTCGTACTCGCGCTGCCGTTCGGCTTCCTGCATCAGCGCTCCGGCGGCGCCAGCGCCAAGATATTCGCCGGCATCATGCTGGGGATCGTCTACCAGGTCATGAATCGCGTCTTCGTGCACCTGGGGCTGCTTAACGACTGGTCTGCGCTACTGAGCGCGGTGGTCCCCACACTGCTGTTCCTGGTGGCGGGGGTGTGCATGCTGTTCTGGGTAGAGCGACGCTGACGTCTGGCAGGACTGGCCGCTGAGAGGTGCCTGCAGGCGTTTGCTAAAAGCGTATTCCTACTGGGGGCTGTCGACGCTCCGGACGATGCGCGTGCCGACCAGCCGGTCATGCAGGAACAAGCCTTCGCGATCGAACACGGCCCAGACCAGGCCGGCGCCGAAGAACAGCAAGCCGGCAGTGGCGGCAAGGTAACGTAGCGCCGCCTTGCCCGGCGTGAGCAGCGCCCCGCGGTGATCCACGAGTTTGATGCGCCAGGTCTGCATGGCGAGGGTCTGGCCGCCGTGCGTCCAATAAGCGATGAAATAGATGCCGGCCACCAGCCAAAGCAGCGCCTGCAGGACGTAACGCTCCTGGCGTTGCAGGACGCTACCGAATACCAGTGTGAAGAGGAATGTCACGACGAACAGCAGCGCGACCAGCAACAGGCCATCATAGACCATGCTGGCGAGCCGCCTGAGCAGACCGGAATTGTGGGGGAGTTGCACTTGGAGTGATGAAAGGGAACGGACGGTAAGACGATCGACCGCGCTAAAGTCCGCGCTTATTCCGAGTCCGGGTCATCCGGGCCATACATGTCCGGATTCTGCTTGCGCCATTTGGCGCGTTCTTCTGCCGGCAACTGGCGATATTCCTGCCATTTTTTGCGGAAGGCTTCTTTCTTTTCCGGCGAGAGTGCCTTGAACTCCTGATAACGCTTGCGCGCGTTCTCACGCTCGAAAGGCGTCATGCGACTCCATTTGTTCAGCCGCTTTTGCACCCGTTCCTGCTGCTCGGGCTTCATCTTCGGGTAATCCCGGGCGATATCCAGCATCCGTTCGCGCTGCCATGGTCGAAGCGTATCCCATTCGGCTGATAGCGGAGCCAGCACTTGGCGTTGTTCGTCGCTGAGTTGGGTCCAGGTGGGTTTCAAAACCTCGTCCTGGGCGACCGCGACTCCGGAAAGTAATCCGGAGAGCAGTATCAGAACTCCGACGTACGCTCTAACCATTCATCAAACCCTTTATCCAAATATGCCTCGGGCGGCAGGTCGGAAGCGAGCAGGAAGGCGTCGCCCTGCTCGTAACCGTCCTGACCGACAAATTGCTGTGTCACCACGAATGCCAGCATCACGGCGCCGCACATCATGGCCGCAGGCATGACCATACGATGGTGCGCGAGATAATCGAGGAACCCTTGCAACAGCCCCGCGTGGCCGGCCAGCATGGGGCCGGTCGCCTGCGCACGGGCGACCGCCTCGTGGCGTGCCTGTTCCAGGCGCGACACGATCTGGGTGTCGAGCTGTTGCGTGCTGGCGTCCAGCAATGTGACGATGTCTTTGGCGGTGTCTCGTTCCTGTCTCATCGCGCGTCTCCTGATAGTCCGATCCCCTGCTTGCTTAATCCTTCTTTTTCGAGGATGAGCGCCAATGCATGCACGGCACGCGAGCAATGCGTCTTCACGCTGCCCTCGGAACATCCCATCACGGCGGCGGTCTCGGCGACATCCATTTCCTCCCAGTAACGCAAGACGAAGGCCTCACGTTGACGCGTCGGTAATCTTTGCAGCGCTTGCTCGATTATAGCAATGGTCTGCTTGCGCTCAAGCTGCTCCATGGGCTGCGCGGCTTCGTCATCGACTTCCAGGGTCTCGAGGGGATCGCGTTCGTCGTCATCGTCGTTACCGGCACCGAACGAGGACAGCAGGCTGGTCCACAGATTGCGCACTTTCTGCCTGCGCCAGTAATCGCGCATCGTGTTCTGCAAGATACGCTGGAAAAGCATGGGATATTCGGCGGCCGGCTTCGCTGCGTATTTTTCGGCCAGTTTGAGCATGGCATCCTGCACGATATCCAGCGCAGCGTGATCGTCACGCACTGCGTAGACCGTCTGCTTGAACGCACGACGCTCTACTTGCGCGAGAAAATCCGATAGTTCCTTTGCTGTTGCCATCCTGTGTCTGTCACACCTGCTGCCATGAGTTGAAGCCCCGTGAGCACGGGCTGTTCCGCGGAGAGTATAGCAGGTTTGATTTTTGTCCCCGGATTGGCTTTTCGCTTACAATCGACGGACTCTCCCCGACTCCACTGCTGGCAGACGATATGGCGAAGATTCTATTATTGGCGATTGCCATCTGGTTACTCTATACGGTCGTGAAACGTTATCTTGGTAGCGTCGCGTCTTCGGAGCAGCCCCCTGCCGCGGAGGACATCGTACCTTGCGCGCATTGCGGCGTGCACCTGCCGCGCAGCGACAGCATCGCCGTCGATCAGCGGCACTATTGCGGCGAGGCATGCCGGGAAGCCTACCGCCGCGAGCATCAGGCATGACCGACGCGGTGACGCGCGATGATCAGGGGGTCGCCAAGACCTACTGGCGCTCGCTCGGTTACCTCGGCTACTACCGGATCACCATCGCGCTGCTGTTCCTGGGCGCCTACCTCTTCCTGGGGCGCGATATCTGGTGGAACAACTACAATAGCCAGCTCTATTTCGCACTATCCTCCAGCTACCTCTTCTTCGGACTCTTCGCTTCCGGTCTGACCTTCGTCCAGTGGCCCCGGTTCAATCACCTGCTGACCTTGCAGATCAGCATCGATATCGTTTTCATCGTCAGCCTGATGTACTCCGTCGGCGGCATCAAGAGCGGGGTCGGCCTGCTGCTGGTGGTGGCGATCGCCGCCGCCAGCCTCATCAGCCAGGGGCGGCTCGCCCTGTTCTATGCCGCGCTCGCCAGCATCGCGCTACTACTGGAACAGTCGTACCGCATGCTGACCGTGCAGGGCGACGTCAACGATTACTCACATGCGGTCATGCTCAGCCTGAGCTGCTTCGCCACCGCCTGGCTGGCGCACAGCCTGGCCAAGCGCTCTGACCAGAGTGAAGCGCTCGCATCGCAGCGCGGCATCGACCTCGAGAACCTGGCGCAGGTCAACGAGCTCATCACCCAGGAGATGCAGGACGGCGTAGTCGTCATCGACCGCGAACTTCGCCTGCGCCACCATAACTTGCAGGCCGAAGGCTTGCTCAAGCCCCTGCAGCCGAACTGGGAAGCCATGCAGGTGGACCATTGCCTGCCCGAACTGGCCCGACTCATGCGGCAATGGCTGGAAGATGGCCTGGACGCCAGCACCGTCAGGCTGCAGGCCGAGCAACGCGAACTCATCCTGCGCTTCATGCCAGTCGGCCATACCCGCGATCAGGGCGCAGTGATCTTCATCGAGGACTGGAGCCAGATCCAGGCGCAGGCCCAGCAGCTCAAACTGGCCGCACTAGGCAAGCTCACGGCCAACATCGCTCACGAGATCCGCAACCCGCTGAGCTCGATCAGCCATGCCAGCCAGCTACTGCAGGAGGATGAAGGGCGCGACCCGGCATCCGCGCGCATGCTGCAGATCATCGACGATAACGTCCAGCGCATGGACCTCATGGTGAAGGATATCCTCGAACTCAATCGTCGCGACCGTACCCGCCAGGAGGTGATCGAGGTGCAGGCCTTCCTGCTGGAATTCCATGCCGAGTTCTGCCAGGTGGAAAAGATCCCACGACATGGCTTCCTGCTCGAACTTGCAGGCGAAGCCCTGGCCATCCATTTCGATCGTAGGCATCTCAACCAGATCCTGTGGAACCTCTGCCGCAACGGCTGGCGCCACAGCCGGCAGGTCGACGGTAGCCTGCGACTGCACCTGCGACTCTCGCAGCTAAGTCACGGCGTCTTGCTGGAGATCGCCGACGATGGACCCGGCGTCGCCGCCGACATGCGCCAGCACCTGTTCGAGCCTTTCTTCACCACCGAAAGCACGGGCACCGGCCTTGGCCTTTACATCGCTCGTGAACTCTGCGAAGCCAACGCCGCCAGCATCCATTACACCGGCCATGATTTCGGTGGTTCCTTTACTATCCACATCAAGCAGTCCGAGCCCGAGACCTTGCCATGACCCAGAAACTCTCCTGCCTGATCGTCGATGATGAAACCGATATCCGCGAGCTGATCGCCCTCACGCTCGAACGCATGGGCATCATCGCCGAAACCGCAAGCAACCTGGATGACGCGCGCCATCTGCTGAGCAAGCGCGATTTCGCGCTCTGCCTCACCGACATGCGGCTGCCCGACGGCAATGGGCTCGATCTCGTCCGCTACATCAGCCAGCATCATCCGGGATTGCCAGTCGCGGTGATCACAGCCTACGGCAGTGCCGACAATGCTGTCTCCGCACTCAAGGCAGGGGCATTCGACTACCTGAGCAAACCGATCTCCTTGAAACAGCTGCGGCCGCTGGTGGAATCGGCCCTTAAACTGCACGCGCCCGGCATGCCCGCATCAGGTGGCCTCAAGTTGATCGGCGAATCGGCGGCGATCACACAGGCGCGCGCCATGATCGAGAAACTCGCCCGCAGCCAGGCACCGGTCTATATCAGCGGTGAGTCCGGCAGCGGCAAGGAGCTCGCCGCACGCCTGATCCACCTCAGCAGCTCGCGCAACGACGGGCCGTTCATCGGGGTCAATTGCGGCGCGATCCCGGAGAACCTGATGGAGAGCGAGTTCTTCGGCTACAAAAAAGGGGCTTTCACCGGCGCCCTGCAGGACAAGGCCGGGATGTTCCACGCTGCCAGCGGCGGCACGCTGTTTCTGGATGAAGTGGCCGACCTGCCGCTGGCGATGCAGGTGAAATTGCTGCGGGCGATCCAGGAGAAGAAGGTGCGTATGGTCGGCGGCACACAAGAGGAATCGGTCGATGTGCGCATCATCAGCGCCACACACCGCAATCTGTCGGCCATGATGGAGGCGGGTCAATTTCGGCAGGATCTCTATTACCGGCTTAACGTCATCGAACTGAAGATGCCGGCGCTGCGCGAGATGCCGGAAGATATCCCGCTGCTGGCGCAAAGCCTGCTGGAGAAGCAGTGCCGACAGTCGGGCGTGCCGACGCCGGTGATCAGCGAGGAAGTGCAGGCGATGCTGATGCGCTATCCGTTCCCGGGCAACGTGCGTGAGCTAGAGAACGTATTAGAACGTGCGTTGGCGCTTTGCGACGGCAAGCGGATCGAGAGCGAGGACATCCTGCTGAAAAACGCGATCAGGGCCAAGGTGCCGACCGACACCAACGGCATGACCCTGCCGGATTACCTTGAAGACATCGAAAAACAGGCGATCCTGCAGGCGCTGGAGAAAACCAACCAGAACAAGACCGCCGCCGCCAAACTACTCGGCGTCAGCTTCCGCACGCTTCGTTACCGCCTCTCCAAGCTGGGGCTGAGCCGCGAATCACCGGATTGAATCTTTTCGCGTTTTTTCGCTCATTGATTCTATAACCACCCGGGCGACGAAACATGACGAAAAGACGATTGCTGCTTTGCGGCCTGCTGGCCATCCCACTCCAGGCGATCCCGCTCCATGCCTTGGCGCAACCTAGCCAGGTCGAGCTGTTCGAACTCAACAACTCTATCGTGCAGGTCGTGGTCGACCTCAAGAACGGCCGAACCGGCAGCGGCTCCGGCGCGGTGATCGATGCCTTCCATGTCGCCACCAACTGTCATGTTCTGGCAGACAGTCGTGGCGTCGCCATCACCAAGTTCCATGACAACTACAACCCGAGCGCCATCAAGGCCGACTGGAAGCATGACCTCTGCCTGCTCAAATTCAACTATGCCTTGCCGTTCAAGCCTGTACAGCTGCGTGACAGCGCGAGCCTGCAATACGAAGAACCGGTGTTCGCCATCAGTTATCCCAACGACACGCCGGTCCCACAGCCCTCTTACGGGTCAGTGAAGGCGATCTATCCCTATGACGGCAGCGTGATCATCCGCACCAATGCCGCGTTCGCCATGGGTTCCAGCGGCGGCGCGCTGTTCGATCAGGATTTCAGGCTGGTCGGCGTCACCACCTTCAAGAGTCCGGGCCGCAAGGGGTATTTCTATAACCTGCCGGTGGAATGGATCAAGGATTTGCTCAACGCACCCGACACGCTGACGCTGGACAGCCTGGATGCGCCGTTCTGGAGCCTGCCCGAGCAGGAACGGCCGTACTTCATGCGCGTGGTCATCCCGTACCAGCAACACGAGTGGGCGGCGCTGAAGACGACGGCCCAGGCCTGGCACAGCAGCGATCCGCAAAGCGCCGAAGCCTGCTTCTATCTCGGTAGCGCGGAATTGCATCTGGGCGAGACCGATGCCGGGATCGCGCACTTGCGCCAAGCGGTGAACCTCAATCCGCGCCACCTCGAAGCGCTGGTAAGCCTGGGCGAGAATGCGGTCGAACGCAACGCGATACAGGAAGCGGAATCGATCCGTGCGCAGATCGCGCAGGTGGATGTGGACGAGGCGGAGAACCTCGAGAAACTGATCCAGCGCTAGCCCGGCCGCTCCATCCCGACTGGCAGGGCAATGGATCCGGTCTTGCCAGCTTCGGCAGAGGCCGGCATCAACGCAATCAGTGCAGCGCGATCATCAGGTAGATCACATACAGCGCGCCGTTGATCCATAGATGCCAGACCCGCAGCTGGCCGCGCGAGATCATCACGCGCAGCCAGATCGCTGCCAGCAGCGTGATGACGATACCCGCCACCACCTCGATGCGCGGTGCCCACGGCGTCAGCAGGATACCGATCGCAGGCAGCAAGGTACCCTGGAACACCATGGCGCCGGTGATGTTGCCGAAGGCCAGCGTGTCCTTGCCTTTGCGTATCCACAGGATACTGTTCACTTTCTCCGGCAGCTCGGTGGCGATCGGAATGATCAATAGCGACAGCAGCAGGGTGGAGATGCCGATGATCTCGGCCGCCTCCTCCACGCCGTTGATGAAGCCCTTCGCCCCTGCCAGCAGGAGCACCAGACCTAACGCCAGTTGCAGGAAGATCACAGGCATGTTGTTCGGCAGGCCGACCCGGCACAGGAACATGGGCTCGTCGGCTTCAGTGCCGTGGCCCTCGCTCACCAGCGCTTTCGAGGCGCGAATGGTCATCATGATGTAGATGAAATAGATCAACACCATGCCGAAGCTCAAGCCGATGCGCATGGCACGCACCTCATGCGGGATGAACATGGCCAGGGTGGCCAGCGCGAAAGCCATGATGAAGAAATTGAGGTCGCGGATGAGCCCGTTGCGCTCCGGGCGCAGATGGCCATGACGGCCGCGACGCGCCAGCACGGATAGCGCCATGAGGCAGATCGACAGTGTCGCCAGCATCAGCGGCGCGCCGAGAATGGCGCCGACGCCGATCTCGTCATTGATATGCGGGTCGCTGGTACCGGCAAAGATCGCCAGCAAGGGCACCGAAGTCTCCGGCAGTGCCGTACCCACGGCAGCGAACAGCGAGCCGGTGACGCCTTCCGAGATCTTGAGCTTCTCGCCCAGGTGCTCAAGTGCGTTGGTAAACACCTCCGCTGCGATTAGAATCACGATCAGCATGAGGAAAAGCGTCAGAAAAACCATGGGGAATGACCTGATGATGCGGGTTGAACACGGATTCTATCGGATAACGCGGACAGCTGCATGGCCCCGCTGGAAATAATGGACCCGCAGAAAATGAACGTCCCGTTGGAAATAAACGCCGCAGGCATCGCGCACGAAGCGCTGTGGGTCGATTCGCCCAATCAGGATGACCGGCCCGTCGCAGAGGAGATCGTCCTCGCCGTCATCCATAACATCAGCCTGCCGCCCGGCGAATATGGCGGCGAAGGCATCATCGAGCTCTTCACCAATCGCCTCGACCCGACCGCGCACCCCTATTACGCCACCATCCACCAGTTGCGCGTGTCTGCCCATTTCCTCATCCGCCGAGATGGTCAGCTTGTGCAGTTCGTCCCCTGTGGCGAGCGCGCATGGCATGCCGGCGTCTCCAGCTGGCAGGGCCGTGAACGCTGCAACGATTTCTCGGTCGGAATCGAGCTGGAGGGAAGCGACGAAGACGCTTTCGAAGCTGCGCAGTACCTGACCCTGAACCGTTTGCTGGCAGGGCTGAAGCAGCGTTACCCGATCCGCGACGTGGTCGGCCATTCAGAGATCGCACCGGGCCGCAAAACCGATCCCGGCCCGTATTTCGACTGGTCACAGGTCGCCCGGCCCTGAGCGCCAAACAAGACAATTATAGAAAGCCCAGCATGCCAACAATGCACATGCCAACGCTGCATACGAAAATCGGGATCGCCTGCCTTGTCCTGCTGCTGGCACTCAGCGGCTGCAGCAAGCCGGAAGACAACGCCAAAAAAGGCCCGGCGGCGACACTGATCAGCACAGCCGTGGCGCAGGCTGCCGCGCTGGAAGTGCGCGAACAGACGGTCGGCACGCTGGAAGGTTTCATCGACCCGACGATCGCCGCCGAAGTCGCGGCACGGGTGGTGCAGATCTCGGCCACGCCCGGCAGGGCAGTGAAGAAAGGCGAGCTGCTGGCTGTGCTCGACGTCACCGACTACAGCTTGCAGCGGCGAGAAGCCCAGGCCGAGGTCTCGCGCATCGAGACCTTGCTCGACAACCAGAAACGCCTGGTCGAGCGCAACCAGGCGCTAGTCGAAAAGAATTTCATCTCCAAGACCGCACTCGATGAAGTGACCACGCAGGAAAGTGCGCTCAGAGAACAACTCGACGGTGCCCGCGCCCGGCTCGCCAGCATCTCCCACACCGGCAGCAAGGCCCGGGTGGTAGCGCCGGTCGACGGCATCATCGAAAAGCAGATCGTCTCGGTCGGCGACTACGTCAAGGTCGGCGATCCCATGCTGCAGATCATCAGCCGCCAGCGCCTGCGGGCGCACTTGCCGTTCCCTGAAAGCGTCGCCGCCAGGATCCGGCCCGGCCTCACCGTACGCATGACCACGCCGACTGCAGCAGGCGTGGTCACCACCACCATCCGCGAACTGAAACCCATGGTCGGCGCCAATAACCGTGCGGTCGACATCACCGCCGACGTCGTCGACCAGCCAGGCTGGCAACCCGGGGCCAGTGTCGATGCCGTGGTCGTGCTCGACGTCAAGCCGACGGCGATCATGGTGCCCGAACAGAGTATCGTGCTGCGTCCGGCGGGCGAGGTGGTCTACGTCATTGAAGGCGATACCGCCAGACAGCGTAGAGTCAAAACCGGCTTGCGTCAGGATGGCCAGGTCGAGGTCATCGAAGGCTTGTCGTCAGGCGAGGTGGTCGCGGTCGATGGCGCAGCCTTCCTGACCGATCAGGCCAAGGTCTCGGTGCAGCAGGACGCGACACAAAAGCAGGTCGATGCAAGTGTCGGGACGGCCCGGCATGGCTAATGCAAACGAGCAGCCTGCCAGCAAGGCCAGCGCATGACGCTGCCTGAGCTCTCGATCAAACGCCACGTCCTGGCCTGGATGGTCTCCGGCCTGCTGGTGCTGTTCGGCATCATCAGCTACCAGCGTATCGGCGTCGATCGCTTCCCGTACATCGAGTTTCCCATCATCTCGGTGACGACGACACTGACCGGCGCCAATCCGGACATCATCGACGCCAGCGTCACCAGCATCATCGAGACTTCGATCAACACGACGCCGGGCATCGAGCATATCCAGTCGACCTCCTCGCCCGGGGTTTCCGTCATCACCATCACCTTCAGCCTGGATAAAGACATCGATGTCGCCTACAACGAGGTGCAGTCGAAGGTGAATCAGGTGCTGCGGCGACTGCCGGATGCCGCCGACCCGCCCATCGTGCGCAAGGTCGAGACCAATGCCGAGCCCATCATGTGGCTGGCCCTGCGTGGCGACCGCACGGTGCAGCAGCTCAATATGTATGGTTTCAACGTGCTGAAGAAGAAGCTGGAGACCATCAATGGAGTCGGCGAAGTACGGCTCGGCGGACGACGCGACCGCACCATCCGCGTCAATGTGCTGCCGGAGCGCATGACCGCCTACAAGCTCACCGCCAGCGACCTCATCAGCGCCTTCCAGCGTGAACATGTGCAGGTGCCCGGCGGGTTCCTGGTCGGCCAGAAGACCGAGCGCCTGATCAAGCTCGACCTCGAGTTCCACAAACTCAGCGATCTGGCCGACATGGTCGTCGCCTACCGCGACGGCGCCGCCGTCAAGCTGCGCGATGTCGCCGAGCTGGAAGACGGCGTCACCGATTACCGGCAACTGGCGCGTTTCAAGGGCGAGACCACGGTCGGCCTGGGCATGATCAAAGTCGCCAACGCCAATACGGTGGCCATCATCGACGAAGTCGAGCGGCGCCTGGATACCGAGATCCGGCCCAACCTGCCGCCGGGCATGACGATCGAGGTGTCGACCAACGAAGCGATCTACATCAAGGAGATCGTCAATTCGCTCAAGGAGCACCTGATCGAGGGTACGTTACTCGCCGCTTTCGTCGTCTGGCTGTTCCTGCGATCGTTCCGCTCCACGCTCATCATCGCCACTGCGATCCCGGTGTCGCTGCTGGGCGCGGTCGCCGTCATGTATTTCAGCGGCTTCACTTTCAACACCATGACCTTGCTGGCGTTACTGCTCCTGATCGGGGTCGTGGTGGACGATGCCATCGTCGTGCTTGAGAACATCTTCCGCCATCGCGAGACCATCGACAGGGATCCGGTCAGCGCCGCAGTCAACGGCAGCAACGAAGTCGTGTTCGCGGTCATGGCTGCCACCCTCTCGCTGGTCTGTATCTTCGCCCCGGTGATCTTCATGGACGGCATCATCGGCAAGTTCTTCAAGTCCTTCGCTGTCGTCGTCACCTTCGGCGTGCTGGTCTCGCTCATGGTCTCCCTGACGCTGACGCCCATGCTGTGCTCGCGCTATCTCAAGGTCGAGCCGGAACACGGCAGGCTTTATCGCTGGCTGGATCGCGCCTTCGACCGCATGGACCGTCTCTATATCGTGATGCTAGGTTGGGCCCTGGTGCATCGCTGGAAAGTGGTGGCGCTGACGATCCTGGTGGTGCTATCGAGCACTTTCTTCTTCAGCCACGTGCAAAAGGAATTCGTGCCCGAGGCCGATGAGGGGCGCTTCGTCATCTCATTCAAGACGCCGCTGGGCTCCAGCCTGGAATACACCAATAGCCGCCTTGAACTGATCGAGCAGGTGCTGGCGAAATATCCGTCGGAGATCGCCAGTTACTTCACCATCATCGGCATCGGCCAGCAGGGCCAGGTCAATCGCGGCAATGCCAATGTGCGGCTCAAGGATCGCCGTGAACGCACGATGAGCCAGAAGGCGCTGGTGGCCAAGATCAAGGCGGACCTTGACCGCATCCCCGGCGTGCAGGCCTTCCCGGCCTCAGTCTCCATCGTGCGCGGCCAGCGGCCGGAAAAACTGCAGTTCAACCTCACCGGCCCCAACCTGCAGCGGCTGGGTGCGATCGCCGAGACCCTGCAGCAAAAACTTAACGAAACGCCCGGCATGGGCAAGGTGGATCTGGACCTGCAGCTCGACCTGCCGCAACTGGTGATGGATGTCGATCGCGTGCGGGCGGCGAGTTTCGGTATTTCGGCCGAAGAGATCGCCACCGCCGTCAGCCTATACAGCGGCGGTCTCGACGTGGCCCAGTTCAACGACGACCCGGGCGATGGCCAGCGTTACGAGATCCGGCTCAAGGCCAAGGAAGGCAGCATCAGCCAGGATGCAGACCTCGCCAAGATCTACCTGCGGAGCACCAGCGGCGAGCTGGTGCGGCTCGACAGTGTCGCCCGGTTCAAGCACGAACTTGGCGCAGCCGTCATCGGTCGCTTCGATCTGCAATACGCCGCCAATCTTTACGCTAGCCCGACCGTGCCGCTCAGCGACGCCATCAGTCACGTCAAGCGCTACGCCGCCGAGCTGCTACCGCCGGGCTATGAGACCCGTTTCACCGGCCAGGCCGAAGAGCTGGCGAAGACCATCCGCAACATGACGTTCGTCTTCGCGCTGGCGCTGGTGCTGCTCTACATGGTACTGGCCAGCCAGTTCAACTCCTTCCTGCAACCGCTGATCGTCATGCTGGCGCAGCCGCTCGCCATCATCGGCGGCGTCATGGCCCTGTACCTGACCGGGCACACACTCAATATCTTCTCGATGATCGGGCTGGTACTGCTGATCGGCCTGGTGGCGAAGAATTCCATCCTGCTGGTGGACCTCACCAATCAGTTGCGCGAGAAAGGCGTCGCCATCGACGATGCCTTGAAACAGGCCTGCCCGATCCGCATGCGGCCGGTACTGATGACCTCCATGACCATCATTCTGGCCTTGCTGCCAGCGGCGATGGGCTTCGGCGCCGGCTCGGAAACCAACGGGCCGCTCTCTGTCGCCGTCATTGGAGGCATGATCTCGTCCACCCTGCTGACGCTGGTCGTGGTGCCTTCGGTGTATTCACTGGCCATGCACGGCCAGCAACGCTGGCAGCGTCGCCAGTCGCGGGGCTGATCAGCGCAGTTTGGCGAGGTATTGCAGCGTCATGTGCTCGACCCTGGGCTGCCACATGGCGGGGTCGACGGGGAAGTCGCGGAATTCGCCTGTCGGCTGGTATCCGCGGCGCTGGTAGAAAGCGATGAGCTCATGGCGCAGGGAGATCACCGCCATGTGATAGCCGGCGACGCGCCACTGGCGATAGGCGATCGCTTCCGCCGCGCTCAACAGTAACTTGCCGTAGCCTCGGCCCTGGAGACTGGGCTTGACCGCGATCATGCCGAGATGCGCCGTGTTGCGACCGGCCAGCACTTGCAGCTCGACGCACAGCGTGGCGACGATCTCGTCGTCGCGCACCCCGATCAGCATGAAGGCGTCCTGCCGGCGGATGATCTCGGCCACCGTCTGCGGCGTGGTACGCAGGCCTTGCAGCAGATCCGCTTCCGTGGTCCAGCCGGCGCGACTCGATTCACCCCGGTAAGCGCTATTGATGAGCGCCGCCACCGCTTCCGCATCGACCAACTCCGCCTTGTCGAACAACAACATGACCGAGCCCTCAGGAACGACGATCGACGAGCTTCTGCACCACCAGGCTGCCGACCATGTCACCTTCGACGTTGACCGTAGTACGGAAGGTGTCGAGCAAGCGGTCGATCGGCAGCAGGATGGCGATGGCCTCGGCCGGCAGACCGACCGATTGCAGCACCATGACCATGGTCACCATACCGGCGCTGGGGATGCCCGGCGCGCCGATCGAGGCGATCATGGCCGTGAAGAAAACGATCAGCTGTTGCGAGAGGCTGAGATCGATCCCCACCAGATTAGCGATGAACAGCGCGGCAGCGGCTTCATACAGTGCGGTGCCGTCCATGTTGATGGTCGCGCCGAGCGGGATGACGAAGCCGGCGATATCCTGGCGCACGCCGAGTTGCGTCTGCGCACAACGCATGGTGACCGGCAATGTGGCGGAACTGGAACTGGTGGCGAAGGCGGTGATCAAGGCCTCGCGCGCGCCACGCCAGAAACGCAGCGGGCTGACGCCGGTGAGCAGGTAGAGGATGAGCGGTAGCACGACGATGCCATGCAGCAGGGTCACCCCCAGTACCATGGCGATGAACTGCCCCATGCTGGCCAGTACCGTGATGTCTTGCGTCGCCGCCAGCTTGAGCAGCAAGGCGAGGATACCGACTGGCGCCAGCAGCATGACCCAGCCGACGATGCGCAGCGTGATCTGCAGGCCTTCCTCGAACAGGCGCAAGACCGTCTGGTAGCGGTCGCCGCCCATGACCAGCGCGATGCCCAGGAACAGCGCAAAGATCACCACCGCCAGCACGTTGCCTTCGGCGAGCGCCTTCACCGGGTTGACGAACAAGCCATGCAGGAAATGCGTGAAGAATTCGGACATCTGCATCTGGCTCGCCTGGAATCCTTGCAAGGCCTCCTGGAACATCGCCAGGTGCATACCCGCTCCCGGCCGGAACACATGCGAGGTGGTGAACGCCAGCAGCACGGCGATCGCCATGGTGGTGAAGAAGAACAGCAGCGTCGTCTGCCAGACGCGATGCATCTCTTCATGGGCGCGCAGATTGGCAACGCCGACGACGATGGAAGTGAATACCAGCGGGATCAGGATCATCTTCAACAGATCGATGAAGACGCCGCCGACCAGGCTGGCGCCATACAGCACCGCCTGCCGGCTACTGTCGTCTTGCGGCAGCAAAGTCAACGCCCAGCCAGCCGCCAGCCCGACGACTGCGGCAAGCAGGATCTGGCGATTGAGGCTGGGCAGCTTCATCTCAAGCCTGCTTCTCGAAGACAGCGGCAAAGAAGCCGTCGGTCTGGTGCAGGTGCGGCAACAGCTTGAGATAGTCGCCGGTATCGAGCGTGATCTGCTGCTGGGCCAGCACTTCGCTGGCGTTGACCTGCCTGAAATCGGCATGCGACGCCAGGAAGCCCTCAGCGATCTGCTCGTTCTCCTCGCGCAACAGGCTGCAGGTGGCATAGACCAGGCGGCCGCCGGGTTTGACCAACTTGGCCGCACGCGCCAGGATGGACGCCTGCTTCACGCTCATCTCCTCGATGTCCTGTGGCATCTGTCGCCATTTAAGATCCGGGTTGCGACGCAGGGTGCCGAGACCGCTACAGGGCGCATCGACCAGCACACGGTCGAACTTTCCGTTGAGCCGCTTCAATTTCGGATCCTGCTCGCCGCTGATGACCTGACTGTGCAGATTGGAAAGACCCGAACGCTTGAGGCGCTGACCCAGGTTATGCAGGCGCTTTTCCGAGACGTCAAAAGCATAGATGCGGCCGGTGTTGCGCATCAGCGCGCCGATGGCCAGACTCTTGCCGCCGGCGCCGGCGCAGAAATCCGCCACCATGTCGCCGCGCTTGGGCGCAAGCAGGTGACTCAATAACTGGCTGCCTTCATCCTGCACTTCGACCCGGCCTTCGGTGAACAGCACATGGCGGTTGATGCCCATGCGCTGCGGCAGTCGGATGCCGTTGGGCGCATACGGCGTCGCCTGGGCGGTGAAGCCGGATTGCGCACTCTCGGCGGCGAAACGCGCAAGCACGTCAGCGCGGTTGGTCTTGACGGTGTTGACGCGCAGATCGAGCGCGGCCGACTGATGCATGCTACGGGCGATGGCCAGCGCTTCAGACTCGCCGTATTGGGCCAGCAGACGTTCCCACAGCCAGTCCGGCAGGTCGACCTGCTCTGCCAGGCTGAGGCCGTCGACCGATCTGGCCTTGATCTCCTGCGCCCATTCCTTCTGCTGCTTGTTCAGGACCTCATCGAGATCGCGCAGACTGCTGCCCTGTACGCGCACTAGCCAGGCGACCAGCAACTTGCGCGGGTCTTCGCCATCGGCCAGATGCGCCAGCCAGCGTTTGCGGCGCAGCACCCCGTAGACGGATTCGGCGATGAAGGCGCGATCCTTGGTGCCAAGCTCGCGATGGCCGCGGAAGAAGGCACCGAGTTTCGCGTCGGCGGGGCCGCTCGCGGTGAGTACATCGGCCATGGCCATGCCGGCCAGTCTTAACAGGTTCTGATTCATACCATTCATTTCATGAGGTCGGTGGAAAGGCGGGTGACGACCTCTTCGATCACGCTGCCATTGTCTTCGGTCTTGCGGATTTTAACCGGGATGTACTGATAATCCATCGCCAGCCACACATCCGTTCTATCCTTGCCATCGCTGGCGCTCTTGGAGATGTGCATGGTCTTGAGCTCGCCCAGCCCGGTTCGGATCTGCTCCTCACCCTCAAAGCTGTAATTGTACGTGCTGAGGCGCTTGCCGTTGGTCACGTTCAGCGTCATCTCTTCCAGCGGCGGCGTGAACATGAACTGGTACATGAAACTCAGCAGATCCTGCGCGCCGGGGACCAATCGCACGCTGCTTTTGCCCTTGGCGGATCGCAGCTGCAACACTCCCCCGGCCCAGTCGAATTCGGCATGCTGGGCCTTGGCTTCGTTATCGCCGTACTGGTAGAGGAAACGCTCGGGCTGCAAGCCATTCTCGGTGATACGCCCTTCACTCTCCTGCCGCAAACGTCCCGAGACGAACAGCGAGACGATGCCGGTCGCCTCAGCGACGCTCTTGATACTGTAACGGCCGGTCGCGTCAGTCTTGTAGCTGACATGCGCGACGCCGATCTTGCCTGGTTCCGCGCCCGGATTCACCTGTCGCCGCAACTCATACTCGGACTCGATGAAAGTCGCGGGCGCTGGCTTCGGGTCCCCAGCAGGCGTGTCCGCGTCGGTGTCCTGCACAAGCGGCTCGCTGGCGACGGCGGGTGCCGGTTGCGCGGGCGCATCTGCCGCAACCGGCGCGGCAATCGAGGGTGCCGGCGGCTCCGGGATGGGGAGTCGCGGCGGCAAGGGTTCGAGCACAGGTTCAGCCGGCTGGGGCTGGGGCCGCTTGACTGGTTTGGGCGGTTTCGCAGGCCGGGCAGCGATCTTGGCTGGCGGCTTGGGCGGCAAGGGCACCAGCCGTGCCTCGATCATCGTGGGTTCGGTACCATCGACCGGCAATTTGAGGAAACCGAATCCATGGACCACAAATAGATGCAACAGCAGGGAAAGCAACAGCGCCAGGCAAAAACGCCGGGAAAGATAGCTTCGCCATGGCGCAGTGGCTTTACTCGGCATGCAGGCTGGTCAACGTCTGCTCGATCTTGCTACCGTTATCGTCATGCAGCAGCAGTTTCACCGGCAGGTAATGGCTTTCGGCACCCAGCCACAACTCCTTCTCATCGCCGGTCGCTTCGGCTTCCACAAGATGGATGGTCTTGTAAGTGCCTGCAGGGACTTCCAGCGGCAGATCGCGGGCGCTGACCTTGTACTCGTAATTGCGCAGCTTCTTGCCCGTGGTCACCGGCAGGCTGAACAGTTCGCCCGCAGGCTGCTTGAACATGAACTGGTAGAGCATGCTGCTGAGGTCCTGCGCGCCTTCTTCCAGCGGCGCCGTGCGCGGGCTGCCCTTGACCTTCATGGTCAGCGTATGGGTCGCCCAGTCGAAATCGGCGAAGAGCGATTTGCGCGCGTTGTCGCCCTGATGCAGTTCGAAATGGGTGGGTTTGAGACCGTCACTCGTGACTTCGCCCTCACTGATCAAGCGGCGTTCGCCGAACAAGGCATAGACACCGACACCCTTGGTGACGCTCTCGATACGGTAGCGCCCATTCTCCTGGCGGTAGCTTTCGGTCACGGTCGCGAAAGGCTGGCCGTTACGGGTGGCCTCATAGACCAGGTCGACTTGCTTGGGAGCGGCGCTGACCGCCAGACTGACCAGGGCCAGCATCATGCCGAACCCTGCTGAGATCATGTGCTTCATCTTGCCTCCTATTCGGTGCGTCACGTCTGTCATCTAACGCGATGGCAACTGATTGGTTGGCAATGCGCAGGCGGACAAGTTCAGACGACGACGGTCGGCGCTTCTTCAGCCTGCTGGCGACGGATGTGCCCAATGGCCCATACCTGCTCACCTTCGGCCGCCAGCAACGCACGCGCAGCCTCGGCATTCTGCTGGCTGACGATGACCGCCATGCCGATGCCGCAGTTGAAGGTACGATACATCTCATCGTCGGTGACGTTGCCCTGCGCCTGTAGCCAGCTGAACAGCGGGGGCATGGTCCAGCTACCCGCCCGGACCTCGGCCGTGAGCCCTGCCGGCAGCACGCGCGGGATGTTCTCGGTGATGCCGCCGCCGGTGATGTGCGCCATGCCCTTGACCGGCATCGTCGCCAGCAGCTTGAGCAGCGGCTTGACATAGATGCGCGTCGGCGCCATGACGACATCGCGGAATGGCTTGCCGTGGAAGTCGGCGTCCATATCGATACCGGATTGGTCGATGAGCTTGCGGATCAGCGAATAACCGTTGGAGTGCGCGCCGCTGGAGGCGAGGCCCAGCACCACGTCACCTTCGGCGATGGTGCTGCCGTTGATGATGGCGCTGCGATCGACGGCACCCACCGCAAAACCGGCAAGATCGTATTCGCCGGCCGGATACATGCCCGGCATCTCGGCGGTTTCACCGCCGACGAGCGCGCAGCCGGCCTGTTCACAACCCTGGGCGATGCCCTTGATGACCTGTGCGGCGGTGCCGACCTCGAGCTTGCCGCAGGCGAAGTAATCGAGGAAGAACAGCGGCTCCGCGCCCTGCACCAGGATATCGTTGACGCTCATGGCGACCAGGTCGATGCCGACGGTATCGTGCTTGTCGAGCTGGAAAGCCAGCTTGAGCTTGGTGCCCACACCATCGGTGCCGGAGACCAGCACCGGATCCTTGAATTTCTTCGGGACTTCGAACAGCGAACCGAAACCGCCGATGCCGCCCAGCACTTCGGGACGCATGGTTCTTTTCGCAAACGGCTTAATCTGTTCTACTAAGGCATCGCCAGCCTCGATATCCACCCCTGCGTCACGGTAGCTGATGGAGGTTTTGGCCGGATTATCAGAATTCAAGTTGAGTTCTCGCTTTCCACAAGATAAATTGATGCAAATAACCTGAGATTTTACCCGAATGCCCAGCAAACAAGAAAACATCCTGCCTGACTACCGCCTCGTCTTGCTTCTGGCCGCAGCCCTGGGTTTGATCTACCTGCTATCACCCATCCTGGCGCCTTTCCTCATCGCCGCCACCCTCGCCTACATCTGCAGCCCCCTGGTCGACCGGCTGGCCGGCATCCGCATCGGGCCTTGCAAGATCAACCGCACCTTGGGCACCTTGCTGGTTTCGGCGATGATCGTCGGCATCGTCATCCTGGTCTTCCTCATCATCGTGCCATTGCTTCAGAAAGAATTGCTGACGGTGGTGGAGCGCCTGCCCAAGTATCTCGCCACCGCCAAAGCACGCATCGAACCCTGGCTGATGGCCCATTTTGGCGTCGCGTTGGCGATCGATAGCGACCAGATCCAGCAATTAGTCACCAAGAACTGGAAATCTGCCGGCAACCTGCTGGCGCCGCTGCTCGTGGCCGTGAGCAATCACGGCCTGGCCCTGATCGGCTGGGTCACCAACCTGTTGCTGATCCCGCTGGTGCTGTTTTACCTGCTGCGCGACTGGCATGCGCTAGTCGGCAGGATCGCCGACCTGCTGCCGCGCCGCTGGTATGACAAGACGGCCGAGATCGCCGGTGAGATCGACCGTGTACTGGCAGAATTCCTGCGTGGCCAGCTCTCGGTGATGCTGGCGATGAGCGTGTTCTATGCCGTCGGCCTGTGGATGGCTGGGCTAGAACTTGCGATCCCTATCGGCATGATCGCCGGTCTGCTCGGGTTCGTGCCCTATCTCGGTATCGGTATCGGCATCCTGCTTGCCGTACTCGCGGGCGCCCTGCAGTTCAACACCCTAACCGAAATGATTCCCGTGGCCATCGTCTTCGGCCTGGGCCAGGTGCTGGAGAGTTTCGTACTCACGCCCTGGCTGGTGGGCGACCGTATCGGCCTCCATCCGGTGGCCGTGATCTTCGCGCTGCTGGCAGGCGGGCAATTGTTCGGCTTCACCGGCGTGTTACTGGCACTCCCTGCCGGCGCCGCCATCGCTGTCGGCCTGCGTCATGCCAAGCGCCATTACCAGGCCAGCGACGCTTATCTGAAATGAAGCAGCTGCTGTTGGATATCCAGCCGGCGGCGCAGCCGTCCCTGGCGAATTTCGTTGTCGGCCAGAACGCGGAAGCGCTCGATACATTGACGCGGGCCTGCGAAGGCAAGCCGGAAGCGCGTTTCATCTATCTGTGGGGCCCGCCGGGCAGCGGCAAGAGCCATCTCTTGCAGGCCTGTGCCGACGCCGCCCGTCAGCATGGTGTTGCGCTACTCGTCGCTGATGACGTGCACCTGCTGAACGAGGATGACCAGATCGCGCTGTTCGACGCCTTCAACCAGCTACGCGAAGGCGGTGGCACACTCATCAGCAGCGGCATCGCCTCCCCACTGCAAATGGGCTTGCGCGACGACCTGGCGACGCGCCTGGCCTGGGGGCTGGTCTACCAGCTACAACCGTTGAGCGACACGGAGAAGGCCGAAGCATTGAGGAAGCATGCCGCGGAACGCGGCATGAAGCTGCCGGAGGAAGTGCTGGATTATTGCCTGCGCCACCTGCGCCGCGACCTGCCGACACTGATGGCGACCCTGGATGCCCTGGACGAATGGTCGCTGACGGACAAGCGTCCTGTGACGCTGCCCTTGCTCAGGCAATTACTGCGCTGAACGCTGATCGCCGATCTCTACGCTAGACCATCAGATCCGCGCTAGCCGCGGTTAGTCGTCCGGTATGTATGCGGTTACTTGAGCTTCTTGGCGATCCAGTACAGGATCGCACCGAAGACGATGATGATGCCGATCAGGGTGTAGATACCCTGCCAACCTTGAAAGAACATGGTCATCCTCCTTCCTCGGCCAAACGGCAAGACCGTCTGGCATTGATCGGGATGTGTCGCAGCGCCGCTGCTTCAGCGCTTGCGGGGTTAACCCTAGCCCTGCACCACCTCGATCTCGTGACTTGCGCTCTGGCCCTTGTTGTCATGCCAGGTCACGGCCACCTTGTCGCCAACCTTGGCGTCCTTGAGATGAAAGGTGAGGTAGGGGTTCTTCGAGATACCAGTACCCCACTGCGCCTCCAGCACCGGCTGGCCGTTAAGCGTGGCCGTCACCAGTTGCACGAAATGGGCGGGGATCGTTTCGTCGAGGTCGTTCTTGCGCCGCCCAGTCTCCATCGGGTGGCTCATGAGCACCTTCACCTCAGTGATCTCGCCCTTGCGCTGCGCGCGCATCTTTATGTCATCCGACAATTCCATCCCTCCTGTTGATGCCCACGGCCTTTACCGTGGCCATGTTCGATATGCATGCGCTGGCAGGCATCAGTTGCACCCGTTCTCCAGGACTTCAACGAAACGCATGGCTTCATAATAACGATCGCCGACCTTGGCCACGGCACGCACATTGGAACTTTCCGCCATCTTGATACGGGTCACGACAAAGGGTTCCGTACCCTGACTGAAGAGGAAATTGGCGATCAGCGGCGTCGGGTTGTGATCGACCAGGATGGCGATCGCTTCTGTCCCGGGGATATGGCTCGATACTTCGATCTGTACCACTGCGCCGTTCTCGGCCCGATCCGGCGCCTTGAGATCGATCTGCTGGCTCGGCGACTGGGTTTCGGCCTGCAGGCCCTTGAGTGCGCCTGCCAGCTCGGTCGATTCGAAGGCCTCCCGGTTCCAGACGGCGGCCAGGGCCTTCAGCGGCATGAGCAGCATCGCGCCAAGCCCGCCGGCGAGTCCCATCAAAAATTCCCTACGTTGCATCTTCGTCCCTTTTCGTCGCGGCTAGTTGAACCAGCCTTCCTTCTTGGGTTTGTCCACGCGCTGCTTGAGTTCGTTCAATCTCGCTTCGACGATGGATTGCTGGTAGAAATCCCCGTCACCCGCTTTCACCGCAAGGTCGAACTGCTCCAGCGCGCCCTGCAGGTTGTATTGACGCAGATAGGATTCGCCCTGCGCCTGGTGCCGCAACAGGTTCTTGCCCTGCGCGGTATAGGCCCGTGACTTCAGCTCATAGAGGTAGGGATCATCAGGGAAGGACGAAACCTTGTCCTCGATCAGCTTCAGCGCCTTATCCGGCTGATGGCTGGCAAGCAGGTGCTCTGCGTAGCCGTAGATCAGTGCGCGATGATCGGGGAAGCGCGCGAGCGCCGCGACGAACTGCTTGCCGGCCGCATCGGCATCCTTGCGCGCCACTTCGATGTTGGCCGCCAGGGTCTCGATCATCGGGTGCGGCATGGCGTTCTTGCGCAGCCAGGCCAGTTCGCCGGCCGCGGCGTCGAGCTCGTTCTTGCGCACATAGGCGACCGCCAGCCCGTAATGCTGTGCATCTTCGGTGGTGTAACGTTTCTCCTGCAGATTCTGGCGGAACACGCTGATCGCCTGTTGTGGCGTACCGAGCGCCGCCACCAGCTTGGCTTTGACGTATTCGAAATCCGGGCTGAAAGGCAACATGCGATAGTTGGCCGCGGCTTCCGCACGCCCACGCACATCGGCGATACGCTCGGAAGTCAGCGGGTGGGTGCGCAGGAAGGAGGGGGCACTACCGTCGGAGAAGCGCGAACCCTTTTGCAGGGTCTCGAAGAAAGTCGCCAGCGCGCGTGTATCGAACCCGGCTTTCTGCATGATCTGGAAGCCGACACGATCGGCTTCGCGTTCGTGTTCGCGGGTGTAATCCAGCTGACGCTGGATCGACCCGGCGGAAGCTGCCGCCATCGCGCCGCCACTGAGCTGCGGACTACCGCGCGCCGCCAGCAGTGCCAGCGCCATGCCGGCCATGCTGATGATGGAATCGGTCTTCTGCTGGGCCAGCATACGCGCCAGATGGTGCTGCACGACGTGCCCGATCTCATGGCCAAGGACGCCAGCCACTTCGGACTCATTGTTGGCAGCGACGATCAGGCCGGTATGCACGCCGATGACGCCACCCGGCATGGCGAAGGCGTTGATGGAGTTATCCTTGACCACGAAGAAACGGAAGGTCTGCTGCGGATTCGGGCTGTTAGCGCCAAGGCGCAAGCCGAGCGCGGTGACATAGTCCGTGACCTCGGCATCCTGCAGCACCTGGTTGCTGTTGTAGACGTCGCGCATGATCTGCTCGGCGATACGCTCCTCCTGCAGGGGGGAGAGCACGGTCGCCGAAGCATCGCCGAGTTCCGGCAGGTTGATGTTGTCGGCGCGGGCCGCTGAGGAAAGCGTGGTCGACAGCAGGCTCAGCAGCAAGATGGAAGAGATGAATTTCATACTGCTATGATAGCGGGGTTAAGTTCCAAGTTCAGCCCAGTTTAAAATCGATTCACAGGGAATCGATGCGTTCGGCATCGATCAACAGGAAAGCAAGCAGGCAGGCCATGAGCGAACTCACCCATTTTGACAGCAGCGGCCAGGCCCACATGGTCGATGTCGGCGCAAAGTCCGAGACGCACCGCATCGCAAGGGCGGGCGGCAGCATCCGCATGTTGCCGGCGACGCTGGCCCACATCCTGAAAGGTGACGCCAAGAAAGGCGACGTACTCGGCATCGCGCGCATCGCCGGCATCCAGGCATCCAAGCGGACGTCGGACCTCATTCCGCTGTGCCATCCCATCAGCCTGACGAAAGTCGCGGTCGCTTTCGACATCGACGAAGCGACGAGTAGCATCCACTGCACCGTGACCGCCGAAACCTACGGCAAGACCGGCGTCGAGATGGAAGCCCTCACCGCCACCAGCGTCGCTCTGCTGACCATCTACGACATGTGCAAGGCGGTGGATCGCGGCATGACCATCAGCGACATCCGTTTGCTGGAGAAGCAGGGCGGGAAATCGGGACATTGGCAAGCGGATCAACGACCAGCGGACTGAGCTAGCGGACCAAGATCTAGTCTTTGAGTCTGAACGGCGCAGGATCCAGCATGGGCTTCTCGCCGCAGATCAGCGCCGCAGCCATGCGCGCTGCCGCGGGTGCCATGGTCAGGCCATAACGGAAATGGCCGGTATTGAGATACAGGTTCCCCACCTGCGGATGCGCACAGATGGCCGGCAGATTCTCCGGCGTACCCGGACGCAGACCACTCCAGTGCTTGAGCACGGGCTGCTGCTTGAGTGCAGGCAGGATGGCTTCGGCCTTGGCCTGCATCTCGACACGTACATCCTCAGTCGTACCCGGATCGAACCCCACATCCTCCAGCGTGCTGCCGGCGAGCATGACGCCATCGCGACGCGGCACCATGTAAAAACCCTCACGATAGACCATGTGCTGCAAGCCGCCCGGCGGTTGCTGGTAGAGCAGGATCTGGCCGCGCATGGGCTTGATCTTGAGCCTGGCCGCCGTCTCCTTGAGCAGGTCGAAACTCCACGCGCCTGAAGTCACCACGAACCGGTCGGCATGCAGGGTTTCGCCATCCAGTGTCTCCCAGTGTTGCAACTCATCCTGCATCTGCAGGGGCTTGAGTTCGGTTTTTTCCAGTAACCTGACGCCGCGCTTGAGCAGATAGGCACGCAAGGCCTGAAGCACGTTGGGCGGCCTGACCTGGCCGACGCGCGGGAGCCACAAGGCAGTATCGCCCTTGGGCGAAAGTAGCGCCGGATAGGACGCCGCAGGCACCTGTTGCGCTTCGATGCCCTGCCGCGCAGACCACTGCAAGGCCTGCGCCATATCGAATGTCGGCAACAACAGCATGCCCGAGCGCCGGTATTCCGGATCGATGCCGGTCTCGGCCAGCAACTCCTCGCAGAATTCGGGGTAGATCGCGGCGCCAGCCATGGTCAGCTGGTTGACCGCATCGGCATACATCCACGGCAGCAGGGGGAACAGGATCCCGGCGCCCGCCCACGAGGATTCGCCCGAGGTCTGGCTGGCGACCACATTCCGGTCGACCAGCGTGACCTCGCAACCGCGGTTCTTGAGTTCGAGTGCGGTCATGCACCCGACGATGCCGCCACCGGCGACCACGACTCGCATGTTCATCGCCTCACCTGCCCGTCAGCATGAGTTTTTCGGCCCGGATCAGGGCCTCAGGCTTGCCTAGCAGCACCACGATATCGCCTTCGAGGAAATTGGAACTGGGTTCGGCGTCATAGGGTTTGAAGCTGTTGCGCCGGATGGTCTTCACTTCCACGGCATAGCCTTCCAGCCCCATGTCCATGACGCGTTTACCGATACAGTAGGCCGATGCCGGGATCACCACAGAATGCAGGCGTGGCTGGCTCTTTTCCAGGGCTTCCTGCTCGGCATCGGTGACGCCATGGAAGAAGCCGCGGAACATCTTGTAATGCTCCTCGCGGAAACTGCGGATACGCTTGATGACGCGCGTCAGCGGCACCCCGAGCAGCACCAGCGCGTGCGACGCCAGCATCAAGCTACCCTCGAGGACTTCGGGCACGACCTCGGTCGCGCCGGCGGCACGGAAGGCCTCCATGTTGGTATCGTCCACCGTGCGCACGATCACAGGCAGCTCCGGATGGTTCTCTCGCAGCACGTGCAGGATCTTCATGGCGCCATGCACATCGTTGTAGCTGATGATGAGCGCACGTGCGCGATCGAGCCCGGCCGCCCGCAATACGATGCGGCGGGTGGCATCGCCGTACATCACGCGTTCGCCGGCGGCCGCTGCTTCCTGCACGCGGGTCGGGTCGATATCGAGGGCGATGAAGGGGATCTTCTCTTCGGTCAGGAAACGCGCGAGATACTGGCCGCTACGCCCGAACCCGCAGATGATGACGTGATCCGACAGATGCTTGCCGACCTCTTCGATGCCTTCGATCTGGTGTTTGCGGTTGCGTGTATAGCTGCGCGCGAAGAATTCCGCGATACGCAGGTTCTGCTGGATGACGAACGGCGCCGCCACCATCGACAACAGCGACCCGGCGAGCACGATCTGCAGCGTCGGCCCGCTGATCAGGCCCTTGTCCAGACCCAGCGCCAGTAGCACGAAACTGAATTCGCCGGCTTGCGCCAGCGTCACGCCGGCACGCACGGCAACCCCGGGCTCATAGCCGAACAAGCGGCTCAAGACCGCGATGATCAGGCTCTTGCCGAACAACAATGCGGTGACCACGAGCAGCACCAGGCCAGCGTGGTCGTAGACTTCGTGCACATCGAGCAGCATGCCGACGGTGATGAAGAACAGGCCGAGCAGGATGTCGCGGAACGCGGCGATATCGGATTCCACCTGGTAGCGGTAATGCGTCTCTGAGATCAGCATCCCGGCGATGAAGGCGCCAAGCGCATAGGAGAGGCCCGCCATCTTGGTGGCGAAGGCGAGGATCAGCGTCACCATAAGGACGTTGAGCACGAAGAGCTCGCGCGAACGCTGACGTGCGACCAGGCTGAACCACCGGTTCATCAGGGTCTTGCCGAAGACGAACAGCAGCGTCAGTACGGCGGCGGCCTTGAGACCGGCGATCCCCAGGGTCGCCATCAGGTCCTCGGGCTGCGCTGCCAGCGCCGGGATCATCACCAGCAAAGGCACCACGGCGATATCCTGGAACAACAGTACGCCGATCGCGAGCCGGCCATGACGCGAGTTGATGTCGAGCCGCTCGACCAGCATCTTGGAAACGATGGCGGTGGACGACATGGCGAAGGCGCCGCTGATCACCAGCGCCGTCTGCCAGCTGAGCCCGAACAGCATGCACACGCCCATCGCCAGCAGCATGGTGACGACCACCTGCGCGCCGCCGAGGCCTAGCACCACACGACGCATGGAATAGAGTTGCGGCAGGCTGAATTCGAGGCCGATGCTGAACATGAGGAAGACGATGCCGAATTCCGCCAGCTCGCGGTTGGCTTCGGTGTCCGGCAGGATGCCGGAGGTCTCCGGGCCGAGCGCCAGGCCGACCAGGAAATAGGCCAGCATCGTCGGCAGGTTGAGTGCGCGGAACAGGGCTACCACCAGT
This sequence comes from uncultured Nitrosomonadales bacterium, assembly GCA_946481065.1. The sequence goes on from CAMLMA010000001.1 coordinate 50,498, forward strand.
ACGGAACTGGTCAGCAGGATCAGTATGGTCGGCAGCGTATCTTGCATGAGCTGTTCAATATTCCTTCATGGACTTGTGACCGGAGATGGTCGATATGTGGCGGCGCGGCATGGGTGTCGGCAAGCCCTTGGCATGGCCCTTAGCAAAAATCGTGCTAATTTGCTTTCATCACCTTTATTCGCATGACATTCCCTTTTATACTTGAGCCATGGGAACACCGAATCCACAAACCACCAGCGCGCCGCGAGCTGCCGATGCGAAGCAACCGCTGGCTCTGGCCCGGGAGGTACTTGAGATCGAGGCGCGCGCGGTCGAAGCGCTTGCCCAGCGACTCGATGCAAGCTTCAACCGCGCTGTCGAGCTCATTTTACAATGCCGCGGGCGCGTTGTGGTGAGCGGCATGGGGAAATCCGGCCATATCGGCTGCAAGATCGCCGCGACCCTCGCCAGCACCGGCACCCCATCCTTCTTCATGCACCCGGCCGAAGCCAGCCACGGCGACCTGGGCATGATCACGCGCGACGATGTCGTCATCGCGCTCTCCAATTCCGGCGAAAGCGACGAGCTGCTCGCCATCCTGCCCTTGCTCAAGCGCATGGGCGCGAAACTCATCAGCATCACCGGCAACACGCGCTCATCGCTGGCGCGCGAGGCTGACGTCCATCTCGACGCCCATGTCGACCAGGAAGCCTGCCCGCTCGGCCTCTCGCCTACGGCCAGCACCACCGCGGCCCTGGCGCTGGGTGATGCGCTGGCGGTGACGGTGCTCGACATGCGCGGATTCTCCGCCGAGGATTTCGCCCGTTCGCATCCGGGCGGCCAGCTCGGCCGCAGACTGTTGCTGCATGTCAGCGACGTCATGCGCCACGGCGAGGCCATTCCCACCGTACACCTCGATGCGGCGCTCTCCGCCGGTCTGCTCGAGATGTCCCGCAAGGGCCTGGGCATGACTGCGGTCGTCGACGATGACGGCCGGTCCGTCGGCATCTTCACCGACGGCGATCTGCGACGTACCTTCGAACAGGGCATCAATGTCGCTGGTACGACCATGCGACAAGTCATGCACGCAGACCCGCTGACCATCCTGCCGACACAACTGGCGGTGGACGCGGTGGAATGCATGGAAAAGAAGAAGATCACGAGCCTGCTGGTCGTCGACCAGCAGGGCGAATTGGTCGGCGCATTGAACATGCACGACCTGTTGATGGCAAAGGTCGTTTGAATGACACCCGTAGAACAGCGCGCCAAGCGCATCAAGATCGTAGCTTTCGACGTCGATGGCGTCATGACCAATGGTGGCCTCATGCTCAGCGATGAAGGCCTGGAATCCAAGATGTTCCACTCGCTCGACGGCCTTGGGCTCAAGATGCTCACCGCCACTGGCATCCAGATCGCGCTGGTCACGGCGCGCACCTCGAACGTGGTGGTCGAACGCGCCAAGAACATCAAGGCCAAGCTCGTTTACCAAGGCGCGGAGAACAAGCTGGTGGCTTTCGAACAGCTGCTCAAGGATACGGGCATCAGCGCCGAGGAATGTGCGTTCATGGGCGATGACGTCGTCGACCTGCCGCCGCTGCGCCGCTGTGGCCTCGCGGTCACCGTACCACATGCCATGCCGCTGGTGAAACAGTACGTGCATTACACGACGGAACGCCAGGCCGGGTTCGGCGCTGTGCGCGAAGTATGTGAACTGATCATGAAGGCGCAGGGAACCTTCGATGGCCAGATGGCAAGATTCCTGGAATAAGCGAGAGGGCTGCATCGTACATGCTGGGGCGTCCGACCATCCTCTTCCCGTTGGCATTGCTGGCGCTGCTGGCGTTATTGACCCTGTGGATCGAGCGTAGCGTGCAACCCCCGGAACACAAACTCGACGGCAGCAACCGGCATGACCCGGATTACATCCTCAATTACTTCACGACCACGCGCACCGACGTCAACGGCGACCTCAAATACGTGCTCTCGGCGGCTGAAATGAAACACTATCCGGATGACGACAGCACCGAGCTGAAGAAACCGCATTTCACGCAGTATTCGGTGGACAAACCCTATACCCAGATCGAAGGCGATCGCGGTTTCGTCTCCAGCAACGGCGAGAACGTGCAGTTCATCGGCAATGTGAAAGTCGTGCGCCAGGCCTTCAAGGACCGCGGCGAGATGACGGTGACGACCACCTTCCTCAACATCGTGCCGGACAAGGAACTTGCCACCACGGACAAGGCAGTGGTGATCCGCCAGGCGCCAGAGACCGTGATCCATGCCGTCGGCATGATCTACAACAAGAAGCTGAAAACGCTGGAGCTGCACAGCCGGGTACGCGCACACTATGTCAAACCGGCGCCGACCGGCAGGAAGTCCAACGCGCCAAGGCCGACTTATTCCAAACAGCCGGTCAAAAAGCCGAGTGCGTCCAGCGCCAGCTCGGAAATCGTCAGCCCGCAAAGCCCCAGCAAGAAGCAGCCCACTTCAAAACCCGATAACCAGGCCGACCGATCCGTGACCAAACCGGCCAACAATAGCACCCGCATACGGAGAACCTATGAACCTGCATCGCCTTAGCTTGCTCATGACCCTGCTGGCCCTGGCCCCGCCTCACGCCTTTGCGGAAAAGGCTGACCGGGACAAGCCTATCGATCTCGAGGCGGATACGGTCATGGTCAACGACGCCAAGAAGACCAGCACCTACACCGGGAATGTCATCCTGACGCAGGGCACGCTGGTCATCAAGGGCGACAAGCTCGTCGTGCGCGAGGACAAGGACGGCTTCCAGCACAGCACCACCTACGGCAACCCGCAAAAGCCCTCGACCTTCAAACAGAAGATGGAAGGCAAGAACGAGTACATGGAAGGCAGTGGCCAGCGGATCGAATATGACGGCCGCATGGACAAGGTACAACTGTTCACCAAAGCCTGGGTGAAACGCGGCGACGACATCGTCCACGGCGATTACATCATGTATGACGCCAACTCGGAGTACGCCGAAGTCATCGGCGGCGGTTCACAGGCCGCCACCGCAGGCACGCCGACCGGACGAGTGCGCGCTGTCATCCAGCCGAAGAAGAAACCGGCCCCGGCCGAAGGCCAGTGAGCTATCTAAGCGTCAACGAATGCCCGGCCCCAATGAACCCTGACCGAATACGGAAGCAAGAGCGAACCATCCAATGAGTGAACTGATCGTCGAAGGACTGCGCAAGAAGTACAAATCGCGCACCGTGGTGCAGGATATCTCGCTGAACCTGGTGAGCGGCGAAGTCGTTGGCCTGCTCGGCCCCAACGGCGCCGGCAAGACCACCAGTTTTTACATGATCGTCGGCTTGGTGCCGCTGGACGATGGCCGCATCCTGCTCGACGGCAAGGACATCAGCCGCCTGCCGATCCACCTGCGCGCGCGCATGGGGCTTGCCTACCTGCCCCAGGAACCGTCGATCTTCCGCAAGATGACGGTGGAAGAGAACATCCTCTCGATCCTCGAACTGCAGAAGTTCTCGCCCGAACAGATGAAGTTGCAACTGGAGCAGCTGCTACAGGAACTGCACATCACCCATATCCGCCACAACATGGCAGTGAGCCTCTCGGGCGGCGAGCGCCGCCGGGTGGAGATCGCCCGCTGCCTGGCGACCAATCCGCGTTTCATCCTGCTCGACGAACCGTTTGCCGGCATCGACCCGATCGCGGTGCTCGATATCCAGAAGATCATCCGTTTCCTGACCGAGCGCAATATCGGCGTGCTCATCACCGACCACAATGTAAGAGAAACCCTCGGCATCTGCGATCGGGCGTATATTGTCAATGAAGGGCGCGTATTCGCTTCCGGCGCGCCCAGCGAGATCATCCATAACGACAGCGTGAGAGAAGTCTATCTGGGCAGGGATTTCCGCCTCTAAGGGCGCAAGGCGGAACACAGCAAGATCATGAAGCAAAGTTTACAGCTCAAATTCTCGCAACATCTGGCATTGACGCCGCAGCTGCAGCAGTCCATCCGACTGTTGCAGCTCTCCACACAGGAACTCAACCAGGAACTGGAAAGCCTGCTGCAGGCCAACCCTCTGCTTGAGCGCACCGACAGGCCGGAAGACGGCGGCGAGGCCGAAAGCTTCACGCCCATGCCCAATGGTGCCGAGACCAGCGTCGCGGCACCGGCTGAAACCCCGGAGGCGGAAGCGCCGCGGCAGGACGAGTTCGGTGGCGGTGGCGAGGACTATGTCGAATTCTCCGGCGGCAGCAATCGCTGGGACGAAAGCAGCGCCGGTAGCGACGACGACAACGATTTCACCTATCAGGAAGCGGTCAGCCTCACCCTGCGCGAACACCTGCTCGGCCAGCTCAAGCTCATGCCGCTGTCGGAACGTGACCAGAACCTGTCGCTGCTATTGGTCGACGCCATCAGCGACGATGGTTACCTGGAGCAGTCACTGGAAGAACTGGCCGAATTGCTGCCGGAAGAATACGAAGTCGACCCGATGGAGCTGGAGACCGCGCTCAAGCATATCCAGCACCTGGATCCACCCGGTGTCGGCGCACGCAGCCTGGCCGAATGCCTGGCACTGCAACTGAAAGCCATGCCGGAAGACACGCCGGGGCTGCAACAGGCGATCATGGTCGCCGAACAGCACCTGCCGCTGCTGGCGGCACGCGATTACGTGCGACTGCGCAAACTGCTGGGGTGTGATGACGAGGCCCTGCGCGGCGTGCAACAGCTCATCAAGCAGCTCAACCCTCGCCCGGGCAACGCTTTCACCCAGATCGCGTCGGACCATTACATCCAGCACGAGATCATCGTCAAGAAGATCAAGGGGATCTGGATCGCCAGCCTCAACGACGAAGTGGTGCCCAAGCTGCGGATCAACCAGTTGTATGCCGGCATATTGAAGCGCAACCGCGACAGCTCGAGCCAGTACCTGATGAGCCAGATGCAGGAGGCGAAATGGATGATCAAGAACATCCAGCAACGCTTTTCCACCATCCTGCGCGTATCGCAGGCCATCGTCGACCGCCAGCGCAACTTCTTCGAGCATGGCGAGGTCGCCATGCGGCCGCTGGTGCTGCGCGAGATCGCAGACGAGCTGGGCCTGCATGAATCCACCGTATCACGCGTGACGACACGCAAGTACATGCTCACTCCGCGTGGCGTTTATGAACTGAAGTATTTCTTCGGCAGCCATGTCGCTACCGAATCCGGAGGCGCCTGTTCCGCCACGGCGATCCGGGCATTGATCAAACAGATGGTGAATGAAGAGAACCCGAAGAAACCCCTGTCGGATAACCAGATCACCGACATCCTCGGCAAACAGGGCATCGTCGTCGCCCGACGCACCATCGCGAAATACCGCGAGTCTCTGCAGATACCCGCGGCAAACCAGCGCAAGTCGTTGTGACCTGCGCGAACCACTGAAGGAGAGCATCATGAACTTGCAACTAACCGGCCATCATCTCGATGTCACCCCAGCTTTGCGTGAATATGTCCTCAGCAAACTGACGCGCGTCAGTAATCACTTCGATCATGTCATCGACGTCAAAGTGACGCTCAGCGTGGAAAAGCTGATCCAGAAGGTCGAGGCGACGCTGCATGTTCCGGGTAACGATCTGCACGCTACCTGTAGTGACGAGAACATGTATAGCGCCATCGACATGCTGGCCGACAAACTGGATCGCCAGGTGCTGAAGCACAAGGAGAAAATGAGCGATCATCACAAGAGCGATGGTGGCGTGAAACACCAGGCTGCCGAGTAAGCAGCATCACCTGACGAGCAGGACGAGATGCGAAGCGCAGGCAACATGAGAACCGAAAAGACCATGCCTCAGTGCAAGCCAGGCTGCACGGCAGGTGACGCCCAAACTGCACATCCTTTGCACGGGCACGATTCGAATGCGCCGGCGACCAAGCCGCCCGCCCTTACAACAGGTGTCAACCATGGCTGAGATCAGCGTAGGGCAATTGTTCAAAGACACCCGCCACCCGCTCAAACTCAAGTGGGTGGCAGGCCTCAACGGCGGGGACAACCTGCTGAGCAGCGAACGGGTGACCAAACCCTCGCTGGCGCTGATCGGCCATCTCAATTTCGTGCATCCCAACCGTGTCCAGGTGCTGGGTTGCGCCGAGATGGATTACCTGCGCAGCCTGCAGGAAAAAGAGCTGCAGCAGGCGATCCAGAATCTCTTTTCCACCGACCTTGCCGCTGTCGTCGTCGCCAACGGCGAAGTCGCGCCGTCGCAGCTGACCAAGGCCGCCGATCTTTACCATACGCCGCTGTTCACCTCGCCCCTGCAAAGCCCGGGGCTGATGGATGTGCTGAGCCATTACCTTGCCCAGGCCGTGGCCGAATCGGTCAGCCGGCATGGCGTGTTCATCGAGGTGCAGGGCTTCGGCGTGCTGATCCAGGGCAACCCCGCCATCGGCAAGAGCGAGCTGGCGCTGGAATTGATCTCGCGCGGTCATCGCCTGGTCGCCGATGACATCGTCGATTTCTTTCGTGTCGCGCCGGATCGGCTCGAAGGCCGATGCCCTGAACTGCTACAGGATTTCCTCGAAGTACGCGGTCTCGGCATCCTCAATATCCGCGCGCTGTTCGGCGATAACGCCGTCAAGCCGACCAAGCCGCTCGATCTCATCGTGCAGCTGGAGATGGCGGACAAGATGGCGCCCGAACTGCTCGACCGCCTCAAGATCAAGTCGCAGAGCGAAAAGATCCTCGGGGTCAAAGTCCCCAAGAACACCATCCCCGTCGCCGCCGGCCGCAACATCGCCGTGCTGGTCGAGGTCGCCGTGCGCAACCACATGCTGCTCTTGCGCGGCATCAACGGCACCAAGCAATTCATGCAGCGCCAGCATCGCGAGATGAGCCGCCTCGCCAAGAGCACGACCGCCACGCCCAAAAAACGCCGGACCACCCCCTGATGCAACTGATCATCCTCACCGGTCTCTCCGGCTCGGGCAAGAGCGTCGCACTGAGGGCGCTGGAAGACAGCGGCTACTACTGCGTCGATAACCTGCCGGCGACCCTGCTGCCGCAGATCTCGCAGGACCTCAGCGCCGCCATGCAGGACCGTGTCGCGGTCAGCGTCGATACCCGCAGTGCAGCGCTCGAAGCGCTGCCCGACAACATCCAGCAGCTACGCGACCGAGGCATCACGGTGCAGGTGCTGTTCCTTGAATCCAGCGTCGAGACCCTGGTCAAGCGCTTCAGCGAGACGCGGCGCCGGCACCCCCTGAGCACGGGCGACGAGAGCCGCACCCTGGCCGAGCACATCCGCCAGGAGCGCGACCTGCTGAGCCCGCTTGCGGACCTCGGCCATCGCATCGACACCAGCAATCTCAGCGCCAGCAAGTTGCGCAACTGGGTACGCGACTTCGTCGCCAACGACACTAACGGCCTGACCCTGTTCTTCGCTTCGTTCGGCTTCAAGCACGGCATCCCGCTCGATGCCGATTACGTCTTCGATATCCGCTGCCTGCCCAATCCGCATTACGATCCCGTGCTGCGCCCGCTCACCGGAAAGGATGCGCCCGTGCGGCAGTTCCTGGAGAGCCAGGAGACCGTGGGCATGATGTATGACGACATCCAGCGTTTCGTCGCGCGCTGGTTGCCGTGTTTCATCCGCGACAATCGTAGCTATCTCACTGTGGCGATCGGCTGCACGGGAGGGCAACATCGCTCGGTGTATTTTGTCGAACGGTTAGGGGAGTTTTTTCGCAACCAGCAACAAAAGGTGCTCATCAGGCACCGCGAATTAGAGTAGCCGCCACGATTACCGTCGTGCACGCTGCCAAAGAGGACATACATATCATGATAGGAATTCTGATCATCGCGCATGGCACGCTGGGTGAAAGCCTGATCCATTGTGCCAGCCATGTCATGGGCACGCGCCCCCCGATGTTGAAGCAACTGGGCGTCGGCACCCATGACGACCCGGCGGGGTTGTTGCCACAGGCGCAGCAGATGGTGAAGGAGCTGGATGAAGGCCAGGGCGTGCTCATCATGTCGGACATCTACGGCGCTACGCCCTGCAATCTGGTCAGCAAGCTGCTGGTGCCGGGCAAGGTGGAAGGCGTCGCCGGGGTCAACCTGCCGATGCTGGTACGGGCGCTGACTTATCGCAACGGCAGCATCCTGCCGCTGGTGGAAAAGGCGCTGAGCGGCGGCCACGAAGGCGTTGTACATTTTACCAAGGATACATGTCGTCACCATGATCAAGCATGAGATAGAAATCATCAATAAACTGGGGTTGCACGCGCGCGCCTCGACCAAGCTGACGCAGACCGCCAGTATCTATAACAGCGATATCTGGATCGAACGTAACGGCCGCCGCGTCAACGCCAAGAGCATCATGGGCGTGATGATGCTGGCCGCCAGCAAAGGCAGCAAGATCACGCTCGAAGCCGAGGGCAAGGACGAACAGGCCGCGATGGAGGCGCTGATCGATCTCATCACCAACCGTTTCGGGGAGCCGGAATGACGGGAACAAGCTTGATGCGTAATCAGAGTATTTCATTCCTCGGCTTAACTTCCTCCGCAGCCTCGTGCCATGCGAAGTCGAGGTGCGGCGCCAACGAGCGAATGACGCAGGCAGTACATCGAGTACGACAAGGAATGAGCGGGGCCGGCAACAAAGTATCGACGAGTCAGGGAGTGAGGCGATGAGTTTTACCATGCATGGGGTGGCCGTCTCTTCAGGCATCGCCATCGGCCATGCGCATCTGGTGTCGCATGCCTTGCTCGAAGTCGTGCATTACCAGGTACCGAAGAAACTCATCGAACAGGAAGTCACGCGTTTCGAAGGAGCCGTCGATAAGGTCAAGCAGGATCTCGACGTCATCCGCCGTCAATTGCCGGCAGGCTCGCCAGCCGAGATCGGCGCCTTCGTCAACACGCATCTCATGATCCTCGCCGACAAGCACCTGTCGGAGGAGCCCAAGCGCATCATCCGCGAGGAGCAGTGCAACGCCGAATGGGCGATCAAGCAGCAGATGGACGATCTGGTCCAGCAATTCGAACAGATCGAGGACGAATACCTGCGTGAGCGCAAGCAGGATGTGGTGCAAGTGGTCGAGCGCGTGATCAAGGTGCTGCTCGGGCATCCGAGCCAAGTCGCTGTCAGGGAGCAGGAGAGCGCCATCATCCTCGTGGCGCATGACCTGTCGCCGGCCGATGCCATCCAGTTCAAGCAGCACCAGTTCGCCGCCTTCATCACCGATGTCGGCGGCGCCACCTCGCACACGGCGATCCTGGCGCGTAGCCTCAATATCCCGTCCATCGTCGCCCTGCAGAGGGCGCGAGACCTCATCCGCGACGGCGAAC
>CAMLMA010000002.1 GCA_946481065.1 uncultured Nitrosomonadales bacterium
CGATGTAGAGGAAATAGCCCCAGCCTGCCACCACCAGCGCACTGCTGATCAACACCGACGGATACCAAGACGTCTCGGCCATGCGCGGCCAGATATTACCCAGCATGTCCTGCAACATGAACCGGCCGACGCGCGTACCGGCATCGAGCGTGGTCAGGATGAAGATCGCCTCGAACATGATGGCGAAGTGGTACCACAAGGCCAGCAGGTGTTCACCGAACGCGCTGCCGAAGATGCTGGCCATGCCCACCGCCAGCGAGGGTGCCCCGCCAGTGCGGGCGAACAGCGTCGATTCGCCCATGGCATGCGCCAGCTGCTGCATCTGCTCGACCGTGACCGCGAAGCCCCAGCCATTGATGGTCGCTACCGCATCGACGGCCTCCTTGCCGACGACGCCGGCCGGGCTGTTGATGGCGAAGAACACGCCAGGCTCGAGCACGGTGGCGGCGATCATGGCCATGATGGCGACGAAGGATTCGAGCAGCATGCCGCCGTAACCGATCATGCGGATATCGCGCTCGTTCTCCAGCAACTTGGGCGTGGTGCCGGACGAGATGAGTGCGTGAAAACCCGAGATGGCGCCGCAAGCGATGGTGATGAAGACGAAGGGGAAGAGCTTGCCGCCGAAGATGGGTCCACTGCCATCGATGAACTGCGTCAGTGCCGGCATCTTCACCTCGGGTTGCAGGATGACGATGGCGATGGCAAGCAGGATCACCGTGCCCAGCTTCATGAAGGTCGACAGGTAATCGCGCGGCGCCAGCAACAGCCACACCGGCAGGATGGCGGCGGCGAAGCCATAGGCGATGACGACCCAGGCCAGCGACAGGCCTTCGTGGTCGAACAGCACGCGCAATGCCGGCTGATGGTCGATCCAGCCGCCCGCGGCGACCGCTAGCAAGAGGAGGATGACGCCCAGCGCGGAGGCTTCGAGCACCTTGCCGACGCGGAAGTTACGCATATAGAGGCCAACGATCATGGCGATGGGAATGGTCGCAGCGACGGTGGAGGTCGCCCACGGGCTGTGTTTCATGGCATTGACCACCACCAGGCCGAGCACGGCGATGAGGATGATCATGATGGCGAAGGTGCCGATCAGGGCCGCAGCGCCACCGACCGGCCCCAGCTCATCGCGCGCCATCTGGCCCAGGCTGCGGCCGTTGCGCCGGGTGGAATAGAACAGGGTGACCATATCCTGCACCGCGCCGCCGAGCACGGCGCCGATCAGGATCCAGAGCGTGCCTGGCAGGTAACCGAATTGCGCCGCCAGCGTCGGGCCGACCAGCGGCCCAGGGCCAGCGATCGCGGCGAAATGATGGCCGAAGACGATCCATTTATTGGTCGGGATAAAGTCGCGGCCGTTGTTCAGGCGCTCGGCGGGCGTCGCCCGGGTCGGATCCAGCACCAGCACCTTGGCCGCGATCCAGGCGGCATAGAAACGGTAGGCGATGGCATAGACGCAGACGGCGGCGGTGACGAACCACAAGGCATTGATGCTCTCGCCGCGATTGAGCGCGATGCCGCCGACCGCGCTGGCGCCGAGGACAGCCACCAGTATCCACAGGAAAGTCTTGAGATGTTTATTCATAAGGGGGAGGACAGCAAAATCAGATCAGGGGTTTATCGTCATGTAGCACGGCAATCAGCACGATACCGATACAAACGATAAAACGGAAGGCCGCTTCCTGACCGTTCCAGTCCTCCGACTGCCACATCAGGAACCATTCGGCACCGACCGTCATGAAGCCGAAGAACCACAGGATGAAGCCGTTGACGAGGCCAGCGATGGCCATCGCCTTGGCCTTGTTGAACACCAGCGCACCGGCGCGCACCTTGCGCACCAGCTGCACGGAGCCTAGCAGGCAGAGCAAGGCGGTGACGAATTCACCGAGAATAATGGAGACATAGACCGCGTGATGCAGATAGGGCAGCGTGATGGCCCGTGTTTTCAGCTGTGCGTCAGGAGAGATCGTATCCATCGACAACACGTGCTGCACGAAGGCGAAGTTGGTCTGGTAATCGACCACGTTGTTATAGGCGACGACCAGCGCGAACAGGCCGATACATTGGATCAGGAATATCTTGCACACTCTCACCAGCATACTTCTCTCTCCTTATCGTTTTTATTGGGACACCGCCCTGCCCAGCCTAGCGCAGCCCAGCGTCAGTGCATCATGGCGACCACAGCCAGCCGATGCCGGCCCATGCATGCCTAATCATGAAAATCATGAGGTCGCATTCATGAATGCGTGCAGTGCCGTCGGCAAACCCGGCGCGCACAATGCAGTCATAGCATTACAACATCATTTTAACCATAGAACTTTAAGGAGATGCATCATGTGGACCAAACCAGCTGCTACTGAAATGCGTTTTGGCTTCGAAGTCACGATGTACGTCTGCAACCGCTAAGGTTGTACGTGAATCGACAGCGTCATCGTTAATTCGAACGCTGAATGCAAAAAACGGGAGCTCATGCTCCCGTTTTTCATTTCCCGGCCCGGGATCTCATCCCAGCTTCAATGTCTTCAATGTCCGTTGCCGCACCACGGCGGTCAAGTCAGCATCCTGCACTAGCGAGCGACCGTAGGACGGCACCATTTCCCGCATCTTGTCGCGCCAAGCCTGGCTCTTCATGCGGTCTCCGAAACAGCGTTCCAGCACTTCGATCATCGCCTGCACCGAGGTCGAGGCGCCAGGCGAAGCGCCCAGCAGCGCCGCCAACGATCCATCCCGGGCGGCGACGATCTCGGTCCCGAATTCCAGCTTGCCGCCCTTGTCGTCGCAATGCTTGATGATCTGCACGCGCTGGCCCGCAGTGGCCAGCTTCCAGTCGCGCGAACGGGCTTCGGGATAGAACATGCGCAGCGACGCGAGGCGCGTCTTTTGCGACTGGAACACCTCGCTCACCAGGTAGCGCGTCAGATCCAGATTGTGCAGCCCGGCCTTCACGATCGGCTTGAGGTTGCCAGCTCTGACCGAAGTCGCCAGATCCAGTAGCGACCCCTGCTTGAGGAACTTGGTGGTGAATCCCGCATAGGGACCGAACAGCAACGCCGGCTCGCCATCGATGATGCGGGTATCCAGATGCGGCACCGACATGGGCGGCGCGCCGACCGGCGCCTTGCCGTAGACCTTGGAACGATGCTGGCGAACGATGTCCGGATTGTGGCAGACGAGCCACTGGCCGCTCACCGGGAATCCACCGTAACCCCTGGCTTCCGGGATGCCGGATTTCTGCAGCAGGGGCAAGGCGCCACCACCGGCGCCGAGGAAGACGAAATCAGCATGCAGTGTCTGACGCTTGCGACTGGTACGGCCTTGCAAGCGCACCTGCCAGCGGCCTTGACGATCGCGGCGAAGATCCTTGACCGCCTGCCCCAGCAGCAACTCGAACGTCGGCTGCGCCTGCAGTGACTGGATCATGTGCCGCGTCAGCGAACCGAAATCGACATCGCTGCCGTAATCCACGCGTGTCGCCGCGACAGGCTGGCCGCGATCGCGCGCAGCCATTACCAGCGGCATCCAGTCAGCGATGCGCGTCGGATCGTCGGAGAACTGCATATCCTTGAACAGGTGATGGCGACTCAGTAGCTGGTGGCGCTTGCGCAGGAATTCGACATCCTGCGCGCCCCAGACGAAACTCTCATGCGGCGTTGGATTGATGAACTGCGCAGGGGTCGGCAACATGCCTTGCTCGACAAGGTGCGACCAATATTGCAGGGAGACTTCGAATGCGGCGTTGATGCCGAGCGCGCGATCAATGCTGACCTCGCCTTCTGCGTTCTGCGGCGTGTAATTGAGCTCGCAATAACCGGCATGGCCGGTACCCGCGTTGTTCCAGCCATCGGTACTTTCGCGCGCGACCTCATCGAGGCGCTCCACCATCGCGATCTTCAGGGTCGGGTCCAGCTGTACCAGCAGTGTCGCCAGCGTCGCGCTCATCACTCCGCCGCCAACCAGCAGCACATCTACAGTACGTTCAGCCATCACAGTCCAGACCTCTACAACAACAGGTAATTCGGGAATACAGCGGATTCGCCGTCGGCGCGTGCCGCGGCCCGGACAGCATGATATGCGTGATCGCGCCGTCTGTAAAATCTAAGCCTATGTAAAATCTAGGCTTATTCCTTCCTCATGTGTATGTAAATCCCGGGGATTCGTGGGTATCATGGCAGACATGCCCTCTATCTTGCCGAGCCCGCTGTTGAAGCCAATACCCAAGCTGCGCAACGCATGGGCGGCGGCACTGGTCGTGTTCATGATCAGCGTCATCCTGGTCGAATTCATGGTGCACAGCGAATTCGAGAAGATTCGCAGCAAAACCGACCTCGATGCCGTCGCTTACGGCAATACGTTGCGCACGCGTGTCGATCGTGAGCTGAACAAGCTGCTCTATATCGGCGTCGGCCTCGAGAGCTATCTCCACGTCTACCACACCAGCCTCGAACGCGACAAGATCACACAGATCCTCGCCGACCTCTACCTGCGTGGCCGTCATCTGCGCAATATCGCGGTCGCCATCGGCTATACGGTCACCTATGTCTTTCCCTTACAGGGGAATGAGAAGGTGCTCGGCATGAACTATCCTGACCTGACTGCGCAATGGCCGCAGGTCAAGCAAGCCGTGGACAGCGGCAAGGGCGTGCTGGTGGGGCCGGTCGATCTGGTGCAAGGCGGCTCAGGCCTGATCTATCGCTATCCGGTCTTCACCCAGGACGGCTACTGGGGCATGATCTCCATCGTCATAGATACCCCTTCGTTCATGGAAGCGGCGTTCCACGGCACACGCGGCAAGGGTTATGACTTCGCGGTCCGCAACCGGGATGCGTCCGGCAAGGTGGGCAAGGTCTTCTATGGCGATCCGGCCCTGTTCGCCTCGCATGATGCCGTACTCATGAACAGCGAAGTCCCGGACGGCACCTGGCAATGGGCGATCAAGCGCGAAGCTGCGCCCGCCTATGACCTGGTGTGGATCATCCGCCTCATGGGCTGGCTATTGAGCCTGGCCTTCGCCATGAGCACCTACAGCTTCTTCCGCGAACGTACCCAACTCGCCAACCAGGCCCTGTTCGACAGCCTCACCGGGCTGGCCAACCGTCGCCTGCTCAACGATCGCCTGCAACAGACCATCCGTCGGCTGGAGCGCGAAAAGGATCAGCACTGCGCGGTATTCTTCTTCGATCTGGACGATTTCAAGACCATCAACGACCGCCATGGCCATGCGGCCGGCGATGAAGTGCTGATGCGCGTGGCTCAGGGCGTGAGCGAGGAGTTGCGATTGAGCGACACGGTGGGCCGGCTCGGCGGCGATGAGTTCGTCGTGATCTCGTCCTATGCCCACAATCCGCAGCATGTGACGCAGATCGAGCGCCGCTTGCGCAAGGGCATCGGCAAACCGATCACCTACAACGGCCATCAATTCAAGATCGGTGCATCCATCGGGGTCGCCATCTATCCGGAGGATGCGTCGACCGCCGAAGCGTTACTGGCGCTCGCCGATCAGCGCATGTATGAGAACAAGCAACGCCGCAAGCGTCGGGATTGACGCTTGCGGCAAGCTGACCGATGCCGTCAGATGCGACCGGTGAGCAACAGGATCAGCAGGATCAGAACGACAAGGCCGAGGCCGCCACTGGGGCCATAACCCCAGCCGCTACTGTAACCCCAAGTGGGCAAAGCGCCGATCAGCATGAGGATCAGGATGATGAGCAGAATGGTCGTGATGGACATGATGTCTCCTTATTGTGCTTCACACTTTGATTGGACGGAATGGATGGTCGGGCTGATCAGTTCATGAAGAAATAGATCACGACCAGGACCAGCGCCGGAACGCCGAGAAGCCACGCGACAAAGTACTTGATCATTTTTTTCCTCCTTGCGTTTTGTTTATGGATCAGGATCGGAGTGGAGCGTGACTCACTGTATGTCGTCGCGCACACGACGCTTATCGGCAAGGAGCCGATTCTGGTGTCAGCCTCCGCCGACAAGTGAACGAACGCGCGCGGCGCGCGGTCTGCCCTATACTGTCATTCGCCTCGGACTCTAGATCGCCTCCATGTCAGATACTGCACCCCCCAGGAAATCCCTTTCTTCGCTCGACCGGCTGTGGCCTTTCCTCAAGCCCTACCGCTGGCAGCTTCTGCTGGCGTTCGTCTTGCTGTCGACCGCCTCGGCCACGCTACTCCTGGTGCCGCTGGCCTTTCGTGACCTCATCGACTTCGGCTTCGGCCAGGCACCCAAAGCCGCCAGCGCAGCGCTCGCCAATAAGTCCGGCGCTAGCCTCAACAGCCATTTCGCAGTGTTGTTCGGTCTGGCCTGTTTCTGGGCGGTGACGGTCGCGGCCCGGTATCTCACGGTCTCCTGGATCGGCGAGCGGGTCACCGCAGACTTGCGCACAGCGGTCTACAGCAGTGTGCTGGGCCAATCGCCGCAATTCTTCGAGACCCTGCAGACCGGTGAAGTCCTGTCGCGTCTTACCGGCGACACCACCCTGATCCAGACCGTCATCGGCAGCTCTGCCTCCATGGGCCTGCGCAGCCTGTTCCAGTTCATCGGTGGCATGATCATGCTCGCCGTCACCAGCGCCTACCTGTTCTCGATCAATCTCGGCCTCATGTTGGCCCTGACCATCCCCATCCTGCTCATCGGACGATCGGTTCGCAAACTGTCGCGCGAATCCCAGGACCGCATCGCCGACAGTTCGGCGCTGGCGGGCGAGATCCTCAACGCGATGCCCACCGTGCAGTCCTACACCCAGGAGCAGCGCGAGATCGGACGCTTTCGTGGCACGACTGAGATCAGTTTCCAGACGGCCATCCGCCGCGTGAAGATCCGCGCCACGATGACTGCGTTCGTCATCACCGCCGTCATGGGCGCCATCATCTTCGTGCTGTGGCTCGGCGCGCGCCAGGTCGCGGACGGCAGCATGACCGGAGGCCAGCTGGCTTCCTTCATCCTGTATGCCGCGATCGTCGCCGGCAGTGTCGGCACCATCGCCGAGGTCTGGGGCGACCTCATGCGTGCGGCGGGTGCGACAGAACGCCTGCTGGAACTGCTGCATGCGCAACCGGCGGTGCAGGCGCCGGCGGTGCCAGAGACACCACGCAACGTCAACGAAGCGCTGATCGAATATCGTGCGGTCACATTTCATTACCCGTCACGGTTGCAGGTGGCGGCACTGGACAGGATCGACCTCAGTATCGCGCCCGGCGAGACGGTGGCCCTGGTCGGCCCGTCCGGGGCTGGCAAGACCACCATGCTGCAACTGCTGCTGCGCTTCTACGATGTCACCGACGGCGAGATCGCCATCAACGGCCAGGATATCCGCAAGCTCAGCCTCGAATCCCTGCGCAGCATGATCGCCGTGGTACCGCAGGACCCGGTCATCTTCTCCGCCAACGCGCTGGAGAACATCCGCTATGGTCGCCCCTATGCCACCGACGCCGAAGTCATGCTGGCAGCCAAGGCGGCACAGGTCGACGAATTCATCCATCGTTTGCCCGATGGGTATGCGACCTTTCTCGGCGAACGCGGCACACGGCTGTCCGGCGGCCAGCGCCAGCGTATCGCCATCGCTCGCGCCATGCTCAAGGACGCGCCTATCCTGCTGCTGGACGAGGCCACCAGCGCACTCGATGCCGAATCCGAGATCCTCGTGCAGCAAGGGCTGAATATCGCCATGCAAGGCCGGACCACGCTGATCATCGCCCACCGCCTGGCGACGGTACAAAAGGCTGACCGCATCATCGTCATGGAAGACGGTCGCATCGTCGAGACCGGCACCCCTGCCGAGCTTCGCAACCAGTCAGGTCTGTATGCCCGCCTGGCAAGCCTGCAATTCGACCAGCGTGTTGTCGAAGATGCTGGCACCGGAGTGGGCGGGGTGGACACGGCGACAGAAGCAAGCACCTTAGGCGACTAGCGCGCTCGAAACACCTGTCGACACAGCTTCCTGGCGCCTCGGAGGCCGATATGCCGACACATGGAACGTCCGGACTTTACGGCCGAGCTGTATGTCCGAACTTTATGTGGGTGGCATGCTCAAACGCAGCAATTCAATCAGGAAAAACAACAACATGCCGCGCCCACTCGCCCTCCTGCTCGCTGCCGCGCTTAGCGGTATCACGACCCTCCCGGCACTCGCCTGCGATGGTCCGAAGATCGATCAGCAGTTGCTCGCCCACGAATCCAAGACCTTGCTCGAAAATGCGCCGACGTTCCGCTACGGCTGGGAAGACGGGGCGATCACCCTGCATTTCAGCGAACCGCGCAGTGTCGCCGAAGGCTGTAGCGCCCGCATGCAGCTGAGTCTGCCGCAAAAGGACCTCGACGACGTCAATGCCTACCTCGACCAGAATCCTGCCAAACGCATCCTGCTGGGCGCCCAGGGCTATGCCATCCCCGAGAACCGCAACATTGAGATCGATTACCGCTACACGCTGCAGGCTGGCATGCCCGTGGCCGCCGATCAGGGCAACCAGCCGCTCAAGGACCTGCATCACAGCATCGAGTTCATGTACCAGCTGCTGGCCCAGATCCGTGCGGATGTGCGCCCGGACGCACGCAACGACCAGCCATGGCCAGCTGAGGTCAAAACGCGCGCCAGTGCGCGCTGTGCCGAGAGCCTGAAGGCTGACGGCACCCCGATAGACGCAGCCTGCGACTGTCGCGTGGAGGCCCTGCAGCAACAGATAGGCGCCCGGCAGATGACATTGATCGATTACCTGCTGGAACAGCCCTATGTCGCGGCCACTGGCGCGCTCAGCAGCTATTTCGACCTGAGCAACGCCATCAACCATCGCTGCGGTCTCAGCAAGCGCTAGTTCGCTTCGGGTCACCAGGCAGTTCCGCATCATGCGCTTGCATTAAATGGTGCAAGCGCACCCGAATTGTGCAAAAAACGTCTCGTGTGGATTGCACAACTCCTGGGCGTATAAGTTTTCTAAGCCCTTGTCTTTATACATACAAATTTTCCAATATTCGGCACTGGCATGGCAGTTGCTTATGGCTGACTGAATCATTCATGTTGAGTTTGCAATGCTCCGGGTCATGCTGGTCGATAATCACTTGGAGCGTACGGCTCCGTTGAAGGAGACGCTTTCCGAAGCGGGCTACGAGGTGATCGCACACCTGACGGACACGGCCAACCTGGATGACGCAGTGCGCAAGTTGCAACCGGATGTGGTGATCATCGATACCGATTCGCCGAGCCGGGATACGCTGGAGCATATCTGTGTGATGTCGGCCAATACGCCGAAACCGATCCTGATGTGCACGCACGACGGCAACACGGACAAGATCCGCGAGGCGACCAAAGCTGGCGTCAGCGCGTATATCGTGGGCGGCCTGACGAACGAACGTCTAAGGCCGATCATGGATGCGGCGATCGCCCGCTTCGACGAGTTCAAGGCCTTGCGCCACGAGCTCAGCGAAGTCAGCAGTAAGCTCGCGGAGCGCAAGGTGGTTGAGAAAGCCAAGGGGCTGCTGATGAAACAGCGCGGCATCGACGAAGATGAAGCCTACCGGCTGCTCCGCAACATGGCGATGAACCAGAATATCCGTTTGGCCACGCTGGCCGAACAAGTGGTACAGGCGGCAAAGCTGCTGCTCTGAACCGATAACCGCCCTCGGGCGATCGCTCTTTCAGTCATACGGGACGCCCATAGCGGCATCCCGACGTAATACCGGGCCAGGGTTGGCCCACCGGACAAAGGCGTCCTTGCTACGGAGACACTCCGCCAGCAGGACGCCTTTTTTATTTGGATTTTTCGTTAGGAGAGCTAGATGAGCGTTGACCAGAAAAAGCCTGCAGCACCGGCCACCGAACCGACCGTGGATAGCGGGCGGCGCAATTTCTTCCGGGCGAGCGCCGCCGGCGTCATGGGCGCTTCCGCCTTGCTCGGCATCGTGCCGGAAGGCATCCGCAACAGCGCCTGGGCGGCCGGCACCGACGCCCCCGAGATCACCGAAGTGAAGATCGGCTTCATCCCGCTGACCGATTGCGCGCCTATCGTCGTCGCCGCAGAGATGGGCTTCGACAAGAAATACGGCATCAAGATCGTGCCTTCCAAGGAAGCCTCATGGGCGGGTGTGCGCGACAAGGTCGTCAACGGCGAACTGCATGCCGCACATGTGCTGTATGGCCTGGTCTACGGCGTGCAGATGGGCATCGGCGGTCAGCAGAAAGACATGGCCGTGCTCATGGCACTCAACAACAACGGCCAGGGCATCTCGCTGTCGAGCCAGCTCAAGGAAAAGGGCGTGACCTCGGGGCCGACGCTGAAACGGCTACTGGACAACGAGAACCGCGACTACACCTTTGCCCAGACCTTCCCCACCGGCACCCACGCCATGTGGCTCTATTACTGGCTGGCGACCTATGGCATCCACCCGTTCAAGGACGTCAAGACCATCGTTGTGCCGCCACCGCAGATGGTCGCCAACATGCGGATCGGCAACATGGACGGCTTTTGTGTCGGCGAACCCTGGAACGCCCGCGCCATCTTCGACAAGGTCGGTTTCTCGGTCGCCACCTCCCAGGATATCTGGACCGACCACCCTGAGAAGGTGCTCGGCACCACGGCAGAGTTCGTCGCCAAGAACCCGAACACTGCACTGGCGATGACCAAGGCGATCCTTGAGGCCTGCCGCTACATCGACGCCACTGCCAACCGTTCCAAGGTCGCCAAGCTGATCGCGGGCAAAGCCTATGTCAATGCCCCGGAAGAAGTCATCGAAGGCCGCTTCCTCGGCCATTACGACAATGGCATCGGCAAGAAATGGGAAGACCCGAACTACATGAAGTTCTTCAACGACGGCAAGGTGAACTTCCCCTACCTGTCGGACGGCATGTGGTTCCTCACCCAGCACAAGCGCTGGGGACTGCTCAAGTCCGACCCGGATTACCTCGCCGTGGCGCAGAAGGTCAATCAGATCAAGCTCTACACCGAGGCCGCGACGCAACTTGGCATCAGCGTGCCGAAAGACCCGATGCGCAGCAGCAAGCTGATCGATGGCGTGGTCTGGGATGGCAAGGATCCGAAAGCCTACGCCGCCGGTTTCAAGATCAAGGCATAGCCGGGACTGGGGCCGCAGCCGTTCGCTGCCGCCCTCCTCACAAGCAAAGGAAACCGTAATGAGTGCACTCAGTGTAGACGCAGTAAAGATGGATGCCGCGGGGCCGGATCAACAAAACCCGGCCCCCGCAGCACGCACCGGTTCGCCCGTGATCGTACAAGCGGCGGCCAACGAAGCGGCCGTCGTCAAGGCAGCGGCCAGACCAGTCATCAATGGCGAGGCCTTGGCATCCGGCATCCGTGCCACGATGAAATGGCTATTGCCGCCGATGTTCGGGCTCATGCTGTTCGTTGCGGTGTGGACGCTGGTGTCCTACCAGTCACAGGGCCTGCCCGGCCCGATCCCGACCTTTCATTCCGCCGTCGAGGTCTTCAGTGACCCGTTCTACCGCCATGGCCCCAACGATCAGGGCATCGGCTGGAACATCCTGGCTTCGCTGGAACGCGTCGGCATCGGCTTCGGCATGGCGGCGCTGATCGGCATCCCGCTGGGATTCATCATCGGCCGCTTCCAGTTCATGTCGCGCATGGCGGCGCCGGTGATCAGTCTGCTGCGGCCGGTATCGCCGCTGGCCTGGTTGCCGATCGGCCTGCTCGTGTTCAAGGCGGCGAGCCCTGCGGCGATCTGGGTGATCTTCATCTCCGCCATCTGGCCCATGATCATCAACACTGCGGTCGGCGTCAGCAAGGTGCCGCAGGATTACATGAACGTGGCTCGCGTGCTGAACCTCTCCGAATGGAAGATCTTCACCCGCATCCTTTTCCCCTCGACCCTGCCCTATCTCATGACCGGGGTGCGGCTTTCCATCGGCGTCGCCTGGCTCGTGATCGTGGCGGCAGAGATGCTCACGGGCGGGGTCGGCCTCGGCTTCTGGGTCTGGGATGAGTGGAACAACCTCAATGTGGAGCACATCATCATCGCCATCTTCATCGTCGGCATCGTCGGCCTGTTGCTGGAGCAAGTCCTGATCCTGATGGCGAAACGCTTTCAATACGAATAACCGCAGCTGAAAAATCAATCAGGAGTGATCCATGCAAAAGTACGTACAGCTTGAACAAGTCAGCATGAGTTTTCAGACCAGAAATGGCTGTTTCGAGGCGTTACGCAATATCGACCTCGGCATCGCGCAGGGCGAGTTCGTCTCCATCATCGGCCATTCTGGCTGCGGCAAATCCACCGTGCTGAACCTGATCGCAGGCTTGCTGGAACCGACCGAAGGCCTGCTGTTCTGCGCTGGCCGGCAGATCGGCGGTCCCGGGCCGGAACGCGCCGTGGTGTTCCAGAACCACTCGCTGCTGCCGTGGCTGACCTGTACCGAGAACGTCTACCTGGCTGTCGAGCGCGTGTTCAGCAAATCCGAGGATAAGCAGCAGATGCTTGCCAGGACAGCGGCTGCGCTCGAGCTGGTCGGCCTCTCGCACGCCGCCGACAAGCGGCCGGGCGAGATCTCCGGCGGCATGAAACAGCGCGTCGGCATCGCCCGTGCGCTGGCGATGGAGCCCAAGGTGCTGCTGCTGGATGAGCCGTTCGGTGCGCTCGACGCACTGACCCGCGCCAACCTGCAGGACGAGCTCATGCGCATCATGGCGCGATCCGGCTGCACCACGGTGATGGTGACGCACGACGTCGACGAAGCCGTGCTGCTGTCCGACCGTATCGTCATGATGACCAACGGCCCGGGCGCTACCGTCGGCGAGATCCTCGATGTCGATCTGGAGCGGCCTCGCGCACGACTGGCACTGGCCGAAGACCCGCATTACAACCGTCTGCGTGGGGAAGTGCTGCGCTTCCTTTACGAACGTCATGCCAAAGCAGCCTGAGCACGAAAAAAAACCCGCCGGTTTAGAGCGGGCTTAAAACCAAATGTCACTCTTACTTAAGGAGCAACAACGTGAAAAGTAATCCCATGAACCCGATGCGTCAAGCCCTCGCCTGTGCACTGCTGGCGAGCATGTTCGGTGTCGCCCAGGCCGAGGAGGCCATGCCGGAATATACCTTCCTTGACTCGGTGAAGGCCGGCAAGAGCATGACCAGCTTCCGCCTGCGCTATGAATATGTCGACCAGGACGCCAAGGCGGAGAAGGGCAATGCCTTGACCTTGCGCAGCCTGATCGGCTGGCAGACCGCGCCTTTCCATAATTTCAGCATCGGCGCGCAGGTCATCGACGTCAGCAAGCTCGAGAACCGCTACGACGATCGCGCGCTGGGCGACCCCGAGCCGGGCAAGGGCCAGCACCCGATCATCGCCGATCCGGACAACACCGATATCAACCAGCTCTATGTCGACTGGACCGGCATCCGCAACACCAAATTCCGGGTCGGTCGCCAGCAGGTCAATCTCGATAACGTGCGCTTCGTCGGTGATATCGGCTTCCGCCAGGTCATGCAGGTGTTCGACGGCGTCTCGGTCATCAACAAGAGCATCCCTGATACCGAGATCACGGTCGCGCACTTCGACCGCGTGAAGCAGATCAACACCCGGCTGCGCTCGGGCGACCTCGATATCGTCAATGCCAAGTACCGCATCTCGCCCTCCGAGTCGGTCACCGCTTACGGTTATTTCAACAACTTCAACGACTTGGGATTCAACGCCGCCAACGGCCTCGGCGCCGGCGCGGATGCCTCAAGCAAGACCCTGGGGTTACGCCTTGATGGTGCCCACGGCTTCACGCCGGAATGGAAAGGCCTCTATACCGCCGAATATGCCAAGCAGGACGAATATTCAGGCGGCGATAACCGCATCGACGCCCATTATTACAAGCTCGGCGGCGGCGCCATGTACAAGAGCTGGTTCGTGCGCTTCGATCACGAGACGCTGTCCAGCAATGACGGCCAATACGCCTTTCAGACGCCCTTCGGTACCAATCACCTGTTCCAGGGCTGGGCCGACCAGTTCCTGGTCACCCCCAAACAGGGCATCAAGGACAACTTCGTGACTTTCGGCGGCAAGCCCATCAGCGACCTGACCCTGCTCGCCGAATACCACGTGTTCGATGCCGACGAAAACTTCGCCAAGTTCGGCGGCGGTTTCGGCGACCAGTACGGCAAGGAATTCGACGTGTCGGCCATGTACAGCGTATCGGCCAAGTTCTGGGTCAAGGCGGAATACGCCAACTTCCAGGAGGAGGACCGCATCGCGCTGGCCACGGGGCGCAAGCCGGACGTGGAAAAGGTCTGGCTGACAGCGATGTACACGTTCTAGGCGCACAGACATGCACCAGATTGATCTCCAGTCTGGTGCATGCGCACCCGGGATGAGCATCGGGAAGCACAAAAGTCGCTTTCAGGTTCACCCAAGTCATTGTATTGGAGACGGTTTAAGTGAATGGCACGGTAGTTGCTAAATTTGGATAAATTTTCAATGAATAGGCACCAAAATGGCGGGTAAGGTATTTTTGATCGGCGCAGGCCCGGGCGATCCGGAGTTGATCACCTTGAAGGCGATCAAGGCGCTGCAGTCGGCCGACGTCATCCTCATCGACGACCTGGTCAATCGCGACCTCCTGCTGCACGCGCCGCAAGCGCGCGTGGTCGAGGTCGGCAAGCGTGGCGGCTGCAAGTCGACGCCGCAGCATTTCATCAATCGCATGATGGTGGCGCTGGCGACACAGGGCCAGCAAGTGGTGCGCCTCAAGGGCGGCGACCCTTTCCTGTTCGGTCGTGGTGGCGAAGAGATGCAAGCACTGCAGGTCGCCGGCATCCGGGTCGAGATCGTCCCCGGCATCACCAGCGGCATCGCTGCCCCGGCGAGTATCGGCATCCCGGTCACACACCGCGAATTCACCCATGGCGTCACGTTCGTCACCGGCCATACGCAGGATGGTGACAAACCGGACTGGCAGGCGCTGGTCGCGGGGGGTACTACGCTCGTCATCTACATGGGCATGGCGCACTTGCCTGCCATCGTCAGCGACCTGCGTGCCGCCGGCATGGCGGTCGATCTGCCGGCCGCCGCCATCCAGCAAGGCACCACGACACAACAGCGGCAGGTGATCAGCACCCTGTCTGAATTGCCCGCCGCCGTAAAACAAGAGGGCCTGCAAAGCCCCGCCATCATCGTATTGGGCGAAGTCGTCCGCTTGGCCAGGCATGAAGCCCTGACCGAGCTGGTCGCTGTCGCCGCGTAACCGCATCACCAGGAGGAGTCGCATGAAGAAAATGAAACTCGTTGTCGTCGGCAACGGTATGGCAGGCATGAGAACCGTCGAAGAACTACTGAAGATGGCGCCTGATTTCTACGAGATCACCGTGTTCGGTGACGAACCACATCCCAATTACAACCGTATCCTGCTGTCACCAGTGCTGGCTGGCGAGCAGACCATCAATGAGATCATCCTCAATTCGCGCGAATGGTACGAAGAGAACAACATCGCGCTGCACGTCAACAAACGCATCAACAAGATCGATCGCGTCAAGCGGATCGTCTATGCCGAGGACGGCACCAGCGCCGAATATGACCGCCTGCTGCTGGCCACCGGCTCCAAGCCGTTCATCCTGCCCATCCCGGGCAACGATCTGCAGGGGGTGATCGGCTTCCGCGACATCAAGGATGTCGACACCATGATCGACACTGCCAAGCGCCACAGATCCGCTGTTGTCATCGGTGGCGGCCTGCTTGGCCTGGAAGCGGCCAATGGCCTCAAGATCCAGGGCATGGACGTCACCGTCGTGCACAAGAATGAATGGCTACTGGAACGCCAGCTGGACAAGACCGCCGGCAAGATGCTGCAGAAATCCCTGGAAGCCAAAGGCCTCCATTTTCTGCTGCAGAAAGACACTGAACAACTGATAGGTAAAGACGGCCGGGTGACCGCCGTGCGCTTCAAGGATGGTGAAGAGATCCCGGCCGACCTCGTGGTGATGGCCGTCGGCATCCGCCCCAATTACGCGCTGGCGGAATCCGCCGGCATCCATTGCGACCGTGGCATCGTCGTCAACGACACCTTGCAGACCTATGACCCGCGCATCTACGCCGTGGGCGAATGCGTGGCCCACCGTGGCATCAGCTACGGCCTGGTCGCCCCCTTATTTGAAATGGCCAAGGTCTGCGCGACGCACCTGGCCAACTTCGGTATCGGCCGCTATGTCGGCTCCGTGACCTCGACCAAGCTCAAGGTCACCGGCATCGACCTGTTCTCCGCCGGCGATTTCAGCGGCGGCGAAGGGACCGAAGAGATCGTTTTGCACGATGCGGTGGGAGGTGTTTACAAGAAGCTGATCATTAAAGATGACAAAATCATCGGCAGCGTGCTCTATGGTGATACGACGGATGGCTCCTGGTACTTCCAGATGCTGCGCGACAACAAGCCCATCCACGAGATCCGCGACCATCTGATGTTCGGCCAGGACAGCCTCGGCAACACGGGTCATGCCGGCCAGGACAAGGCCGCGGCGATGACGGACGAGATGGAAGTCTGCGGTTGTAACGGCGTCTGCAAGGGCGCCATCGTCAAGGGCATCAAGGAAAAAGGCCTGTTCACCATCGACGACGTCAAGAAACAGACCAAGGCTGGTTCCAGCTGCGGCTCCTGTGTCGGTCTGGTCGAACAGATCCTGGCCTCCACGCTGGGTGGCGGCTACGCGCCACCTTCCACCAGCAAGGCGATCTGCGGTTGTACCGAACTCAACCACGAGGAGGTGCGCGCGCAGATCCGCGAGCAGAAATACCTCAACATCCCCGACGCGCTCAAGGGCATGGGCTGGCGCACGCCGAACGGCTGCGCGACCTGCCGCCCAGCGCTCAATTACTACCTGATCTCCACCTGGCCACATGAAGCCAAGGACGATCCGCAATCGCGCTTCATCAACGAGCGCGTGCACGCCAACATCCAGAAGGATGGTACCTACTCCGTGGTACCTCGCATGTATGGCGGCGTCACCACACCGGATCAATTAAGAAAGATCGCCGATGTCGCCGACAAGTACGCGGTACCGATGGTGAAAGTCACCGGTGGCCAGCGTATCGACCTTCTGGGCGTCTCCAAGGAGAACCTGCCGAAAGTCTGGGCCGACCTCGACATGCCCTCCGGCTACGCCTACGGCAAGAGCATCCGGACGGTGAAGACCTGTGTCGGCTCGGAGTTCTGCCGCTTCGGCACACAGAATTCGACGCAGCTTGGCATCGATATCGAAAAGGCGTTCGACCACATGTGGGCGCCGCACAAGGTCAAGTTCGCCGTCTCTGGCTGCCCGCGCAACTGCGCCGAATCCGGCATCAAGGACGTCGGCATCATCGGCGTCGATTCCGGCTGGGAGATCTATGTCGGCGGCAACGGCGGCATCAAGACCGAGGTCGCGCAGTTCCTGTGCAAGGTGAAGACGGCAGAAGAGGTATTGGAATATTCCGGCGCCTTCATCCAGATCTACCGTGAAGAGGCGCGCTATCTCGACCGTACCGTGCACTGGATCGAGCGTGTCGGCCTCGACTACGTCAAGAAGCGCATCCTGGAAGATGCCGAAGGCCGTAAGGCCGCCTACGAGCGCCTGCTGTTCGCCTTGCAGGGTTCGATCGACCCGTGGGCGGAGCGTGCCACCAAGCGCGACATGCACACCGAATTCGACACCATCACGGTGTAACCGATAACCAGCATCCCTGAGGAGTATTTCATGCAAAAGAGTTTCTGGCAGGCCGGCCACAAGCCTACCCTGTTCTCCGCCTTCCTGTACTTCGACCTGAGTTTCATGGTGTGGGTACTGCTCGGCCCGCTCGCCGTGCAGATCGCCAGCGACCTGCAGCTCAGCCCGGCCGAAAAAGGCCTGATGGTCGCGACCCCGGTGCTCGCCGGGGCTCTGCTGCGCATCGTCATGGGCGTGCTGGTCGATCATATCCAGCCGAAGAAAGCCGGGCTGCTGGGGCAGGTGATCGTCATCGCGGCGCTGGCCACGGCCTGGCTGCATGGCATCCATACCTTCCAGCACGCCTTGCTGCTGGGCATCTTCCTCGGTTTCGCCGGCGCATCGTTCGCCGTCGCCCTGCCCCTGGCCTCACGCTGGTATCCGCCGGAACACCAGGGCACTGCGCTGGGCATCGCCGGTGCCGGTAATTCAGGTACTGTGCTGGCGGCGCTGTTCGCGCCCGGTCTGGCCGTCGCGTTCGGCTGGACCAACGTCTTCGGCCTCGCCCTGATCCCGCTGGTGATCGTTTTCATCGCCTACAGCCTGCTCGCCAAGGATAGCCCGGACACCCCACCCGCCAAGTCGCTTAGCCAGTATCTGGCGATCATGAAGGACAAGGATGCCTGGTGGTTCATGTTCTTCTACAGCGTGACCTTCGGCGGCTTCGTCGGCCTGGCTTCCTCGCTGACCATCTACTTCAACGATCTCTATCATCTGGGCCCCGTGGTCGCGGGTTACTGCACCGCCGCCTGCGTCTTCGCCGGTTCCATGGTACGCCCCATCGGCGGCTATATCGCCGACCGCATCGGCGGTATCCGCACGCTGCTCATGATGTATGGCCTGGCAGGCCTGCTCTTGCTATTGATGAGTTTCGGCCAGGCCACGCTGACCGCAGCACTGCTGGTGACCATCCCGGCCATGGCCGTGCTCGGCATGGGCAACGGCGCCGTGTTCCAGCTCGTGCCGCAACGCTTCCGCAAGGAGATCGGCGTCATGACCGGGCTCGTCGGCATGGCTGGCGGCATCGGCGGTTTCTATCTGGCGGCAAGTCTGGGTTGGTGCAAGCAACTGACGGGCACCTACCAGATCGGTCTCCTGATCTTCGCAGCGCTGGCGGGCCTCGCCATCATCGGTCTCAGCAGCGTCAAGACACGCTGGCGCACGACCTGGGGCTCGGCCACCATGACCTCGGCAAAGGTTTAAACTGAAACCGTTCGAGTTCAAGAGTCATGTCATGCCGATGAAGATCGCCGTCGGGCAGAGTAGCCTGGCGGGACCGCGCGAGCGCAACGAGGATTACTGTGGCGTCGTCACGCCCACCGATGAGCAGCTCAGCACCAAAGGCGCGCTGCTGATGGTGGCGGACGGCGTCAGCGGCAACGCCGGCGGGCTGGAAGCCGCCGAGATGACCGTGCGCAGCGTGCTGTCCGACTACTACGCGACGCCGGACACGTGGGAGGTACATGCCGCGCTCGACAAGGTGCTGGCTGCCGCCAACCGCTGGCTATTAGCGCAGGCCGCTGCACATCGCGATCTCGCCGGCATGGCCACGACGCTCTCGCTCGTCATCCTGCGCGGCACCCGCTATTACCTGGCCCACGTCGGCGACACGCGCATCTATCGCCTGCGCCAGGGCCAGCTGCAACTGTTGACCACCGATCACGTGTGGGACCGCCCGGACATGCGCCATGTGCTGAAACGCGCCGTCGGTCTCGACCAGCATCTGGCGGTGGATTTCGCCGATGGCGATCTGCGCGAGGGCGACGTCTTCGCGCTGATGTCGGATGGCGTCTGGGAGAGCCTCGGCCAGAAATCCATCCATGAGATCATGGGCCTGTACGATAACCCGCAACTCATCGCCGATCAGTTGACCCGAGAAGCGCTCGCCCGGGGCGGCAGCGACAACGCCACTGCGCTGGTGGTGCGGGTGGCCCAGCCAGGAGAGGAGACCCTGTCCGAACTGCTGGCCGGCGGACGCGACCTGACGCCGCCGCCGCGCATGAAAGCTGGCGACATGCTCGACGGCCTGGAAGTCGTGGCGTTACTGCACGAATCCCGCAACAGCCTGCTGTACAAGGTGCGCAATCCCACTAGCGGGCAGCATTTCGTGCTCAAGACTTTGCAGCCGGGGTTGGCCGCCGATGCCGACAGCTGCCAGGCGCTGCTCAACGAGGAATGGCTCGCCAAGCGCGTGGTCTCGCGCTATGTCGTGCAGGTGCTGCCGCTGACGCTTGAGAAGCGCAGCCGGCTGTATTACGTCATGAGCTGGCACGACGGCGCAACGCTGCAGCAACGGCTGGATAGCGGCCATCATTTCAGCAATACCGAGGTGTCGCGCATCGGCATGGAGATCATGCGTGGCCTGGGCGCGCTGCATCGCCTGAATATCGTGCACCGCGACATCAAGCCGGCGAACATCCACCTTGGCGACGATCAGCGCCTGCGTATCCTCGACCTCGGCGTGGCGCTGAGCGCCGGTCTCGGCAGCATCGCCGGCATGCAGAATCCGGGCACGCCGAGTTTCATGGCGCCGGAGCTGTTCGAAGGCACGGCAGCCGGCACCAGCAGCGACATCTACGCCGCTGGCGTGACGCTTTATCACCTGCTGACGCGGCGCTATCCCTACGGCGAGATCGAGCCGTTCCAGCACCCACGTTTCGGCGATCCGGTGCCGCCGACGCGTTACCGCCCGGATATCCCGCGCTGGCTCGAGAACATCGTACTCAAGGCGGTCGCCCCTAGGCCGGAGGCGCGCTTCGAGACCGCGGAGGAGATGCTGCTGGCGCTGGAACATGGCGAACTGAAACCCATCCTTGCGCCGCAGCGTACCCCGCTGATCGCCCGCGCGCGCCTGGTCAAGTGGCAATGGATCGCGATGTTCTCGCTGATCCTGAATTTTCTGTTGATATATCTATTGGTTGTTTCCTGAAAGTGATGAAGGTATGAGTAACTGGATCAAGATCGTTCCCCTCAATGAGATCCCCAAGCTGGGCTCGCGCGTCGTGCGTAGCGCAAAAGGCGATATCGCGGTGTTTCGCACCGACGACGACCGCGTGTTCGCGCTGCATAACCAGTGCCCGCACAAAGGCGGGCCACTGTCTCAAGGCATCGTCTACGGCGATAAGGTCGCCTGCCCGCTGCACGGCTGGAAGATCAGCCTCGCCGACGGCAACGCCGAAGAACCGGATGAAGGCCATACCGCCTGCTTCGCGGTCAAGGTGGAAGACGGTGCGGTTTACCTGGAGCTGTAATTGAGCCTCACTGAAACCAAATCCACCTGTTGCTACTGCGGCGTCGGCTGCGGCGTCATCATCCAGAGCGAAGATGACAAGATCACCGGCGTACGCGGCGACCCGGATCACCCGGCCAATTTCGGTCGTCTGTGCACCAAGGGTTCGACGCTGCACCTGACAGCACGACATGACGCCCGGGCCTTGTACCCCGAATTGCGCAAGTCACGCGAACAAGCGAGGCAACGCGCCAGCTGGGACGAGAGCCTCGACCATGTCGCCGAACGCTTCGCCGCCATCATCCGGGAACACGGTCCGGATGCCGTCGCGTTCTACATCTCCGGTCAATTACTGACCGAGGATTACTACGTCTTCAACAAACTGGCCAAGGGCCTCATCGGCACCAACAACGTCGATACCAACTCGCGCCTGTGTATGTCTTCCGCCGTCGCTGGTTACAAGACGACCTTGGGTGCCGATGCACCGCCAGCCTGCTACGAGGACATCGACCATACGGCCTGCCTGTTCATCGCCGGTTCCAACACCGCGTTCGCCCATCCCATCCTCTATCGCCGCATCGAGGATGCCAAGGCCAGGAATCCCGACCTGAAGGTCGTCGTCGTCGATCCGCGCCGCACGGATACCGCGCAGGCCGCTGATCTGCACCTCGCCATCCTGCCGGGCACCGATGTCGCGCTGTTCAACGGTCTGCTACACGTGATGCTATGGGAAGGCATGCTCGACATGGCGTTCATCCGTGAGCACACCGAAGGCTTCGAGGCACTGAAGAACACCGTGCGCGAATACACACCGAAGATGGTGGCCGATATCTGCGGCATCGCTGAAGCGGATATCCTCAAGGCGGCGCAGTGGTTCGGTACCGGCCCCACCCTCTCGATGTACTGCCAGGGGCTGAATCAATCCACCAGCGGCACCGATAAGAATGCCGCCCTCATCAACCTGCACCTGGCCACCGGCCAGATCGGCAAGCCGGGCGCCGGGCCGCTGTCGCTCACCGGCCAGCCTAATGCCATGGGTGGGCGAGAGGTTGGCGGCATGGCCAACCTGCTATCGGGCCATCGCGACCTCGCCAACCCCGAACACCGGCAAGAAGTCGCGAAGCTTTGGGGCGTCGCCGACGTGCCCGCGACGCCGGGCAAGACCGCGGTGGAGCTATTCGACGCGCTCAATGACGGCACGGTGAAAGCGGTCTGGATCGCCTGTACCAACCCGGCGCAATCCATGCCTGATCTCAATCATGTGCTGACCGCGCTGCAAAAGGCCGAGCTGGTCGTGGTACAGGACGCCTATCAGCATACCGACACCACACGCTTTGCCGACGTGCTGTTGCCGGCCACCACTTGGGGCGAGAAAGAAGGCACCGTCACCAATTCCGAGCGTCGTATCACGCACATCACCGCGGCCGTCACCGCGCCCGGCGAGAGTCGCGCCGACTGGCGTATCGCCACCGAGTTCGCGCACCGCCTCGGCCGCCTGCTCGAGGACCGGCCCAACGCCGCCAAGCTTTTCCCCTATACCCAGCCGGAACAGGTCTTCAACGAACACCGCGAGACCACCCGCGGTCGTGATCTTGACATCACCGGCCTCAGCTATGCCCTGCTTGATGCGCGTGGCCCACAACAATGGCCGTTCCGTACAGGCGATCAGGCGGGCAAGGCACGTCTCTACAGCGATGGTCACTTCGAGAAGGCCGACGGCAAGGCGCATTTCTCCAATACCGTCTATCGCGCCACCGCCGAGAAGACCGATGCGCGTCATCCACTGCATCTCAATACCGGGCGCCTGCGCGACCAGTGGCATGGCATGAGCCGCACGGGCACCGTCGCCCAGTTGTTCAACCATGTCGAAGAGCCGCTCATCGCCATGAACGCCCAGGACATGCAGCGCCGTGGCATCCAGCCCGGCGATCTGGTGAAGGTCAGCAACAAGCGTGGCAGCCTGGTGCTGCGTGCGCAGGCTTCCGATGAGATGCTGCCTGCGCAGACCTTCATCCCCATGCACTGGGGCAGTCAGTTCATGCAAGGCCTGGGGGTCAATGCGCTGATGCCCGGCGCGTTCGACCCGACCTCCAAACAACCCGAACTGAAACATGCCGCCGTCAAGATCGAGAAGCTCGACCTGCCCTGGCAGATGACGGTGATGCGCACTTGCGGCGACCTGCGCCAACTCCAGCAGTTGCGCGCCATGATGCCGTATTTCACCTATGCCAGCTGCGGCCTCTTCGGTCGCGCGCCGGGCATCATGATCCTGCGTGCGGCGCATACCGAACAGCCAGATGCCGACCTCATCGCGCAACTCGACACGCTACTCGGCATGACCGACGACATCCCCATGTTGCACTACCAGGATGCCAAGCGCGGCATCAGCAAACGCATCATGGTCGAAGGCGACCAGGTCACCGGCGTGCGCTTGATGGGCGAAGTGCTGGCGACCGCCTGGCTCAAGGAAGTCATGACGCAAGGCAGCTTCACCGACACACTGCGACGCTGGGCCCTGGCCCCGCTGAGCGCGCCACCTGCCGGCCAGCAGAGCCGCGGCAAGGTCATCTGCAATTGCCTCGACGTCGCGGAGAACGAGATCATCGACACCATCCAGGCTGGCGCGGATTTTGTTACACTGCAGAACAAGCTCAAATGCGGTACGCAATGCGGTTCCTGCGTCCCCGAGCTGAAACGCCTGGTCAAACTCCATCATAAATTCGCTGCATAGGGTGCCCCGATGAAAACGTTCCTTTCCCTGCTGATGCTCTGCATCCTTGCCTGCCAGGCTGCACTGGCCGACGACAGTCCTGCGCCTGCCGACGCTGCGCCGATCCAGGCGACCACCGCCAACGGCGACGCCGTCATCCTGCATCCGAACGGCCGCTGGGAATTCATCGATACGAAGAAGGCGGCCGAAGCGAAGGTCGTTGCCGATCAGTTTCCGGAGAATCAGGTCTGCCCGCCCGGCGCGCAGGGCAAGTTCCTGGGCATCGGCCGTTGCATCCCGGTCGGCGACAAGGATTTCAATCGCGGCTCGCTCAGCGGCAAGGGCCGTTGATTCTCCTGGCTGATCGCCAGTCGGACACAGAACACCCGACTCCGGCATGAAGGCGCAGATCAGGCAGGCAGACCCCGAACGGGAATTCTTCACGCCCGAGCGATGCTATATCCTGGAGTTGTCGAACACACCTGAGGACGCCGGGCTATCGATCGCCCGGGCACGCGTGCTGCCCGGAGTGAGTACACGCTGGCACCGGGTGATCGACACCGCCGAGCGTTACGTGATCCTAGAAGGGCATGGTCAGGTCGAGGTCAAAGGGCTAGGTTCGCAGACCGTGATGCCCGGCGATGTCGTCATCATCCCCGCTGGCTGTCCGCAACGCATCACCAACCCGGGCGAGTCTGACCTGGTGTTCCTCGCACTCTGCACACCCCGCTTTCAGCAGGCCAATTATCAGGACATCGAAGATAGCTGCGCCTAGCCCCTCTCAGGCGACTTGCTGCAACCAGCCGGATCGCGCCGCCGACTGAAAACCCCTATCATGGCGACATGAAACCCCCAAAACGACTCCAGGCATTGATCGAGGACGGGTTGATCGATGAGGTCAGCCGCCAGCTCATGAGCGGCAAGGAAGCCACCGTATACGTTGTGCGCTGTGGCGACGAAGTCCGTTGCGCCAAGGTCTACAAGGAAGCCAACCAGCGCAGCTTCCGCCAGAACGTGGATTACACCGAGGGCCGCAAGACCAAGAACAGCCGGCAGGCGCGTGCCATGCAGAAGGGCTCCCGCTATGGGCGCGAGGTCCAGGAACAAGCCTGGCAGAGCGCCGAGGTCGATGCACTCTACCGATTGGCGTCAGCAGGCGTTCGGGTACCGCAACCCTACAATTTCTATGAGGGCGTGCTCTTGATGGAACTGGTCACGGACGTTGACGGCCATGCGGCACCCAGGCTCAACGACGTCGAGCTCAGCCCGGAAGAAGCCCGCAAGCATCACGCGACGCTGATCACCGAAGTCGTACGCATGCTTTGCGCCGGCATCATCCACGGCGATCTGTCGGAATTCAATATCCTGCTTGGCAGCGAAGGCCCGGTGATCATCGACCTGCCTCAGGCGGTCGATGCTGCCGGCAACAACCAAGCGCAGGCCTTGTTAGAACGCGACATCGACAACCTGAGTCATTATTTTGGCCGATTCGCGCCGGAGCTGCGCAGTTCGCAATACGGCAAGGAGATCTGGTCACTGTACACGCATGGCGCCCTCACGCCAGACACCCTCCTTACTGGCCATTTCAGCGAGAATAGCGCGCCGGTCGACCTCAAGACCGTCATGCGGGTCATCAATGATGTGAAGAAGGAAGAAGAAGCACGTATCCGGCGTCTCGCCGAATCACAGAACGACGAGCGCTGAAGGCGCGTCAAAGCAAGCCCTGTTCGGCGAACGAGAGACTGGTGTTGCCGGCGATGACGATATGATCGAGCGTGCGGATGTCGACCAGCGCCAAGGCCTGTTTCAAGGCATCCGTCAGCAGTTCGTCGGCGCGACTTTGCTGGGCAACGCCAGAGGGATGGTTATGGGCGAAGATCACCGATGCCGCGTTGTGATGCAGCGCACGCTTGACGATCTCGCGCGGATAAACGCTGGTCTGGGTGAGGGTCCCGCTGAACATCTCTTCCTGCGCGACGACCCGGTTCTGGGCGTCGAGGAACAATACGATGAACACCTCACGCTTCATCTGACCCAGGCGCAAGCATAAGTAATCCCGAACCTGCTTCGGCGAGCCTAGCACGTCGCTTTCACGCATCTGCTCCGCGAGGGCGCGCCGGCTCATTTCAAAGATTGCCTGCAGTTGCGCGTACTTGCTGACGCCCATGCCATGTACCGCGCCGATCTCTGACGGGCTTGCGGCAAAGATGCCGTTGAGGCTACCAAAGCGCGTGAGCAGGTCGCGCGCCAGATCGACCGCGCTTTTGCCGGTGACGCCGACACGCAGGAAGATCGCTAGCAACTCAGCATCCGACAATATCCCTGCACCGTGCTGCAGCAGTTTCTCGCGCGGCCGCTCGCTTGCTGGCCAATCGGTAATCGCCACGCTCTCCCCTTTCATATAAAATTGAATCTATTGATGATTTTCCAAGATTATGGCTCACCCCTCCATTAAAAAGCTGCTATTAGGTGTCACAGGTGGCATCGCCGCCTACAAATCGGCAGAACTGGTGCGCCTGCTGGTCAAGCAAGGCATCGACGTCCAAGTCGTCATGACAGCGGCCGCGCAGCACTTCATCACCCCAGTGACCATGCAAGCGCTCTCCGGCAAGCGCGTATTCACCGACATGTGGGATGCGAGTATCGCCAACGGCATGCCGCATATCGAATTATCACGCGAGGCAGACGCTATCCTCATTGCCCCGGCGAGCGCCGATTTCATGGCCAAGCTGGTGCATGGCGGGGCAGACGATCTGCTCTCGACCCTGTGCTTGGCGCGTGAATGTCCACTCATGGTGGCACCAGCGATGAACCGGCAAATGTGGGAGAACCCGGCGACGCAGCGCAATATCGCTCAACTCAGGCAGGACGGCGTGCACGTGCTGGGCCCTGACAGCGGCGATCAAGCCTGTGGCGAGACCGGCATGGGTCGCATGCTGGAACCGCATCAGTTGCTCGACATGATCGCGATCGCACTACAGCCCAAGATTCTGGCAGGGCAACGTGTCCTCATCACCGCCGGCCCGACGCTGGAGATGATCGACCCGGTGCGTGCCATCACCAACCTCAGCTCCGGCAAGATGGGCTACAGCATCGCCCAGGCCGCCTGGGAGGCTGGCGCCGAAGTCACCCTGGTCAGCGGGCCGACCGCGCTCGCGCCGCCTGCCGGCGTCTCTGTCGTGCCGGTATCCAGCGCGCAGCAGATGCATGACGCTGTCATGACACGCGCATCCGGCTGCGATATCTTCATCAGCGTGGCCGCTGTGGCGGATTACCGGCCTGCCGCCCCCAGCCCGGAAAAGCACAAGAAAAGTGAGCACGCACTGTCGCTGGAGCTGCTGCCCAACGAGGATATCCTCGCCAAGGTCGCAAGCCTGCCACAACCTCCGTTCTGTGTCGGCTTCGCCGCCGAAAGCAAAGATCTGATCGCCTATGCGAGCGAGAAACGCCTGCGCAAGAAGCTGCCATTGATCGTCGCCAATCTGGTACAGGAAAGCATGGGGGGCGACACCGCCACGCTAACGCTGATCGACGAGGATGGCAGCCGCCCGCTGCCCCCGGCCAGCAAACCCGAACTGGCGCACATGCTGCTGCAACATGTGGCGGGCATGCTGAAGAAAGCCTGAACTGCATCAGAAGCGGCCATCCTGGCCATGACATCGATCCACTTGATATTGAAAGCACCGACATGAGCCTCAACGTTGACTTGAAGATCCTCGACGCACGATTGCACAACATGATGCCGGCCTATGCTACGCCGGGTTCCGCCGGCCTGGACCTTCGCGCCTGTATCGAACATACGCAGACACTGCATCCCGGCGAGACCACCATGATCCCGACCGGCATGGCGATCCACCTCAGCGACCCGGGTTATGCCGCCATGATCCTGCCGCGCTCGGGCCTGGGCCACAAGCACGGCATCGTGCTCGGCAACCTGGTCGGACTGATCGATTCCGATTACCAGGGACAACTGCTGGTCTCCTGCTGGAACCGCGGCAAGGAGTCCTTCATCCTCAATCCGCTGGAACGCATCGCCCAGCTGGTGATCGTCCCCGTGGTGCAGGCCAGTTTCAATGTGGTCGACGAGTTCGTTGCCAGCGAGCGCGGCGAAGGCGGTTTCGGCAGCACCGGTAAACATTAGCTAAATCTTGATTTGACTTGAAAAGGCTCGCGTTTTCATGGTATAAATGCGGTCTTTTCGAATTTCGGAGTCCGCCATGGCACGCGTATGTCAGGTAACCGGCAAAAAGCCGATGGTTGGGAATAACGTATCCCACGCTAACAACAAGACCAAGCGTCGTTTCCTGCCCAATTTGCAGAATCGCAAATTCTGGGTCGAGAGCGAAAACCGCTGGGTCAGCTTGCGTATCACTAACGCTGCGCTGCGCACGATCGACAAGAACGGTATCGATGCCGTTCTGGCTGACCTGCGTGCTGCCGGCGAGAAGATCTAAGGAATAACGATCATGCGTGAAAAAATCAAACTCGAGTCCAGCGCCGGTACCGGTCACTTCTACACCACGACCAAGAACAAGCGCACCATGCCAGAGAAGATGGAGATCAAGAAGTTCGATCCAGTCGCCCGCAAGCATGTGATGTACAAGGAAACCAAGCTGAAGTAATCGCAGCTTGTTCCAATAAAAAAGCCCGCGTTCGCGGGCTTTTTTATTGCTTCGACCCACGGCGCCATGCGCGCGCCACGGGTTAGGCACCCTATGGCGGGTTCTATGCCATGCGGTAACAGCGTAGACGGTAGGAGAAGTCCTCCAGAGCCTGGATACCGCTCGCTTCCGCACGATGGCACCAGTCTTCCAGATGCTTCAACAACTGTTCCTGTGTCACCGCAGAACGCTGCCAGATCGCACTCAGGTCCTGCTTCAGCTGATACAGGGTTTGCAGTCTCGTACTGTGTTGCAGCGCCTGCTGCAAGGCAGCCTTTTCCTGTTCGTGCAGGTGCGCCGCATCGAGATGCAACCAGTGACGGATACGCTCCATGGTCACGGATTCCTGACCATGGTGCTGGTAAGCCGCATGGATCTTGTGGATCTCTTCCTTGTAGACCTTCTTCAACAATCTACCGTACTTGCCCATCACGTCGAAACGATGCGTGATCACAGCCTGCAGGGTATCGAGGTCGCAGCGGGTCTTGGCCCAGTCGAACCGGATACGGGGCGCGACCTTCTTCACCTTGGCGAGACCAGCGGCCTGCATGGTGCGGATATACAGCCAGCCGATATCGAACTCGTACCATTTGCTGGAGAGCCGCGCGGAACTGGCATAGGAGTGATGATTGTTGTGCAATTCTTCGCCGCCGATGAGGATACCCCAAGGCAGGATATTGGTACTGGCATCATCCGCCGCATAGTTACGATAGCCCCAGTAGTGTCCGATACCATTGATGATGCCGGCGGCAGTGATGGGGATCCAGGCCATCTGCACGGCCCAGATCGTTAGCCCGATGGGGCCGAACAAGCCGATGTCGATCGCCATCATCAGGTAGATGCCCAAGCCGTTACGACGGGTGTAGACATGACGCTCCAGCCAGTCATCCGGCGTGCCACTGCCGAACTTGTCCATGGTCTCCTGCTTGCCGGCTTCAGAGCGGTATAGCTCGGCGCCTTCACGGAGGACTTTTGCGATGCCGAGCACTTGCGGGCTATGCGGATCTTCTGCAGTCTCGCAACGCGCATGATGCTTGCGGTGGATAGCTGCCCACTCCTTGGTGACCATACCCGTCGTCAGCCAGAGCCAGAAACGGAAGAAATGACTCACTGCCGGATGCAGATCGAGTGCACGGTGCGCCTGGCAACGATGCAGGTAAATGGTCACTGCGGCGATCGTGACATGAGTCAGGCCAAGTGCCACCAATACATAGCCCCACCAGGGAAGTGTGATCCACCAGAATTCCATCAATACTCCAAGTTGTTTGCTTGACTCAATCTATACCTTTTCCCGACTGATCGCCACTACTGGTATGCACGGTGCCCAGGATACGGATCTCGCGCTGCGGGTAGGGGATCGAGATGCCGTTGGCCTGGAAGGCTTCCCAGATGTCGAGATAGATGGCTGAACGCAGGCTCGCTGAACCCTCCTCCGGATCGGGGATCCAGATATTCAGGCTGAGATCGATACCGCTCTCGCCGAACGCCTCGACGCGCGCTTCCGGCTTGGGTTCGACCAACACTCGCGGTTGCTTGTCTGCAGCCTCGCACATGAGGCGCATCGCCAGCTTGAGCGGGCTCTCGTAACTGACCTGAACGAATAGCTGGACGCGCGCCTTATGTTCGGCCAGTGAATGATTGATGACCGGGTTGGTGATCAGGTTCTCATTGGGGATGATGACCTGTGTCCCATCGAGTTTGCGCAGCACCATGTAGCGCGAACGTAGGTCATCCACAACACCATAGTGGTTGTCGATGGTGATCACGTCTCCGATCTGCATCGATTTATCGGTCAGGATGATGAAACCGCTGACATAGTTGCTGGCGATCTTCTGCAGACCGAAGCCGAGACCTACACCCAAGGCCCCACCGAACACCGACAAGAGGGTAATGTCGAGCCCGACTGCCGACAGGGCCATCAAGATGGCCGTGAATGATAGTGCGATACGCACGACCTTACTCAGGACCACGCGCATATTGATGCCGAGATGCTCGGAGCGCATCAGCTTGTTCTCAAGGATGCGGCTCAGCCACAAGGCGAAGAACAGGGTCACAAGGATCGTCAGTAGCGCCTGCAATACCTGCAGCAGGTTGACTGGGCTCTTACCGATCCTGAAGCTGACATCTTCCAGCACCATCAGCACTTGCGGCAACAAACCGCTCAAGTGCAACGCGAGCAGAATCCAGACGGTGGTCGAGATCGCACTCTCCATGGTTTTGAGCCAGCCGCTGGGCGCGAAGATGAACCGCAAGGCATAAACCGCGAGCCGGATCACCGCCATGGCGATGAGCAGGATCGTCGCTAGCCGCAGCAAGCTCGTATGCTCCCAATAGCTCAGCAGCAGCTTGCCGACCGTGACGAACGCCAAGGTGGACAAGGGGAACAACACGCGATTGATGCCACCGATCGCCACCTTCCAGGTCTCCGGCGCGCGTCGCATGACATACGCGCGAAGCAAGCCATTGATAGACCATGCCAGCAGCAGGCTCGCAACCAGCATACCAATCTGCCAGGCGAACGCCGGAGTCGCGAGGTCGCCAAGGAATTCTTGCCACATCAGGTGCATCTCGGGATTCATATCAGGAAAATGGTGGCGAGACCAAGGAAGATGAAGAAGCCGCCGCTATCGGTCATGGCAGTGATGAGTACGCTGGATCCGACTGCGGGGTCACGGCCGGAGCGATTCATGAGTAGCGGGATAAGGACACCCATCACGGCGGAGAGCAGTAGGTTGAGGGTCATGGCGCTCATCATGACCACACCCAATGCCACGTTACCGTATAACCAGTAAGCGACCAGCCCCAGCACGCTGCCCCAGATCAGCCCGTTCATCAGGCTCACGCCTAGTTCCTTCTTGAGCAGCGACTGCATATTGTGCGACGAGATCTGGCCTAGCGCCAGGCCACGTACGATCATGGTGATGGTCTGGTTACCCGAGTTGCCGCCGATGCCGGCCACGATAGGCATCAACGCCGCCAATGCAACGATCTTCTCGATCGAGCCTTCAAAGAGTCCAATGACGCGCGACGCCACCAGTGCCGTAATGAGGTTGATGGCCAGCCACGACCAGCGGTTCTGCACCGACTTCCAGACCGAAGAGAACAGATCCTCCTCTTCGCGTAGACCGGCCATCGACAACATGTCACTTTCAGCTTCATCCCGGATGAAGTCCATGACCGCATCGACGGTGATACGTCCCACCAGCTTGTTGTTCTCGTCGACGACGGGCGCAGTCACGAGGTCATAACGCTCAAAGGCCTTGGCCGCTTCGTCGGCCTTGTCTTCCGGATGGAAAACGACTGCGTCACCGGCCATGATCTCCGCCACGCCCAGGTCCAGATCGCTGACGACCAGCCGCTTCAGGGGTAGTACGCCACGCAGGATGTCATGACGGTCGACCACGAACAGCTTGTCGGTGTGATCCGGCAGGCTGCCGATCCGGCGCAGGTAACGCAACGCCACTTCGAGACTGATGTCTTCGCGGATGGTGACGATATCGAAGTCCATGAGTGCGCCGACAGCATCTTCAGGATAGGCCAATGCGGATTGCAGGCGCTCTCGGTTCTGGATATCCAGGCTGTCCAGCAAATCCTGGAGCACGTCCTTTGGCAAGTCAGGCGCCAGGTCGGCCAGTTCGTCGGTATCGAGCTGTTCGGCGGCAGCCAGTAGTTCGTCCGAATCCATGTCGGCGATAAGTGTCTGGCGGACCGCATCGGAGACTTCAAGCAAGATCTCGCCGTCGCGCTCGGCCTTGACCATATCCCAGACATCAAGCCGCTGCTCGAGCGGCAAGGCCTCAAGGATGTAGGCGACGTCGGCCGGGTGCAGCGCATCCAGCTTGTTGTGCAGCTCAGCGAGGTTCTGTTTGTGAACGAGGGATTCGACAAGTTCGTGCTTGGGCATATCCTGCTTGTGCACGAGGCCTTCGACCAGCCTGTGCTTGTTGAGCAGGGTGATCACCTGTTGCAGGCTCTCTTGTAAGCTTTCTTTTGATTCTTGAATTTCAGCCATTCGTCAGCCCGCAGAGAATTGAGTAAACTTGTTCTGGATTCAGCGCTTGCAACACCTGCTATTATGGTGTTTTTTATGCGCCACGAAAACGTTAACGTCGAATTTTGTTGCGCTCCCTTGCCCTCACCGGAAACACGCGCTTGGCTCTCCGACTCACTCTGTACAGCACCTCTGCCTGCCATCTTTGCGAACAGGCGGAGCAGCTTTTGGAAGCCTTGCCCCCAACGCTAGCCCGCTGGCAGACGATCGAGATCACCGAAGATGAGGCGTTGCTGGCAGACTATGGCACACGCATTCCGGTCGTCAGGCGCGAAGATACGCAGGCTGAACTTGGCTGGCCATTCGAGACAGCACAACTGCTGGCCTTCCTGGCGTAGGCTAGCCATAAAATAAAAAAGCCGGTCATCGACCGGCTTTTTTATCAGGGCGACCTAGACTTACTCGGTCACCACTTCTGCTTCAGTTGCCAGTTCAGGGCGATCGACCAACTCGACCAAAGCCATTGGCGCGTTGTCACCGACACGGAAACCGCATTTCAGGATACGCAGATAACCACCGTTGCGCGCCTGATACCGTGGGCCGAGTTCGTTGAACAGCTTGCCGACGATATCGCGGTCGCGCAGGCGGCTGAATGCAAGGCGACGATTTGCCAGCGTTGCACTCTTGCCCAGGGTGATCAAGGGTTCTGCTACACGACGCAGTTCCTTTGCCTTTGGCAAAGTGGTCTTGATGATCTCGTGACGCAGCAGGGAAGTTGCCATATTACGCAACATCGCTTGGCGATGGCTGCTGGTACGGTTTAATTTACGATTGCTATTGCGATGACGCATAGTGATACCCTCACACCTTTGCAGGAATACTTATTAATTTACTTTTTCCAGACCAGCCGGCGGCCAGTTCTCGAGCTTCATGCCCAGCGTCAGCCCCTTCGATGCCAGCACGTCCTTGATCTCGTTGAGCGACTTGCGACCCAGGTTCGGCGCCTTCAGCAACTCATTCTCGGTGCGCTGGATCAGGTCACCGATGTAGTAGATGTTCTCGGCCTTGAGACAGTTCGCGGAACGCACGGTCAATTCCAGATCATCGACTGGACGCAACAGGATAGGATCGACCTGTGGCGCATGCTTGACTTCGACTTCGGTAGGCGCGCCTTCGAGGTCAGCGAATACCGCCAACTGACCCATCAGGATGCGGGCCGCGTCACGGATTGCCTGCTCAGGCTCGACGACACCATTGGTTTCGACATCCATGACCAGTTTGTCGAGGTCGGTACGCTGCTCAACGCGAGCGCTGTCAACATGATAGCTGACCTTGCTGATCGGGCTGAAAGAAGCGTCAACCTGGATGAAACCCAGGATACGGTCTTCATCTTCCGCTTTCAGGCGGGCAGGAACTGGCTGATAACCACGGCCTTGCTCGACCTTGACTTCAAGGTTCAGCTTGCCACCCTTGGTCAGGTGAGCGATCACGTGATTCGGGTTGACGATCTCGGCATCGTGACCGGTGGCGAAATCACCAGCGGTAACCACGCCTTCACTGTCCTTGTTCAAGGTCAGGATGGTTTCAGACTTGTTGTTCAGCTTGAGTGCGACACCCTTGAGGTTCAGCAGGATATCGACCACATCTTCCTGTACGCCGTCGATGGTGGAATATTCATGCACCACACCGTCGATCTTCACTTCGGTGATGGCAAATCCAGGGATCGAAGACAGCAGCACACGACGCAGCGCATTGCCCAGGGTGTAGCCGAAACCACGCTCCATTGGCTCAAGGGTCACTCGAGCACGCACTGGCGAAATTACTTCCACGTCAACGACACGTGGCTTCAAATATTCATTCGGATTGTTTTGCATAAACGTTCCTTGCGCTCCTTAATTAGTCGACGAATACCAAGAACCGGGATGGGACCGGATTACTTCGAGTACAGTTCGACTACGAGAGACTCATTAATCGTGGCTGGCAGTTCGTCGCGTTGTGGCTTGGACTTGAACGTACCCTTGAGCGCCTTGACATCCACTTCGAGCCATTCCGGGAAACCACGCTGTTCTGCGGCTGCCAGAGCACCCGTGATGCGCAGTTGCGATTTGGCTGCATCCGCAACCTGCACGACATCACCTGGCTTCACTTGGTAGGAAGGGATATTCACGCGCTTGCCATTGACCAGGATACTGTTGTGGCGAACGATTTGACGCGCCTCGGTGCGTGAAGCCCCCAGACCCATACGGTAAGCCACGTTATCCAGACGGCATTCGAGCAGCTGCAGCAGGTTCTCGCCGGTGATGCCCTTCTGGCGATCGGCGGCTGCGTAGTAACTACGGAACTGGCCTTCCAGGATGCCGTAGATACG
Organism: uncultured Nitrosomonadales bacterium; assembly: GCA_946481065.1. Next base: position 34,651 of record CAMLMA010000002.1, read on the forward strand.
ACGCAATTTCTGCTTCTCGCGCAGTTGTACGCCGTAGTCGGACAGGCGCTGGTTGCGACGCTGACCATGCTGGCCTGGTGGGAAGTTACGCTTTTCAATCGCGCACTTGTCGGTAAAGCACTTTTCGCCCTTCAGGAAGAGCTTTTCGCCTTCGCGACGGCACTGACGGCACTTAGGATCGAGATTTCTAGCCAAGGTGTTCTCCTATTATCTTTCCGGCGCGCTTAGATGCGGCGTTTCTTTGGTGGACGGCAGCCGTTGTGCGGTACTGGCGTCACATCAGAAATACTGGTGATCTTGAAACCAACAGCGTTCAGTGCACGTACTGCCGATTCACGGCCTGGGCCTGGGCCCTTGATACGGACTTCCAGATTCTTCACGCCGCATTCCTGCGCAGCCTTGCCAGCGGCTTCAGCGGCAACCTGTGCTGCGAACGGGGTACTCTTACGCGAACCCTTGAAACCAGCGCCACCGGACGTTGCCCAGGACAACGCATTGCCTTGGCGATCAGTGATCGTGATGATGGTGTTGTTAAAAGAAGCGTGCACGTGAGCGATGCCCTCGGCAATGTTCTTTTTGACTTTCTTGCGTACGCGTACGTTAGCTTTAGCCATGTTGCATTATTCCTTACTTGGATGCCTTGATCGGCTTGACCGGGCCCTTGCGAGTCCGGGCGTTGGTTTTGGTGCGCTGACCGCGAACCGGCAAGCCACGGCGATGACGCACGCCACGGTAGCAGCCAAGGTCCATCAAACGCTTGATGTTCATGGTGATTTCGCGACGCAGGTCACCTTCCACCCGCAGCTTGGCGACTTCGTCGCGCAGCTTTTCCACTTCGGCATCGTTCAGATCCTTGATCTTCGCGGTCGCGGAAACGCCAGCAGCCAGACAGATCTGCTTCGCTGTGTTGCGTCCAACACCGTAGATCGCGGTCAATGCGATCTCAGTGTGCTTATGGTTTGGGATGTTAACCCCTGCTATCCGAGCCATGTATCTACTCCAAAATAATGGCGTAATCTGTATTCAAATCGCCAAAAAAGCCCAAAATTTTATCAGCTTAGCCGACTTTTAACAATCAGCTTCGCACATAAACTACTTGTACTGTCCAATTAGCCCTGACGCTGCTTGTGACGTGGGTCGGTGCAAATAATGCGCACGACACCGCGGCGACGGACCACCTTGCAATTGCGGCACAAAGCCTTGACTGATGCACGAACTCTCATTTTTCACCTCTACGCTTTCAAACACTCTAACTACTTAGCGCGGAAAACGATCCGCGCCCGGGACAAATCATACGGGGTCATTTCTACCGTGACCTTATCGCCTGGCAGGATACGGATATAGTGCATCCGCATCTTGCCGGAGATGTAGCCGAGGACTACATGACCATTTTCCAACTTAACCCTGAACGTCGCATTTGGCAGGTTCTCAAGAACCTCGCCCTGCATCTCGATTCTGTCTTCTTTCGCCATCGCCCGAACCTGATCAGCGCGGTGCCACCGCCCCGCCCTTAAAGTTCGCTTTCTTCAGCAGGCCTTCATACTGGTGCGACATCAAATGTGCCTGCACCTGGGTCATGAAGTCCATGGTCACGACCACGATAATCAACAGCGACGTGCCGCCGAAATAGAACGGCACGTTGAATTTCAGAATCAAGAACTCCGGCAACAAACATACCGCAGTGATGTACAGGGCACCTGCCAGCGTCAATCGCGCCATGATGCGGTCGATGTACTTCGCGGTCTGCTCGCCCGGACGGATACCAGGAACGAACGCGCCGCTCTTCTTCAGGTTATCTGCCGTCTCTTTCGGATTGAATACCAATGCCGTGTAGAAGAAGCAGAAGAAAATAATCGCTGTAGCGAAGAACATGATGTATAGCGGCTGACCGGGCGACAACGTCGAACCGATATCCTTCAGCCAGGTCATGCGATCGCTACTGCCGAACCAGCCTGCCATAGTGGCAGGGAACAAAATAATGCTCGAAGCGAAGATCGGCGGAATCACGCCCGCCATGTTCAACTTCAATGGCAGATGCGAGGTCTGGCCACCGAACACCTTACGACCGACCTGACGCTTGGCGTAATTCACCGTGATCTTGCGCTGACCACGCTCCACGAACACGACAAACGCCGTAACCAATACGGTCGCCGCGAACAGGAACAGCACCAGCGGGATCGAGAACGCACCCGTTCGTGCGAGCTCCAGCGTACTACCGATCGCGTGCGGTAAGCCTGCCACGATACCGGCGAAGATGATGATGGAGATACCATTACCGATCCCACGCTCGGTGATCTGCTCGCCCAGCCACATCAGGAACATCGTACCGCTGACCAGCGTGATGACCGTAGTGAAACGGAACATCAGTCCTGGATCGAGCACCAAGCCTGGCTGACCTTCAAGAGCGATGGAGATACCCAAGCCCTGGAACAACGCCAGCACCACGGTACCGTAACGCGTGTATTTGGTGATGGCGCGTCGGCCGGCTTCGCCTTCTTTCTTCAGCTGCTCGAGCTGCGGCGATACCACCGTCAGCAATTGCATGATGATCGAAGCGGAGATGTACGGCATGATCCCCAGCGCGAACACGGTGAACCGTGACAGTGCGCCACCCGAGAACATGTTGAACATGCCCAGGATGCCGCCGCTCTGAGATTCAAACAGCTTGGCCAGCACATCCGGATCGATACCCGGCACCGGAATGTGCGCACCCAGGCGATACACCACCAATGCGCCAAGCACGAACAACAAGCGGCTTTTCAGCTCGCTCATCTTGCCTACCGCACCCAGAAAACTATCGTTCGCCAATTATCTACTCTTACGCTGCTTCAACGATCTTGCCGCCCGCCGCTTCCACAGCAGCACGCGCACCCTTGCTCAGCAACAGCCCTTGCACCGTCAGTGCACGGGTCACGTCACCAGACAGGTAGACCTTGACCGATTTTGCGCCAGGAGCCACGACATTGGCAGCCTTCAGCGCCAGAAGATCGATGACTTCGGCTTGTACCTTGACCAGCTCGCCGGTGCGTACGTGCGCAGTATCAGCAGCGGTCAGGGAACTGAAGCCACGCTTCGGCAGACGGCGCTGCAAAGGCATTTGACCACCTTCGAAACCGACCTTGTGGAAACCACCGGTACGGGATTTCTGACCCTTATGACCACGACCAGCGGTCTTGCCCAGGCCGGAACCGATACCACGGCCGACACGGCGCTTGGCGTGCTTGGCGCCTTCTGCAGGCTTAATAGAATTCAGTTTCATTATGCTTCTACCTTTAAGAGATAGCTCACCGCATTGATCATGCCGCGGTTTTCCGGGGTATCCTGCACCTCAACCGTATGGTTCAGGCGACGCAGGCCCAGACCGCGCACGGATGCACGGTGAGATTCGATTCTGCCGATAGTGCTCTTGACCAGGGTAACCTTGATCGAGCCGGTTTCTTTCTTTGCTTTCGCCATGATTAGCCTCTGATTTCTTCAACCGACTTGCCACGCTTCGCAGCGATCTCAGACGGAGTGTTCATGGACTGCAGGCCGTTCAGCGTGGCACGCACGACGTTGTATGGGTTGGTAGAACCGATACACTTGGCCAGCACGTTGGTCACACCCATCACTTCGAAGATCGCACGCATGGCGCCACCAGCGATGATGCCGGTACCTTCAGAAGCTGGCTGGATGAATACCTTGGCTGCACCGTGAACACCAGTCACCGCGTGGTGCAGGGTACCGTTGTTCAGGCTGACCTTGACCATACCGCGACGCGCTTCATCCATCGCCTTTTGTACAGCGACCGGCACTTCACGCGCCTTGCCTTTGCCCATGCCTACGCCACCATCGCCATCACCAACCACGGTCAGTGCAGCAAAACTCATGATACGGCCACCCTTAACCACCTTGGTTACGCGGTTGACACCGATCATCTTCTCGCGCAGACCATCGGTCTGCTGCTGTTCCATATCTGCTTTTGCCATCATCAACCCCGCTATTAGAAGGACAAGCCGTTTTCACGCGCGGCATCCGCCAGCGCCTTGATACGACCATGGTATTTGTAGCCAGAGCGGTCGAAAGCAACGGTGGTTACACCGGCAGCCTTGGCTTTCTCGGCGATACGTTTGCCGATCTCAGCTGCTGCAGCGATGTTGCCGCCGTTCTTGATGCTCTTGCGAACTTCAGCTTCAAGAGTAGAAGCACTGGCCAGAACCTTATCACCGCTCTCAGCGATGATTTGCGCGTAGATGTGCGTATTGGTGCGATGCACACTCAGGCGGGTGACCTTCAGCTCGGCGATTTTGGCACGGG
>CAMLMA010000003.1 GCA_946481065.1 uncultured Nitrosomonadales bacterium
TCTTGGTCAGTTCGTCGGACTTCAGCTTGCGCGCGAATTCGATGCCGCTCATGCCGGGTAGCATCCAGTCGAGGATGATGAGGTCGGGCAGGGCTTCGCGGATGAGTTTCTGCGCCTGTTCCACGCTCAGGGCCCGGATGGCGTTATGGCCGGCTTGCGTCAGGTTCAGTGCAAGCAGCTCCTGAATGGCAGGTTCGTCTTCAACAACGAGTATATTAGCTGGCATAGTATGTTCCTTTTCCTTTTGTACTCCAGCGCACTATATGACGATGATATGACAGTTTTATGACGATGACCGAGAAAAATATGACACGTTGTCGCTGGGCGAAAACCCCGCTGGATATCGCTTATCACGATGCCGAATGGGGTGTGCCTGTGCATGACGAACGCCGTCTGTTCGAGTTCCTGATCCTGGAAGGCGCGCAGGCCGGATTGAGCTGGCACACCATCCTGCAAAAGCGTGCCCGCTATCGAGAAGTGTTCGACGGCTTCGACCCGGCCAAAGTGGCGGATTACGGTGACGCCAAGGTCTCGAGCCTACTGGCGGATGCCGGGATCGTGCGCAATCGCCTGAAGGTCGCCGCCGCTATCGGCAATGCTCGGCACTTCCTGGAAGTGCAGGCCGAGCGCGGTAGTTTCGATGCTTATCTCTGGGATTTCGTCGACGGCCAGCCCATCATCAACACCTGGCGATCCCATGAAGAGATCCCGGCGAAGACCGCGATTTCGGATCAGCTATCGCGAGATTTGCAAAAACGCGGGTTCAAATTCGTCGGTTCTACCATCTGCTACGCCATGATGCAGGCGGTGGGCATGGTCAACGACCATACGCTGGATTGTTTCCGCTACGCCGATCTCGCCTGAGCCGGCAAATGCAGAAGCCGCGGTGGCGTCTGTGGTAAAATCGTCGCCGAATGAATCGCTTACCGCCTTCGGGACAGGCTCGCCAGCCCGGAGGTCTGCAGGACCTATTTATCTGACTGGAATACCACGTGAAGAAACTTGATCTAAATCTCGATGGCAAAGGCATGCGTATCGGCATCGTGCTGTCCCGCTTCAACCCGGAGATCGGCCATGGCCTGCTGGCGGCTTGCGAGGCTGAGCTGCTCAAACTGGGGGTCGCTGCTGACGATATCATCCTGGCGACCGTGCCAGGTGCCCTTGAGACACCGGTGGTCTTGCACCAGATGGCCGACAGCGACGAATTCGATGCGCTGATCGCACTGGGTGCCATCATCCGTGGCGAGACCTACCATTTTGAAGTGGTCGCCAATGAATCCGCGCGCGGAGTGTCCGATGTGCAACTCAGCACCGGCATCCCGGTCGCCAATGCCATCCTCACCACCGAGGATGATGACCAGGCCATCGCCCGTATGTCTATCAAGGGCGCGGAGGCTGCGACCGTCGCGGTCGAGATGGCTAACCTGCTCAGACAGTTATGAGTACCGAACAGAAACCCGCAGCCAAGCCCAAGGCCAGCCGTAACCGCCGCAAGTCGCGCGAGCTGGTGCTCAAGGGTATCTACCGTAGCCTGATCAATCAGGCCGACCCGAAGCTGGTGATGCGGGATCTGGCTGATGACCCGGATTTCGAGCGCGCCGACCAGGATTACTTGCGCCAGCTGCTGGCGGGTGTGCTGCAACACATGCCAGAACTCGATACACGGCTTGGCAGCTTTCTCGATCGCACCGCGGCCGAATTGAGCCCGATCGAGCATGCCATCCTCTATCTTTCGGCGTTCGAGCTGATCCACGATCCGAGCATCCCCTATCGTGTCGCGATCAACGAAGGGGTCGAGCTCGCCAAGCTCTACGGCGGGATCGACGGCCACAAGTATGTCAACGGCGTTCTCGACAAGCTGGCGGCCGAAGCCCGCCCCAGCGAAGTCAAGCGCACCTCCCGCGACTGATCCTTCGCTTCACGCAAGCCCGTGCTTTTTGCCGAATGCGGCGGAAGTGCGGGCTTTTGTCCGTCTGCACTTCTTTTTGAAAAAAATCGCGTGTAATATCGTTTTTGCCGGCTGTATGTATAATTCCGTCGCGAATAAGGGGCATGCAGCAGGGTGCGTGTGATATCGGCCATCACCTGCGTGTGTCAGGCCAGCCTGGCGTATCTATTGCAGTCGATCGATAAAGGGGAGCGGGTTGAAAAAGACTTTCTGGAAGTCCGACTGGTTCGCGGGGCTCATCGTCTCTCTATTGTTCCTGTTCCTGGGTGGCGGAGCGCTCTTGCAGGGGCTGGAACGCAAGGCCTATGACCTCGGCGTGCAGGGCTCGACGCGCAATGCCGGCGACAAGATCGCCATCATCGCCATCGATGACCAGAGCATCGCCAATATCGGTCGCTGGCCCTGGGCGCGCGAGATCCACGCCAAGATGATCGACATGCTCGCCGGCGCCAAGGCCAAGGTGATCGGCAACACGGTGTTCTTCATCGATCCGCAGGTCGATCCGGGTCTCGCCTACATCAACAAGCTGGCCGAATTCGTCGCCAGTTCTTCCATCCCTACCACCGCGCCGGAAGCGGGCCAGCTCGATAGCATGCTGAAAGATGCGCAAGCTGCGCTCAATACCGACACCAAGCTGGCGCAGAGCGTACAGCAGGCCGGTAACGTCGTGCTGGCGATGCCGTTCGTCGTCGGCGAGCCGCAGGGCAACCCTGACAAGCCATTGCCCGACTATGTCAGCCGTAACGCGCTGACCAAGATCATGGACCGCGTGAATGCCGAAGCTAACGGCATGCTGCCGATCCCGACCATTTCCGCCTTGCCACCAATCCCGGAGATCGGCGAGCAGGCAGCGGCCATCGGTCATCTGAACGCCAATCCGGATGTGGACGGCGCCATTCGGGCCGAACCGCTGGTGCTGGCCTACTACGACCAGTATTACCCTTCACTGTCGTTACAGATCGCTGCCCGCTATCTCAACCTGAAACCGGCCGATATCCAGCCGCGTCTGGGCGAGGGCGTCAGGCTCGGCAAGCTCAACATCGCCACGGACCCGTTCCTGCAGATGCATACCTTCTTTTATGCCGATCATGACGGGCGCTCGGTATTTCCGGTGGATTCGTTCTATGACGTTTATAGCGGCAAGATCCCGGTGGAGAAATACCGTGATCGTATCGTGCTGATCGGCGCGACCGCTGGTGGTATCGGCGACAGTCAGATCACGCCGATCTCGTCGGGCATGAAACCGATCGAGACCCTGGCCCATTCGGTCGCCAGCATCCTCAATGAAGATTTCTTCGTTGTGCCGGCCTGGGCGGCTTGGGCGGAACGCGGCGTCTGGCTGCTGGTCGCGCTCTACCTCATCGTGCTGCTGCCGCGCCTCAACGCTGGCATGGCGGCGGCGATCACTGCGCTGCTGCTGATCGCCCTGCTGGCCGTCAGCTATATCCTGCTCACTCAGGAAGGCATGTGGCTGCAACTGGTGACCCCGGCCGTGCTGCTGGTGGTCGGCCATGCCTTGCTGACCACGAAGCGCTTCCTCCTGACCGAGAAAGGCAAGATCAGGTCCGAAGCCGAATCGGCCGAGAGTAACCGCAACCTGGCACTCATGTTCCAGAGCCAGGGCCAGCTCGACATGGCCTTCGATCGCTTGCGCAAATGCCCCATGGACGACAGCGTCATGGACGTCCTGTACAACCTTGCGCTCGATTTCGAACGCAAGCGCCAGTTCAACAAGGCAGAATCGGTGTTCGGCTACATGGCGGACTTCAATCCCAAGTACAAGGATCTGGAACAGCGTCTGGCACGCTCCAAGGCCATGGCGGAAACCGTCATCCTTGGCGGGGCAGGCGGTGGCCGTACCAATTCAGGCACCATGATCCTTAACGACGGTACGGTGGAAAAGCCCATGCTCGGCCGTTACCAGGTGGAAAAAGAGCTGGGCAAGGGTGCGATGGGCGTGGTCTACCTCGGCAAGGATCCAAAGATCGGCCGTGTGGTGGCGATCAAGACCATGGCGCTGGCACAGGAATTCGAGCCGGATGAACTGCAAGAGGTGAAGGAACGCTTTTTCCGCGAAGCGGAGACCGCCGGCAGGCTCAGCCACCCCAATATCGTCACCATGTACGATGCTGGCGAGGAGCACGATCTTGCCTATATCGCCATGGAGTTCCTCAAGGGCAAGGACCTCGCGCCCTATACCAAGCCGGACAACCTGCTGCCGCTGGCGAAGGTCATGGATATCGTCGCCAAGACCGCCGACGCGCTGGATTATGCGCACGGCAACAATGTCGTGCATCGGGATATCAAGCCGGCCAACATCATGTACGAAGTCGATACCGGCGTGGTCAAGGTCACCGACTTCGGTATCGCGCGCATCACCGATTCTTCCAAGACCAAGACCGGCATGGTGCTGGGCACGCCGAGCTACATGTCGCCTGAGCAGCTCGCCGGTAAAAAAGTCGACGGTCGCTCCGACCTGTTCTCGCTCGGCGTCATGCTCTACCAGATGAGCACCGGGCAACTGCCATTCACCGGCGATTCGATGGCGACGCTGATGTTCAAGATCGCCAACGAGACCCATGCGGGCGTGAAGACCATCAATCCGGAGCTGCCGCAGTGCCTGTCGGATATCATTGACCGCATGCTGGAAAAAGACATCGATAAACGCTATGCCCGTGGCGCTGAGATCGCAGCAGATCTCCGGCGTTGCGCGGAACAGCTGGGCTGAGCCATGAACCTCACCGATACCCTTGAGATCGTTCGCGTCACCGATGTCGGCCAGCGGCGCGACCATAACGAAGACGCCGTCGCCAGCGATAGCGAGATCGGCCTCGTGATCCTGGCCGATGGTATGGGCGGCTACAACGCGGGCGAGGTGGCGAGCGAGATCGCGGTATTGACCCTGGTCGCGGAGCTCAAGGAAAGCATGGCGACGCTGGCGCCTGGCCATGTCGATCCTGCCAGCGGCATGCAGGCCGAGAGTCAGCTGCTGCTGGACGCCGTAGCCAAGGCCAACGCCTCCATCTATGAGGTCTCGCAGAGCCAGCCACAGTGTGCTGGCATGGGAACGACGCTGGTCGCGGCCATGTTCACCAACGGTAAGCTGCTGGTCGGGCATATCGGTGATTCGCGCATGTACCGTTTGCGCGAGGAGACGCTGGAGCAGATCACGGAAGATCACTCCCTGCTCAACGAGCAGATCAAATCCGGACTCATCACGCCTGAGCAAGCCCGGTACTCCAGCAACAAGAACCTCGTCACGCGCGCGCTGGGCATCGACCCAGAAGTCGAGCTCGAGTTGCACGAGCACGATGTCGAAGTCGGCGACCTGTACCTGTTGTGTTCGGATGGCCTGAGCGACCTGGTGGAGGATGAAGAGATAGCATTAACGCTGACTTCATTAAGTGCTAATCTTGAACTGGCGGCGAATCAGCTGGTGCAAATGGCCAATGACAATGGCGGTAAGGATAATATATCGGTCATCCTGGTGCGCGTGCTGAAACCATATTCGGTCGAGCGTGCCTGGTATGAGCGTTTTCTTAACTGGTTAAGATAGCAAGGTAAAACATGGCGAAGCTGATTTTTTCCCTGGATGGTGCGTTCCTCGGCGAATATGCGCTGGATAAGGATCGTATGACGATCGGCCGGCGCCCTGGCAACGATATCCATATCGATAATCTCGCGGTCAGCGGCGAACACGCCATGATCGTCACCATCGGCAACGACTCTTTCCTGGAAGATCTTGGCAGCACCAATGGCACGCTGGTCAACGGCAAGCCGATCAAGAAGCATGTGCTGCAGCATGGCGATCTGGTGGAGTTCGGCAAATACCAGCTCAAATACGTCAGCGAATCCGGCGCCGCCAAGCCCGCAGTGCCGCAGGAAGATTTCGAGAAGACCATGATCATCCGGCCGGCTGCCGTGAAAGCCGCCGCCGCAGAAGCGCAGAAGATGCAGAGCACAGTCGCCCAGCCGGCCATGGCGCCCGCCGCTGCCGCGCCTTCTGTCGCGCCACCACCGCCAGCGGCGTCGACCGAGCCTGTTGGCCGTATCCAGGTGCTGTCCGGTCCTAGCACCGGCAAGGAGTTGGTCCTGAACAAGGCCCTGACGACACTGGGCAAACCTGGCGTGCAGGTCGCCGTGATCACCAAACGGCCGCAAGGCTATTTCATCACCCATGTCGAAGGGCAGCAGCACCCTGTGGTCAACGGGCAATCCGTAGGAGCGCAGGCCCATGGCTTGCGCGATCATGACGTGATCGAGCTGGCGGGTGTCAAGATGGAATTCTATTTGGCCCAGCCCTGATCAGGGTTGACCAAGGGTGGTAGGGGGTCGCTTTTGTCCTTGCATGCATCAATGTTGTCGCTGATCGGGGTCGTTCATGGCGGCGCATGAGCAGCAGGTCTTGCTGAGTCGCCTCGAGCGGCTCAATGCCATCGGAGTCGCGCTCTCGGCCGAGCGCAACAACAAGCGTTTGCTGGAGATGATCCTGCTGGGTGCCAAGGAGATCACCAACGCCGACGGCGGCACGCTCTATACCGTTACCGAAGACCAGCAGCTCAAGTTCGAGATCATGCGCACCCAGACCCTCGACATCGCCATGGGGGGCACCACCGGTAAGGATATCCCGTTCCCGCCCTTGCCGCTTTATACCCAGGACGGCAGCCCGAACCTCAATATGGTCGCCGCCTATTGCGTGCTCAATGACCGCACGGTGAATATCGAGGATGCCTATGAGGCGGCGGGCTTCGATTTTTCCGGCACACGCAAGTTCGACCAGAACACTGGCTACCGCTCCAAGTCCTTCCTCACCATCCCGATGAAGAACCACGAGAACGAGATCATCGGCGTGTTGCAGCTGATCAACGCCATCGACCCCGACAGCGGCGAGATCATCGCCTTCTCCAAGGCCAACCAGCAACTGGTGGAATCGCTTGCTTCGCAGGCAGCGGTCGCACTCACCAATTACAACCTGATCGAGGGCCTGAAGAATCTGTTCGAGGCTTTCATCGAGCTCATCGCCGACGCCATCGACGAGAAATCTCCTTATACCGGCGGCCATTGTCGACGCGTACCGGAACTGACCATGATGCTGGCGGATGCCGCCTGTCGCGCCGAGCGCGGGCCGCTCGCCGATTTCCGCATGACGGACAAGGAGATCTACGAATTACGGATCGCTGCCTGGCTGCATGATTGCGGCAAGGTGACGACGCCTGAACATGTCATGGACAAGCCGACCAAGCTGTCGACGATCTATGATCGCATCCACTTGGTCGAACAGCGTTTCGAGCTGCTGCGCAGCCAGGCGGAATGCGATATGTTGCGCCGGCAACTGCGCGCCTTGCGTGAAGGGCGGCCGCAGGATGCCGAGCGGCTACAGATCGAGTTCGATGCGTTCTGCCAGCAACTGCAGGCCGATCGTGCATTCCTGCAGCAGGCCAACATCGGTGGTGAATACATGACGCCTGAGCACAAGCAGCGCGTGGATGAGATCGCCACCTACCAGCTCGAATCCGGAGGCAAGCAGGTTACCTTCCTTAGTGAGGACGAGGTCTATAACCTCAAGATCGAGCGCGGTACCTTGACGCCGGAAGAGCGCACGGTCATCAACAACCATATCGTCGTCACCATCCACATGCTGGAATCGCTGCCCTATCCCAAGGACTTGAAGCGTGTACCGGAATACGCAGGCGGTCACCATGAACGCATGGACGGCAAAGGCTATCCGCGTGGCTTGCGACGCGAGGAGATGTCGGTGCCGGCCCGGGTGATGGGTATCGCCGATATCTTCGAAGCGCTGACCTCGCGCGACCGGCCCTACAAAAAAGCGAAGACCCTCTCCGAGTCGTTGCATATCCTGGGCAAGATGAAGCTGGATAACCATGTCGACCCTGATCTCTTCGATATCTTCATCCGTGAGAAGATCTACCAGCGCTATGCCGAGATGTTCCTCGAGCCGGAGCAGATCGACAAGGTCGATGAATCGGCCATTCCCGGCTATGCGCCCTGAACGTGACCCTTGGCCGCATGACCAGTAAACAGAAGATATTGTTACTGCTTTCCGCCTTCAACCTGCTGGTGGTGTTCCTCTTCCCGCCGTTCGATGACATGGCGATGAGCAGCCACGGCGCCGGCACCTTCGCCGGCTTTTATTTCGCCTTCCAGGGTGCGCAGCATTTGCAGGTCAACAGCAGCTTCCTATACCTTGAAGTCGCCGTGGTGCTGATCAATCTGGCGGTGTTGTGGTTGCTGACACTGGAAGACAAGCGGCGCAAGCGCAAGCGTTTCAATTTCCGCAAGGCGGCGATGTTGCTGATCGTGGTCAATCTGGTGGGTGTGGTCATGTTCCCGCCGTTCGAGTATGTCGGCAACATGACCAATGCCATGATCCCCACCTTCGAGGGGTTCTATTTCATCTTTGCCCATCCGCCCTATCGGGCGATCGTCACGCCGGTGCTCTACCTCGAAGTGTTCTTCATCCTTATCAATGGCGGACTGATGCTGCTGGCTTTCAGGGAGCATGCGTTCGCCCCGGATACCCAGCAACCGGGCAAGGCTTACGCCGCCCGCCTCAAGTCCGGCAAGCACTGATCATTTCGCGATAAAGGCTTCGATCTCGGCCATCAGTGCCGACAGGTCTTCCGTATCGAGCTGCTGAAGCGTGGGGCCATCTGGCGCCAGCTTGGCGTTCGGGCCATGGGCGCAGAGTCCGAGGCAATGGAAGCTATCGACGCGTATCGGTAAATGGCGTTTTTCGATCTCTGCGGTGAGTCGCGCCAGCAACTTAAGGCTGCCGCGCCTGGCGCAGGAGGGCTGGTTGGGATTGCTGCGCGCATTGACGCAGACGATCACGGTTTTCATGGCGCCGGCGGCATGGGCGATAACGCGATATTGCGGCAGCCGGAAGCGTCCACCCGCAAGCAGCTTCCCTGGTCATACCAGTCACCCAGAACCCACCGCTGGCAGAGATGCCCGTCGACCATATGCCGATGCATGGCCGGCCGATGCGTATGGCCATGGATGAACAGCGGCGGATAGTGGTGTTCGCGCAGCAGCTGGGTGATGGCCGCTGGGTTCACATCCATGATGTCTTCCGCTTTTTGGGATTTTTCCTGTTCGCTACGTTGGCGGATGGCTTCGATCTGCGCTTTGCGTGCGGCCAGGGGCTGCGACAGGAACTGCGCCTGCCAGGACGGCTCGCGCACCTGCCGGCGAAAATCCTGGTAAGCGGTATCGTCGGTGCAGTAAGCGTCGCCATGGCTGAGCAAGGTGCGCTGGCCATAGAGCGCTAGCAGCGTCGGGTCTGACAGCAGCGTCGCCTGTGCGGCCTCGGCGAATCGGCGTGCGATCAGAAAATCCCGATTGCCATGCATGAAATAGATGCGCGTGCCCGATGCCGCGCAGGCGGCGAGCGCATCGATCACGCTACGGTGGTGCGCCTCCTCGAGGTCGTCATCACCGGCCCAGTATTCGAACAGATCTCCGAGGATATACAGGGCTTCGGCCCGGCAAGCCCTTTGCGCCAGAAAGTCGATGAACAATGCCGTGATGGCTGGCCGTGAGGGCCAAAGGTGCAGATCGGAAACGAACAGGCTGTGCGGGTCTGTCGCGTTTCCGTGGACGGACATGGTATCCCTAGCAGACTTCTGCGCGTTCGATGATCACCGGCTCGACGGGGACATCCTGATGGCCGTTACGGTTACCTGTCTTGACCTGCCGGATCTTGTCGACGACCTCGGTGCCAGCGGTGACCTTGCCGAAGACGCAGTAGCCCCAGCCTTGTGCGGTGGGGGCGCTGAAGTTGAGGAAATCGTTATCGGCGACATTGATGAAGAACTGACTGCTGGCCGAATCCGGGTTCGGCGTGCGGGCCATGGCGATGGTATAGCGCTTGTTGGCGAGGCCGTTGTCGGCTTCGTTCTTGATCGGTGCCTTGGTGGCCTTCTGGCGCATGTCGGTATCGAATCCGCCACCCTGGATCATGAAACCGTCGATCACGCGATGGAAGATGGTGTTCTCGTAAAAGCCTTCTTCTACGTATTGCAGAAAATTGGCTGCCGTCAACGGCGCCTTTTCGGCGTCCAGTTCGATGGTTATCTCGCCATGGTTGGTATGGAGTTTAATCACGCTTTTTTCCTTTGGTGGATGATTTCTTGGGGGTGGCGGCCTTCTCGCTCACCTTGCCCGCAGGCAGGCTGGCGCTCGCGTCGGCGATCACAGGCTGATCCAGCACGGCGACCCGTTCGATGACGATCGGCTCGATCGGTACATTCTGGTGCATGCCCATCTTGTGGGTCGGCGACTTGCTGATGCGTTCGACCGTGTCCATGCCACGGATCACGCGGCCGAACACGGCATAGCCGACGTAAGCCGGATCAGGCTTGTAGTAGTTGAGGAACTTGTTGTCGGTCATGTTGATGAAGAACTGGGAGGTCGCCGAATCCGGAGCATAGGCGCGGGCCATGGCCAGGGTGCCCGGCTCGTTCCTGAGGCCGTTGTTGGATTCGTTCGGGATCGGTGCCAGCGTCGGTTTCTCCGCCAGGTTCTCGTCCATGCCGCCCCCCTGGATCATGAAGCGTTCGATCGTGCGATGGAACGTGGTGCCCTGATAGTAACCACTGCTCACGTATTGCATGAAATTGGCGACGGTCTGCGGCGCCTTGTCGGGATATAGCTCGACGATGAAGCTGCCCTCATTGGTCACGAACTCGACCTGCGGATTCGCTCGGTGCAGATCGGCGGCTGATGCCTGAAGGCCGAAAACGCTGAAACAGAGGGTGAGCAATGCCAGGAAAAAAGGACGGATACGCATCATGATGAACCTCCCAGAGCAGGTCAGACAGACCCTTCGTACAAAATTTTCCAGCGATTGTCTTCCTGGATCCAGTATTGCCGCTTGCGCATGCGGCTATCCAGGTGGTTGCTCTTGTAATCCTGGTCGAAGGTGACCACGGCCATCGCTGTGTCATTGGCAGGATAGCGGAACATGCTGATGTTCGACAACCGGATTTCCACATCCATCTTGCTGGCCTGGATGCGGCGCTTTTCCTTGGCCCAGCCGGCCAGATCCGTCGTGCGGGTGAAGAAGCGATCGGCGTAGTGTGCGAGATAGCGCTCACTGTCCTGCGATTCCCAGTCCTTGCGCCAGTCTTCCAGCGCGGCCGCCAGGGCCTGCCGGTTCGCGCTGGGTTGCTCTTGATCCAGCCATTGCAGATGGTTGGTGATGATGACTGGCGTATTGCCGTTTTGCAGGATGGCTGACAGGGACTTGAGGTCGGGATTGGCGATCACCACGCAACCATCGCTGGCGCGTGGCGGCCGGCTATAGGTGTCGCTCGGTGTGCCGTGCAGCCAGATGCCGTGGCCTTTTCGGCCTTGCTTGCGATCCCATTCGTTCGGGTAGTTCAGGGGATAGGCGGCATCGCCGTAGAAATCAGGCAGCTTGCGCGTCAGCTTGCTACCGGCGACATAGACGCCGACCGGCGTACGCTTGTCGCCTTCGGTCTGTTTTTCGCTGCCGTTCTTGCCAACAGTGACGTAGTAATCAGCGACATATTGCGGGTGGCCATTGTCGTTGCGGTAGACGTACAAGCGCGAGTTGCTGGTATCGACGACGATGGCATGCTTCTGGCTGGCATCCATCTGCCACAGAGGCTCCGGCACGCTGGAGGCAGTCCGCTCCGACAGGTACCGCTCGATGCGTTTGCGCGCTTCGTCGCGCAGGTCGTTGATCGCTTCCGGTGAACTGCTGCGGGCGTCGCCGAAACTTTGTAGCTCCTGCGCGCGCGCCATGAGTAGATCGCCACGCACCAGGTGCGCGAGCTTGAAGTTAGGCGTGGTCTTCAGCAGCTGATCGATGGTATCGAGCGCTTCCTGCACGTGGCCTTGCGTCACGTCGATCAGGCTCTTGACCAGCAGGCCTTCGGTGTAATTGGCGCCGAATTTGCCGTAGGCGGCGAATTTGCCGAGATCGGACGTGTCGATCGCCGTTGCGTTCCATGGCAGGAGCGCGCTGGCTAGCAGACAGTAACGAAGTAGGGCGTTCAATTTGCGCATCACCGTAGGATCGGACGTGGTATGCCTAGCGATCGGTCAGCTCCTGTTCGATCAGCCACTGACCTTTGTTCTTTTTCAGGACCAGGGATTTCGATGTGCGCATCGAGGTGCCGCCTGCCTGGTAGCGTTGCTTGAAACTGACACGGGCCTGATCCGGGCCCGCGAGCTTGGCGCGGATATTGGACAGCTCCACACTGATACGTGCCGGCTTGCTGATACGCTCACGACGCAAGGCTTCCCATTGCTGGCGGGTCTGGCCGTCCGGGGTCTGGAAACTGGCGGCGTAACTGGCGAGATAACGGTCGACATCCTTGCTCGACCAGGCTCTGGCCCAGGCATTGACGGCAGCCATGGCTTCCTTTTCGGCGTCTGCCGAGCCACTTGTCGCTGAAGCCTGCTGTTCGGGTTTGGCGGCGGCCTGCTTGGCTGGTTCCGGTTTCGCGGCCTCGACCTTGGGTGGTTCAGGCTTGAGGGCGGGAGGGTTGGCCGGTTCTGCCTTCTTGATCGGAGCCGGCTTTGTATTATCGGCAGTGGCGACGATAGCGGCGGGCTTGGGTTCGACCGGTTTGTTCTCTGCAGAACGGATCGGCGTCGCTGGCGTTGCCTTGTCGTCGCTGGCTGGCGCTTTTGCTGCCGCTGGCGCTTTCGCGGCGAGCATGGTCGGCTTATCGGTGCTGGTGGAGAACAGGTCCTTGATCATGGCCAGTTTGTTCTGCGCGCGGGCATTGCCGGTATCGAGCTGCAGCGCCTTGTCGTAGGCTTCCGATGCCATGCGCGCATAGATATCGCCCAGGTTCTCGTGTGCGGTGGCGTAGCTCGGATGGGTCTTGATCGCAGTCTCCAGCGCCTTGCGCGCTTTCTCGTATTGCCCCTGGTCGGCATACAATACCGCCAGGTTGTTGTAGGGCTCGGGCAGGCCCGGGTGCTTTTCGGTGATCTCCGTGAATACCTTGATCGCTTCGTCCCGGCGGCCCTGGTCGGCCAGGATCACGCCGCGGATGAACATGGCCTGCACGTCCGAGGGGTTTTTGCTCAGGTAATTGTTGATGCGCTCTAGTGCCGCTGCCTGTTGCCCCTGGCTGGCCTGGCGGGAGATGTCCCTGAGGTCATCGGCGCGTGCATCGGCCATCAAGTGCAGGGAGAGCAGGATCGTCAGGCTGATGGAGTAAATCCGTGACACAGGCATTGTGCTATACTTTTCGACATTGATTCAGCCGCCAATTCTATCAACAAGCACAATCAACCTCCAATAGCTCGCCATGTTTTCAGCAGATTTATTTCTTGGCTATCAAATTCTTAAGTCACTTATCGCTTCCGCTGCTTAAGGTTCATCCCGCTCACCAGTGCCATGTTAAAAATCTATAATTCGATCGCGCGCGAGAAGCAGGTCTTCGTACCCATCGTCGCCGGCAAGGTCAGCATGTACGTTTGCGGCATGACGGTCTATGACTATTGCCATCTCGGCCATGCGCGCGTCATGGTGGTGTTCGACCTGGTCAATCGCTGGTTGCGCGCCTCCGGATTCGACGTGACCTATGTGCGTAACATCACTGACATCGACGACAAGATCATCAAGCGGGCCAACGAGAACAACGAAACCATCGAGGCACTGACCAGCCGTTTCATCCAGGCCATGGATGAGGATGCCGGCAAGCTCGGCGTCATGCGACCGGATATCGAACCCAAGGCCACGACCCATATCGGCGCCATGCTCGACATGATCGCGGCGCTCATCGACAAGGGCCATGCCTATCAGGCTGACAACGGCGACGTGTTCTATGCCGTAAGCAGCTTTGCCGCCTATGGCAAGCTCTCTGGCAAGAGTCTCGATGATCTGCGCGCCGGTGAGCGTGTCGAAGTCGATGGCCACAAGCGCGACCCGATGGATTTCGTGCTCTGGAAGTCGGCCAAGCCAGGCGAGCCCAGTTGGGATTCGCCCTGGGGCAAGGGCCGGCCCGGTTGGCACATAGAATGCTCCGCCATGGGCGCCTGCCATCTGGGCAAGCATTTCGATATCCACGGCGGCGGTCAGGATTTGCAATTCCCGCATCACGAGAATGAGATCGCGCAATCCGAGGGCGCGCATGATTGCACCTTCGTCAATTACTGGATGCACAACGGGTTCGTGCGCGTCGATGACGAGAAGATGTCCAAATCGCTGGGCAACTTCTTCACCATCCGCGAGGTATTGAAGCAATATGACGCTGAAGTCGTGCGTTTCTTCATCTTGCGTGCGCAATACCGCAGCCCGCTCAATTATTCCAACCAGCACCTCGACGACGCCCGGCAGGCACTGACACGGCTCTATACCGCCTTGCGTGGGCAGGCTGTCGACGCGGTGGAGATCGACTGGCAGCATCCACAGGCCGCCCGTTTCAAGGCAGCGCTCGATGATGACTTCAATACGCCGGAAGCCTTTGCCGTGTTGTTCGAGCTCGCCGGCGAGCTGAACCGCAGCGGAGCTGCCGAGACAGCGGGTCTGCTCAAGGCGCTTGGCGGCCTCATCGGTCTGCTGCAACGCTCGCCAGAAACTTTTCTGCAGGGCGGACAGTCTGCGCATGGGTACACTCCGGAAACCATCGAACAATTGATCACCCAACGCCTTGCCGCCAGGCAATCCAAGGATTTCGCCGAGGCCGACCGTATCCGCAAGGAATTGCTGGATAACGGCATCGTGCTCGAAGACGGCCCGCAAGGCACCGTCTGGCGTCTTGCCTGAATCCATCATGACCCTTGCCCGCACCCTGGTCGTATTGTTGCTGCTGACGCTGTCTTTCACGGCGCTGGCCCAATACACAGAACATGAGCCGGCGCAGGGGCAGGAGCAGTCTTTGCTCGCTGATGTCGATAGCATCCAGTCGTCCAGCGACTGTGATCTCAGCGACATCGGTCTTTTGCCGGGGCGCCGCCCCGGTGTCCACCTTCCGCGTATCAAGGCATGCGCCAGTCTGGATAAGGTCTATCGCCAGCTGGCCATCTCCCCGCCGTTTAAACCGCCAGTCGCCTGAGTGACTTTCGGGCTGGCGCGTTAATTGCTAAGCTTTTGGCTTGCACTATGCGCACCTTATCCAAGCTTTTCCTGACGATGGCCGCCCATTCTTGGGCGGGTATCTCGTCAGGTTCACCGAAGAACTGAGACATATGACATCACCATCCGTAATTGGACAGCCGATGCGCGCCGCGCGCCGGCTTCTGTTGGCCATGCTTGCCGGCAGCCTGTGTCTGGGCGGTGCGCTCCAGGCGCATGCCATGCAGACCCTGACCCTGCAGGACGCGATCGACAGCGCCCTGCAGCAGAATCCTTCCATCAACATCGCGCGAGCGCAGGAAGACGCCGCCGTCGCCGGTGTCACCACGGCCAAGGCCTACATCAACCCCGAAGTTGAGATCGGCGGCGGGCCGACCCGGTATCGCCGCGGCACCGAGAGCAATGGCAACAACTACATGATCGGCCTGGCGCAGCCGCTGGAATTCTCGGGTGTGCGTTCAGCGCGCCGTGAACTGGCAGAGGCCGGCGTCAAGGTCGCCGAGGTCGGCACCGATTTGGCGCGTATCGACCTGCGTGCCCGCGTCAAGAGCGCGTTTTATGACGTGCTGCAGCGTGAAGCGGTGCTGAAACTGGTCGAGGGTGACCGTACCCTGCTCAAGGACATCCGGGAGCGGGTCAAGCTGCGCGTCGATGTCGGTGAATCGCCACGTTACGAGCTGATCAAGGCCGATACCGAATTGCTCGCGGCTGAGCGCGATTATCAGGCCGCCCTGATCCGTGTCGCCGAAGGCAAGGCCTATCTGCGCGGCCTCATTGGGCCGACGGTAGGCGACGATTTCGAGCTCAGCGGCGAATTGCCGTTGACCAGTAGCCTGCCTTCGCTGGAGTCGCTGCGTGAGCGCTTGGAACAAAGCCCGCAACTGGCACAGATCCGGGCCGCCACCGAAGCGGCCGATAACCGCGTGCGGCTGGAAGAAGCGCTGCGTATGCCCGGTGTCACGGTCAAGGCTGGCGTCGATCAGGATCCGGACATGAACAGTTTCCATCTTGGCGTGGCCGTCCCGCTGCCGTTGTGGAGTCAGCGGCAAGGGCAGATCGCCGAAGCCGCCGCTGGCGCGCGCGAGGTCCGGTCGATTCTCAGCGAGCGTGAACTGGCGCTGCGCCGGGATCTGGATTCGTCCTACCAGCGCTATCTGATCGCCCGTCAGCAGGTGTCCTCCTTCGAGAATGGGCTCCTGAGCCAGTCGGAGGCCGTCCTGAAAACGGCGGAAGCCGCATATCGCTATGGCGAGCGCGGCATACTGGAATACCTGGACGCACAGCGGACCTTCCGCGTGGTGCGCAAAGATTACCTGACAGCACGCTATGACTATGTGAATGCGATGCTGGAGATCGAGCGTGTGCTCGGAACCGAAATCCTGGAGGATAAGCCCTGATGTCTTTTCTGATCGATACCTACAATCCCGCCACCGGCTCCGCACGGGCAGTGGTCAGTCTCATACTGGCCCTGACGCTCGCCGGTTGCGGCAAGACCGAGGTCGAAGCGCCTGCCACCACGCAGGTGACGGATCTCAACCAGGTCGAACTGACGCCCGAACTGCAGCAGCAGATCAAGCTGCATAAGGTTGGCGAATCCGAGATCCGCGAAGTGTTGCGCATCCCAGGCAGCATCCATGTCGATGAACAGCGCGTCGCCCGCATGGGCGCGCCAGTCACTGGCCGCATCACGGATATCGATGTCGTGCTCGGACAGGACGTGAAGGAGGGCCAGTTGCTGGCCACGCTCAACAGCACCGAGCTCGCGCAGAACCAGCTCACCTATATCAAGGCGCAGCAGCAGATCGCGTTGCAGACCAAGGCGGTCGAGCGTGCCAAATTGCTGCTTGAGGCTGACGTCATCGGCGCCGCCGAACTGCAACGCCGCGAGGCGGAACTGAGCGCGGCGCATGCCGAACTCAATGCCGCGCGTGACCAGCTGCAGATCCTGGGCATGTCCGACAATGCGATCACACAGCTCTCCAAGTCGAGCTCGATCCGTTCCTACAGCAGCGTTTCGGCAAGACTGGCAGGCACGGTCATCAGCCGCAACGTCAATCTGGGTCAGGTGGTGCAGCCGGCCGAGGAGCTTTTCATCGTGGCCGATCTCTCGCACGTCTGGGCAGTGGCCGAAGTGCCGGAGCAGCAGATCGAGCTGATCCAGGAGGGCGAGGAAGTGAGCATCGAAGTGCCGGCGCTGAGTGACCGCGAGTTCACTGGCCGACTCATCTATGTCGGCGACGTGGTGAACCCCAAGACGCGGACAGTGACGGTGCGCACCGATCTCAAGAACACCGAGGGAGACATCAAGCCGGACATGCTGGTGTCCATGCTGGTCCAGTCCAAACCGTCTTCCCGTATCGTCGTGCCTGCACAGGCGATCGTTCGCGAGAACGACCGTGACCATGTCTTCGTCCAGATGGCGCCGAACAAGTATCGTCTGCGCGAAGTCGTGCTCGGGCCCGAGTATCACGGCAAGGTCGCGGTGCTGAGTGGACTCGATATCGGCGAGACAGTGGTGGGCGAGGGCGCATTCCATGTAAACAACGAGCGCAAGCGCAAAGAACTGGAATAAGCCATGATCGAATCCATGATCCGCGCTGCGCTCAAGCAGCGTCTCGTCATCGTCGTGATCGCGCTAGCCCTGATGGTGGCTGGCGTGTTCGCGATGAAGAAACTCTCCGTCGACGCCTTCCCCGATGTCACCAACATCCAGGTGTTGATCGCCACCCAATCCACCGGTCGTTCGCCGGAAGAGATGGAACGCTTCATCACCGTACCGCTCGAGATCGCCATGACCGGCCTGCCCGGCCTGACCGAGATGCGTTCCCTGAACAAGAACGGGCTGTCCCTGATCACGCTGGTGTTCACCGACAATACCGATGTCTATTTCGCGCGCCAGCTGGTCATGGAGCGCCTGATGGAAGTCATGGACCGCATGCCGGAAGGTGTCACGCCTGTGCTCGGTCCGGTGTCCACGGGCTTGGGCGAGGTCTACCAGTACACGCTCGATAAGCCCACCGACGGCGACAAGGAATTGACCCAGGCCGATCTCACCGAGCGTCGCGCCATCCAGGACTGGATCGTGCGACCCTTGCTGCGCGGCATCCCCGGCGTCGCCGAGATCAATTCGCAGGGCGGCTACGTCAAGCAATACCAGGCGCTGGTGAACCCGGACCGCATGAACCACTACGGCCTCAAGCTGCATGACGTCTACCTGGCGCTGGCCAACAACAACGCCAACAGCGGCGGCGGCATCCTGCCGCATTACGCCGAGCAATACCTGATCCGCGGCGTCGGCCTGGTGCAGAACCTGGAAGACATCCGCAGCATCGTGCTCAAGGAACAGAACGGCGTGCCGGTCTACATGCGCGATGTGGCCGAGGTCAAGCTCGGGCATGAGGTCCGCGTTGGCGCCGTCATCAAGAACGGCGATACCGAATCGGTCGGCGGCGTGGTCATGATGATGCGCGGCGGCAACGCCAAGGAAGTGGTCAGCCGCATCAAGGCCCGCGTCAAGGAAATCAACGAGAAGGGCATGTTGCCCAACAACCTCAAGATCGTGCCTTACTACGACCGTAGCGAACTGGTGGACGCGGCCTTGCATACCGTGACCAAGGTGCTGATCGAGGGCATCGTGCTGGTCATCGTCATCCTCTTCCTGTTCCTCGGCGATGTGCGCTCGAGCCTGATCGTGGTAGCGACGCTGGTGTTGACGCCATTGATCACCTTCATGGCCATGAACCATTACGGACTGTCGGCCAACCTCATGTCGCTGGGCGGTCTCGCGATCGCCATCGGCCTCATGGTCGACGGCTCGGTGGTGGTGGTGGAGAACACCTTCCACCATCTCGGCCACCGCAAGGATGAGAGCAAGATCCGCGTCGTCTTCGAGGCGGCTTCGGAAGTCGCCACGCCTGTGCTGTTCGGCGTCGGCATCATCATCCTGGTGTTCCTGCCGTTGATGACCCTGCAGGGCATGGAAGGCAAGATGTTCGCGCCGCTGGCCTATACCATCGCCATCGCGCTGTTCGTCTCGCTGGTGCTGTCGCTGACGTTGTCGCCAGTGCTGTGCTCCTTCATGCTGAAGGGCGGCAGCGGCGAGGATACGCGCATGATCCAGTTCATCAAGCGGCCCTATGAAAAGGTGTTGAAATGGGCGCTGAACAACGAGAAGACGACCATCCTGGCGGCGACCGCAAGCTTCGTCGGCGCGCTGGTCCTGTTGCCGTTGCTCGGGACCTCCTTCATCCCCGAGATGAAGGAAGGCTCGATCGTGCCGGGCATCAACCGCGTGCCCAACATCTCGCTCGAAGAATCCATGAAGATGGAATCGAAAGCGATGAAGCTCATCATGGAGCAGGTGCCGGGCGTCAAGTCGGCGATCTCCGGCCTCGGCCGCGGCGAGAGCCCGGCAGACCCGCAGGCGCAGAACGAATCGACGCCGATCATCAGTCTCAAGCCGCGCGACGAGTGGCCCGATGGCTGGACCCAGGACACCATCGCGGAGAAGATGCGCGCCGTGCTGGAGAAAGGCCTGCCCGGCGTGCAGATCATCATGGCGCAACCGATCTCGGACCGCGTCGATGAACTGCTCACCGGCGTCCGTGCCGATGTCGCGGTGAAGATCTTCGGTGAGGACATGGGCCTGCTCAAGGCCAAGGCCGACGAGTTGTCCAAGATCGCCAGCGGCGTGCGCGGCGCGACCGAGATCAAGGTCGAGAAGGTGACTGGCCAGCAGTACCTCAACATCGTCATCGACCGCCAGGCGATCGCGCGTCACGGCATCAATGCTTCCGAAGTGCATGATGTGATCGAGACCGCGGTCGGCGGCAAGATCGCCACCGAGATCTTCGAGGGTCAGCGTCGATTCAGTGCCGCGGTGCGCTTCCCGGAGAAATTCCGCGATAACATCGATGCCATCGGCAATATCCTGCTGACCTCGACCAACGGCTCACGTGTCGCGCTGAGCGACCTTGCCAAGATCGAAGTGCGCGAAGGCCCGGCGCAGATCAGCCGCGAGCTGGCCAAGCGTCGTATCGTGGTCGGCATCAACGTCAAGGACCGCGATCTCGGCGGTTTCGTCGCCGAGCTGCAGAGCGTGCTCGACAGCAAGCTCAAGCTGCCGGAGGGCTACTACCTGGAATACGGTGGCCAGTTCCAGAACCTGGAACGTGCGCTGGGCCATCTGGCTATCATCATCCCGATCACCATCGGGGCGATCTTCTTCCTGCTGTTCCTGCTGTTCAACTCGCTGCGCTACGCCACCATGATCATCATGGTGCTGCCGTTCGCCTCCATCGGCGGCATCGTCGCGCTGTTCGTCACCGGCGAGTACCTGTCGGTGCCGGCATCGGTCGGCTTCATCGCGCTATGGGGGATCGCCGTGTTGAACGGGGTGGTGCTGGTGTCGTATATCCGCACGCTGCGCGACGACGGCAAGAGCCAGATGGAAGCCATCGTCCAGGGCTGCAGGCAGCGGTTCCGGCCGGTGATGATGACGGCGACGGTGGCCATGCTGGGCCTGGTGCCGTTCCTGTTCGCCACCGGGCCGGGGTCGGAGATCCAGCGTCCGTTGGCGATCGTGGTGATCGGCGGTCTGATCACTTCCACCCTGCTGACGCTGGTGGTGGTGCCGACCTTGTACAAGAAATTCGAAGAAGAACGTATCGAGGCCTGATCCGCCGGCCGATAAGCTGGATAGGACAAGCGGGATAGAAAGGAAACTAGCATGAAAGAGATCAAAGCGATCGTACAGCCGCAGCGGCTGCCCAAGATCCGGTCGGCCTTGCGCAATATCAAGGATTTCCCGGGGATGACCGTTACCAAGGTCGAAGGCTGCGGCCACCATGTGGCCAAGCCGGCGCAGGGCATCCGCGAGGAGCTGACGGATTACAGCCCCAAGGTGCGCATCGATATGGTGGCGCCGGATGCGCTGGTGGAAGGCATCCTGCAGATCCTGGTCGAGGTCGGACAGACCGGCCAGGTCGGCGACGGCATCGTCTGGGTGACGCCGGTGGAACGCATGATCCGGCTCTCCGAGCAGGTCACCGTCATGGATTGTTAGCAGGTTAACAAAGGCTCCGTCAGGGGCCTTTGTCTTTTGCGCTTTTCAGCGGCGGAGGATGGGCATATACTAATCTGTATAGCTTTTGGTTGCATATAAAAAACAACGGCGAATCTTGAGGAGAAGATGCAATGAATAAACCCGTGGATCCTTCAGTGAAAACCTATTTCGGCGGTTGTCCGCACGATTGTCCGGACACCTGCAGCATGGTGTTCACGGTCAAGGAGGACAAGCTGATCTCCGTCACCGGCAACCCGGACCATCCGATGACCCGTGGTGGGTTATGCGTCAAACTCAAGGATTACGAGAAACGTCATTACCATCCTGATCGCCTGCTGTACCCAATGAAGCGCACCGGCCCCAAGGGCAGCAAGCAGTTCACCCGCATCACCTGGGATGAAGCGCTCGATACCATCGTCGAACGGTGGCAGGCGCTGATCGCCGAACACGGCCCGCGCGCCATCCTGCCCGCCAGCTACCTCGGCAACCAGGGGCTGGTCCATGGCCTCAACGGCGGCGATGCCTTCTTCAACCGCCTCGGCGCCACGGTCTGTGAGCGCACTTTCTGCGGCGAGGGGTCCTGCACCGCATGGCTGCTCACCGTCGGCCCCACGGCCGGCGTCGATCCCGAGAGTTTCATCCACTCCAAGTACATCGTCATCTGGGCCTGTAACTCGGTCTCCACCAATCTGCATCACTGGCATATCGTCAAGGAAGCCCAGAAGAAGGGCGCCAAGGTCGTCGTCATCGACTCCTACGCCTCCAAGACCGCCAAGGAAGCCGACTGGCACCTGGCACCCAAGCCCGGCACCGACGGTGCGCTGGCCATGGCCATGATGAACGTCATCATCAGCGAGGGCCTGGTCGATCAGGATTACGTCGACAACTACACCGTGGGCTACAAGGAGCTGGCCGAGCGGGCCGCCACCTGCACCCCGGAATGGGCCGAGAAGATCACCGGCATCCCGGCGGATGACATCCGCAAGCTGGCGCGTGAATAC
This sequence comes from uncultured Nitrosomonadales bacterium, assembly GCA_946481065.1. Next base: position 22,098 of record CAMLMA010000003.1, read on the forward strand.
GCCACTACGCCACCCGCCGCGATTCGTCTCGGCGTCGCGCTGGAACGCAACTATGGCGGCAGCCAGGCGATCCGTGCCGTGACCTGCCTGCCGGCATTGATCGGCGCATGGCGCCACGTCGGCGGCGGTGCGCTGCAGTTCCCGGTGTGGGAGCACCCGTACCGTTTCGATGTCATCTCGCGCCCGGACCTCATTCCCGAAGGCACGCCGGTGGTCAATATCCTGCAGCTGGGTCGTGCGCTGCTGGGTGAGCTCGACCTGGAGACCCCGATCAAGTCGCTCATGGTGTGGAACACCAACCCGGTGACGCAATCGCCGGAGACCGACAAGATCGTGAAAGGCCTGCAACGCGAGGACCTGTTCACCATCGTCGCCGACCACTTCATCTCCGATACCGCGGCCTATGCCGATCTCGTGCTGCCGGCCGCCATGGGCGCCGAGATGGAAGACATGATCCTGTCCTGGGGCCATCTCTACCTGACCTACAACACCAAGTGCATCGAACCGCCGGGCGAGGCTTTGCCCAACAATGAGATCTTCCGCCGCCTGGCCAAGCGCCTGGGTTTCGAGGAGGACAACTTCAAGTGGTCGGACAGCGAATGCCTGGAAAATTACGTGGCCTGGGATTCGCCAGCCTGCGAGGGCATCGACCTCGATCATCTGCGGGAGCACGGCTTCGCGCACCTGAAAGTCGGCACCAAGGACGACCGCGCGCCGCACAAGCAGGGTAATTTCCCGACGCCCACCGGCAAGTGCATGTTCTATGTCGAAGGCGCCAAGAACTTCGTCGCCGGGCCGTTCCGCCAGATGTACGAAGGCTTCCAGCCGCTGGAAGACCTCGACCCGCTGCCCGGCTATGTACCGAACCGTGAGTCGGTCGATACCAATCCGGCCTTGGCAGCGAAATATCCGCTCAACATCATCTCGCCCAAGAGCCATGGCTTCCTCAACTCGTGCTATGCCAACATCACGGACAAGATCAAGGGGCAGGGCGAGCAGTTCGTCATGATCCACCCGGCGGATGCCGACATGCGTGGTATCCAGGAAGGCGCCAAGGTCAGGGTGTTCAATGATCGCGGGGCGTTCGAAGGTGACGCGCGTATCACCAAGGATGTGAATCCGGGGATCGTGGTGGCGACGCTGGGATACTGGCGTCAGCTCAATAACGGCACGGTGAATTGCATCAGCTCAGCGGAGTTTGGGGATATGGGGCACTCGACCACGTTCTCGGATAATCTGGTGCAGGTGGAGCTGTCTTAATTCCATCGTACTAAAGAGCCCGCGAAAGCGGGCTTTTTTGATGGATAAGCTTGGCAATTAGGGAATGGCCAATTGCTAAATCAAGTAAAATCCGGGTATGGATATCTACTCAGTTTTCAAGCCCTTGCTGTTCAAGCTCGATGCCGAAAAGGCACACGATCTCACCCTCAAATCCCTACGATTCGCTGCCAAAGCCGGCCTATTGCGCCTGCTGGGCAAGCCGCCTGTGACGCGTCCGCGGCAGGTGATGGGGCTGACATTCCCCAGTGCGGTCGGTCTTGCTGCCGGGCTGGACAAGAATGCGGCTTGTATCGACGGTATGGCCGCGTTGGGTTTCGGTTTCATCGAGGTCGGCACCGTAACGCCGCGTCCGCAGCCCGGTAACCCCAAGCCGCGTCTGTTTCGCGTGACGGAGGCGGATGGCATCATCAATCGCTTTGGGTTCAACAATTTAGGTGTGGATCAGCTGATCGAGAACGTGAAACGCACGAAATACAAAGGCATCCTCGGCATCAATATCGGCAAGAATTTCGATACGCCGAACGCGCGGGCGGTGGACGATTACCTGATCTGCCTGCGCAAGGTCTATCCGCATGCGAGTTATGTCACGGTGAATATCTCGTCGCCCAACACCAAGAACCTGCGCGCTTTGCAGGAGAAAGAGGCGCTGGGTAATCTGCTGGCGGCCTTGAAGAAGGAACAGGCGACGCTCGCCGAGGCTTATGGCCGTTATGTGCCGATCGCGCTCAAGATCGCCCCAGATCTCGAAGCCGAGCAAGTGCACGAGATCGCGGATCTCTTGATGCAGCATCAGTTCGATGGCGTCATCGCCACCAACACCACGCTGTCGCGCGTCGCGGTTGAGGGGATGCCCCATGCCCAGGAAACCGGCGGGCTTTCCGGCGCGCCGGTGCGCGAGCGTTCGACGCTGGTGATCCGTCAGCTGGCGGATCGTCTGCAGGGGCGCGTGCCGATCATCGGCGTCGGCGGTATCATGAACGGGCAGGATGCCGCCGAGAAGATCGCGGCCGGCGCCAGCCTGGTGCAGATCTATAGCGGGTTGATCTATCGTGGCCCGCATCTTGTCAAAGAGGTAGCTCGTACGCTTGGATAAGGAGGTGTGACATGGAAACCAATGTAGGTACTGTTGACCGTGTTCTACGTGTGATCATTAGCCTGGCGTTGCTCAGCCTCGTCTTTCTGATCGACTCCCACCTGCGCTGGATAGGCATGATCGGCCTCGTGACGCTGTTCACGGCCGTCACCAGCTGGTGCCCGGCCTACGCCATGCTGGGGATCAAGACCCGCCGGACTCCGCCACCGCCACAGGAATAGATGCCGCAGCCCATCCTCTATACCTATCGGCGTTGTCCATACGCCATGCGTGCCCGCATGGCCCTGCATTACAGCGGTATCGAAGTCGAGATGCGCGAGATCGCGCTCAAGGCAAAGCCCACAGCGATGCTTGCGGCATCGCCCAAGGGCACGGTGCCGGTCCTGGTGTTGCCGGATGGCACGGTGATCGACGAGAGCCTGGACATCATGCGCTGGGCGCTCGCCCGGCATGACCCACATGACTGGTTAAGCGATGCCGTGCAAAGTCTGACGCTGATCGCCGAGAACGACGGCGCGTTCAAGCAGGCGCTGGATCGATACAAATATGCGGTGCGATTCCCGGAACATGCGCCAGAATTCTATCGTGCCGAAGGTGAGCGCTTCCTTGCCCTGCTCGAGGCGCGCCTTCAACAACATGCCTGCCTGCTGGATGACGCAGTGCGGCTAGCCGATATCGCCATCTTCCCGTTCGTGCGGCAATTCGCTGGTGTCGATGCCGTCTGGTGGCAAACCTCCCCATATCCGCGTTTGCGTGCGTGGCTAGACGAGCGCATGGCCTCGCCGTTGTTCGAAGGCATCATGCGCAAGCACGAGGTTTGGTCACCGGCTTAACCCAGCCGGGCTGGGTAGGGTAGTCAGCGCGGCGAAGCCCACACGCAACAAAAAGCCCTGCATCGCAGGGCTTTTTGTTGGCAGATCTTTGTGACGCGCGCTTAGACAGTCGCTGCCGCTTCGCCACTTTCTGCCTTGGTGTCGAACACCAGCTGGATCTCGTCCTTGTCGTCGATATCCACGGTGACGTGCCCGCCGTTGGCCAGCCGGCCGAACAGCAGTTCGTCGGCCAGGGCGCGGCGGATGGTGTCCTGGATCAGACGTGCCATCGGGCGTGCACCCATGAGGGGGTCGAATCCCTTTCGGCCCAGATAAGCCTTGAGCGCGTCGGTGAAACTGGCTTCGACCTTCTTCTCGTGCAGCTGGTCTTCAAGCTGGATCAGGAACTTGTCGACGACACGCATGATGACCTCGGTCGACAACGGCGCGAAGGACACGGTGGCATCCAGCCGGTTGCGGAACTCCGGCGTGAACATGCGCTTGATCTCGGCCAGCTCATCCCCGGCCGTCGCGCCCAGCGTGAAGCCGATGCCGGTCTTGGAGATCGACTCGGCCCCCGCGTTGGTCGTCATGATGATGGTCACGTTGCGGAAATCCGCCTTGCGGCCGTTGTTGTCGGTCAGCGTGCCGTGGTCCATCACCTGCAGCAGGATGTTGAAGATATCCGGATGCGCCTTCTCGATCTCGTCCAGCAACAGCACGCAATACGGGTGCTTGGTGATGGCTTCGGTCATGAGGCCGCCCTGTTCGAAACCGACGTAGCCCGGTGGGGCGCCGATCAAGCGCGAGACGGCATGGCGTTCCATGTATTCCGACATGTCGAAACGGATCAGTTCGATGCCCAGCGTGTAGGCCAGCTGGCGCGCGACTTCAGTCTTGCCGACGCCGGTGGGGCCGGAGAAGAGGAAGGAACCGATCGGCTTCTGGTTGCTGCCCAGGCCCGAGCGCGCCATCTTGATGGCGGCGGAAAGCGCTTCGATCGCTTTATCCTGGCCGAACACCACGGCCTTGAGGTCGCGTTCCAGTGTCTTCAGCGCGTTGCGGTCGTCGCTGGAGATGTTCTTCGGCGGGATACGTGCGATCTTGGCGATGATGTCCTCGATCTCCTTGTTGCCGATGACCTTCTTCTGCCGCGACTTCGGCAGGATACGCTGCGCCGCGCCAGCTTCGTCGATGACGTCGATGGCCTTGTCCGGCAGGTGACGGTCGTTGATGTACTTGGCCGATAGTTCGGCTGCAGTATTCAGCGCAGCAGCGGTGTACTTCACGCTGTGGTGCTTCTCGAAGCGCGACTTGAGGCCCTTGAGGATCTCGACGGTCTCGGCCACGCTCGGTTCCTCGACGTCGATCTTCTGGAAGCGACGTGACAAGGCGTGGTCTTTCTCGAAGATGCCACGGTATTCCTGGTAGGTGGTCGCGCCGATGCACTTGAGGCTGCCGTTGGAGAGCGCAGGCTTCAAGAGGTTGGACGCATCCAGCGTACCGCCGCTGGCGGCGCCAGCGCCGATCAGCGTGTGGATCTCGTCGATGAACAACACGGCATCCGGTTGTTCGGAGAGCTTCTTCATCACGGCTTTCAGGCGCTGCTCGAAATCGCCACGGTATTTGGTGCCGGCGAGCAGGGCGCCCATGTCGAGCGAGTAGATGGTGGAGTTGGCGAGCACTTCCGGTACATCGCCTTCGACGATGCGGCGTGCCAGGCCCTCGGCGATGGCGGTCTTGCCGACGCCGGCTTCGCCGACCAGCAGCGGGTTGTTCTTGCGGCGGCGGCACAGGGTCTGGATCACGCGCTCGAGTTCAAGCTCGCGGCCGATGAGCGGATCGATCTTGCCTGCCACCACCTGCTGGTTGAGGTTGAGGGTGAAGTTCTCCAGCGCGCCAGCCGGTGACGGTTCTGTTTCCGCTTCCTGTTCGGTCTCGGTGCGCTTGCTGGTGGTATCCGCGACCTTGGCCACGCCGTGCGAGATGTAATTGACGACGTCGAGACGGGTCACCCCCTGCTGGTGCAGGAAGAAGACGGCATGCGAATCCTTTTCGCCATAGATGGCGACCAGCACGTTGGCGCCGGTGACTTCTTTCTTGCCGGAGGATTGCACATGCAGGATGGCGCGCTGGATCACGCGCTGGAAACCGAGCGTCGGCTGCGTGTCGACTTCGTCGGTGCCATCCACCGTCGGCGTGTGTTCCTCGATGTAGTTGTTGAGGTCGCTGCGCAGGTTGTCCAGATTGGCGCCGCAGGAGCGCAGGACTTCGGCCGCCGTCGGGTTGTCGATCATGGCGAGCAGCAGGTGCTCGACCGTGATCAGCTCGTGGCGTTTCTGCCGAGCGTCCATGAAGGCCATGTGTAAGGATACTTCCAGTTCTTGCGCGATCATCTAAGCTTCCTCAGCTTTCTGGTTACTACTAAAACGGTTGCCCTATCAAAACGGTTGCCATAACGTCGGCCCGGGTTCAGGCCACTTCCATCGTGCACTGCAAAGGGTGCTGGTGTTCACGGGCATAGTCCAGCACCTGGTTGACCTTGGTTTCGGCGATGTCGTGCGGATACACCCCGCACACGCCAGCACCTTCCGTATGTACTTTGAGCATGATTTGGGTCGCCTGTTCGCGCGACTTGCCAAAAAAACGCTGGATCACATCCACCACGAACTCCATCGGTGTGTAATCGTCATTCAGCAGAATGACTTTGTACATGGAGGGAGGTTTGGGGCGCGCGGTGTCGGTCGCGGACACCACACTTTCATCATGCTTGGTACTGGCCATATCTGAAGTCTATTTTGAGCCGAATGGAGAAATTTTCAAGCCCGAACTGAGTGTGGATATTGCCGCTCGTCGGCTTATCGATCGACCGGCGGTTTACGGGTAAACGCGTACGCTCTTGACGTTGCGATCCTGCGTCTGCACGATCTCCAGCGTATGTCCGGCGATCTTGATGCTGGTACTGGGCTCGGGGATATCCTCGAAATGTTCCAGGATCAGCCCGTTCAGGGTGCGCGGGCCTTCCAGCGGTAACGACAAGCCCAGCTTCTTGTTCATCTCGCGCAGGCTGCTGCTGCCGTCGACCAGCCAGCTGCCGTCTTCCTCCTTGCGGAAACCACTGCTGCGCAACGGCGACTGTGTGGTGAAGTCGCCGATGATCTCTTCCAGTATATCTTCGAGCGTGATCAGGCCCTTGAGTTCACCGTATTCGTCGACGATCAGCGCGATGCGCTGGCGATGCTCCTGGAACTGCTGTAGCTGCGTGTAGAGTGGCGTCCCGCAGGGAATGAAATAGGGTTCCGAGATGACTTCGCGCAAGGCTTCCAGATCGAGTTCGCCGTTGCGCAGCTGGTTCATGACCTTGCGGATATGCAGGATGCCGATGATCTCTTCCGTCGGTCCCTCGCGGACAGGCAGGCGCGTATGGTGGCTGCTGGCGATGTGTTGCAGGATATCTTCCAGGGGCGTATCGAAATCGATGGATTCGATCTGGGTATGGGCGGTCATGACGTCGTCCACCGTGGTCTTTTCCAGCTCGAACAAGTTCAGCAGGATGGCGCGGTGCTTCTTCGGGATGTAACTGCCGGCGTCGATGACGATGCTGCGCAGCTCTTCCATGGTGATGGCCTGTGTCGATTCGGCGAAATTGACCTTGATGCCGAGCAGACGCAACAGGGCGCTGACGAACAGATTGACGAACCAGACCACAGGCCGGGTCAGCCAGAGCAGCGGGTAGAGCACATAGCTGCAGGCAAAGGCGAATTTCTCGGGTTTGGCGGCGGCGATGACCTTGGGCGAGATCTCGCTGAAGACGAGGATGGCGAAGGTGACGGCGAGGGTGCCCATGAGCACGATCCATTGGCCCTCGCCGAACAGCTCGACCGTGATCAGCGCGACCAGCGTTGCGGAGGCTGCATTGGCCAGGTTGTTACCGAGCAGGATCATGCCCAGTAACTTGTCCGTGCGATTGAGCAGTGACACCGTAAGCCGTGCGCCGCGATGGCCATCCTTGGCCAGGTGGCGCACGCGGTAACGGTTGACCGACATCAGGCTGGTTTCGGCGATGGAAAAGAATGCCGAGATCATGAGCAGAATGGCCAGTACGCCAAGCTGCAGGGAGATGGGAATGTTATCCAAGGAGGTCAGGCCAAGTAGGCGATGCCCTAGTTTCCGCGGGAAGCGCAGCCCTTGTCAAGGCTGCGCAGGCGATCACGGGATGGCTTCGGCTTGTGGCTTCTTTTCGGCGCCGGTGATGAGGTTCTCGCGCGAGACGCCAAGATACATGGCGATCGGGCTTGCGACCAGCACCGAGGAATAGATACCGAACAGGATGCCGATGGTCAGCGCCAGCGAGAAGTTGTGCAGGACCTCACCGCCGAAGAACAGCATCGAGCAGACCATGGTCTGTGTCATGGCGTGCGTGATGATGGTACGCGACATGGTGCGCGTGATGGCGTTGTTGATGATCTCCGGCACGGCGGCCTTGCGCATCTTGCGGAAGTTTTCGCGCACCCGGTCGAACACCACCACGGATTCGTTCACCGAGTAGCCGAGTACGGCCAGCACCGCGGCCAGCACGGTGAGATTGAATTCCCACTGGAAGAAGGCGAAGAAGCCCAGGATGATGACCACGTCATGCATGTTGGCGATGACGGCAGCGACAGCGAAACGCCATTCGAAACGCATGGCGAGGTAGCCCATGATGCCGATACAGACCAGCAGCATGGCCAGGGCACCGTTGTCGTAGAGTTCTTGCCCGACCTGCGGGCCGACGAACTCGACGCGGCGCATCTCCACCGAACCATCGACATTGCGTAGCGCATTGAGCACCTTTTCCGAGAGCTGGGCACTGGTCAGGCCTTCCTTCACTGGCAGGCGGATCAGGACGTCCTTGCTGGTGCCGAAGTTCTGTACCGTCGCTTCCTTGAGGCCGACGCTATCCACCGCGGAACGCACCTGCTCCAGGTTCGCGGCCTGCGGATAGCTGACCTCCATGACGGTGCCGCCGGTGAAGTCGACGCCGAGGTTAAGGCCTCTGTGCGCGAGGAAGAACACCGCCAGCAAGAAGGTGATCAATGAGATGGACGTCGTCAGACGGCCATAACTCATGAACGGGATGTCTTTTTTAATCTTGAAGATTTCCATGATCTTGTGCTCTTGATTAACCGATGGTCAGTTTGTTGATCTTGCGGCGGTAGCCGTACACGAGGTTGACCACGGCGCGTGAGACCACCACGGCGCTGAACATCGAAGTCAGGATGCCGAGCACGTGCACGACAGCGAAGCCTTTCACTGGACCGGTGCCGAACATGAACAGCGCGAGACCGGCGATCAGTGTCGTGACGTTGGAGTCGAGAATGGTGTCGAAGGCGCGATCGTAGCCGGCGTGGATGGCCGCCTGCGGCGTATTGCCGTTACGCACTTCTTCGCGGATGCGCTCGTTGATGAGGACGTTGGCGTCGATCGCCATGCCCAGTGTCAGCGCGATCGCGGCGAGGCCCGGCAGCGTCAGTGTCGCCTGCAGCATGGACAGCAAGGCCACCAGCAACAGCAGGTTGATGCCCAGCGCCAGCACGGAGATGGTGCCGAACACCATGTAGTAGATGATCATGAACACGGCGATCGCGGCAAAGCCCCACAGCGTCGAATGCACGCCGCGCTTGATGTTCTCTTCGCCCATGCTCGGGCCGACGGTACGTTCCTCGATGATCTCCATCGGGGCTGCCAGCGCGCCTGCGCGCAGCAGTAGGGAGACATCGGTCGCTTCCTGCGGGCTGGCCATGCCGGAGATCTGCACGCGTCCGCCGCCGATCTCTTCGTTGATCACAGGCGCGGTGATGACTTCCGCCTTGCCCTTCTCGATCAGCAGGATGGCCATGCGTTTCTTGACGTTCTCGCGTGTGACCTGTTTGAAGATGCGGGCGCCACGGCCATCGAGCGTCACATTGACGACCGAACCGCCGTTCTGCTGGTCGACGCCGGGGCCGGCATCGGTGATGTAATCGCCGGTGAGGACGACGCTCTTCTTGACCAACAGCGGACGGCCATCGCGATCCTCGAAGTATTCGTCGCCGAACGGCACCTGGCCCTTGGCCGCGCGTTCGAGCGTGACGAGGTCGGACTTCTCTTCATCCACCAGGCGGATCTCGAGGGTCGCGGTACGGCCCAGGATCTCCTTCGCCTTGGCGGTATCCTGCACGCCGGGCAGTTGGACCACGACACGGTCGAGGCCTTGCTGCTGGATGATGGGTTCGGCCACGCCGAGCTCATTGATCCGGTTATGCAGGGTCTGGATGTTCTGCTTCAGCGCGAATTCCTGGATGCGGGTCTGTGCTGGCGGGCTGAGGCTGGCCTTGAGCAGCTTCTCGCTGCCGCTGTCGCTTTCCTTGAAGACGAGGTCGGCGAATTCCTTGTTCAGCAGCTTCTCCGCCTTCTGCAGCTCTTCCATGTTGCCGAAGCGCACGATCACGGTCTGTGCGTCACGGCTGATACCGAGATAGGCGATGCGCTCCTTGCGCAGGCTGATACGGAAGTCACCGACATAACGCTCGGCGGCCTGGTCCAGTGCCGCTTTCATATCCACCTGCAGCAGGAAGTGCACGCCACCACGCAAGTCCAGGCCCAGGTACATGGGCAGGGCGCCGATGCTGCGTAACCAGTCGGGCGAGCGCGACAGCAGGTTGAGCGCGATGGTGTAATCGTTGCCCAGTTTAGCCTGCAGTACGTCCTTGGCCTTGAGCTGGGTCTCCGGATCCTTGAGGCGGATCTTGATGCCGTTGGCGTCCATGAAGATGGTCTCGTACTTGACCGAGCCTTCCTTGAGCGCGGTTTCCACCTCGCCCATGACGGTGGTATCGACCTTGACGGTATTCTTGGCGCTGGAGACCTGGACGGCCGGGGATTCACCGAACAGGTTGGGTATGGAATAGAGCAGGCCCAGCACCAGGGTGATGAGCACCAGCATGTACTTCCATAAGGGGTAACGATTCATGGCGAGACTCGCGAGGCTATGCCGTTGACGGCAGGGTTACAGGGACTTGATGGTGCCTTTGGGCAGCAGGGTCTGGATGGTGTGCTTCTGGACGTTGATCTCGACGCCGGTGGCGATCTCCAGGCTGACGAACGCTTCGCCGACCTTGGTGACCTTGCCCAGCACGCCGCCGACAGTGGTGACTTCATCGCCTTTCTGCAGCGCTTCGATCATCTTGCGCTGTTCCTTGGCCTGCTTCATCTGTGGACGGATCAGCATGAACCAGAACAGGACGAAGATCACGACCAGCGGAATGAAGCTGGTCCAGTCGGGGGATGCGGCTGCGGGTGCTGCGTATGCGTTGCTGATAAACACGGTAACCTTCCTTAATCCTGTGAATCACTTGAAGCGCAAAATTCTAACATAGTGCCAGCCCGCGCGCGCATCACTTCGCCCCGCGCTGCTCGGCGAAGCGGGTGACGAAAGCGTCGAAGCGGTCCTGCTCGATGGCCTGGCGCATATCGGACATCAGTTCCTGGTAATAGTGCAGGTTGTGGATGGTGTTGAGGCGTGCGCCGAGGATCTCCCCCAGCCGGTGCAGGTGATGGAGGTAGGCGCGGCTGAAGTTCTGGCAGGTATAGCACTGGCAATCAGGGTCGAGTGGCCCCGTATCCAGTTTGTATCTGGCGTTCTTGAGCTTGATGTCGCCATGACGCGTGAACAGCCAGCCGTTGCGCGCGTTGCGCGTCGGCATCACGCAGTCGAACATGTCCACGCCACGCGAGACCGCCGCGACCAGGTCCTCAGGCGTGCCGACGCCCATCAGGTAACGTGGCTTGTCGGCAGGCATCCTGGGCGCGGTGTGGGCGAGGATGCGCAACATGTCTTCCTTGGGTTCGCCGACCGAGAGGCCGCCGATGGCGTAGCCGTCGAAGCCGATCTCCACCAGGCCGGCCAGTGATTCATCGCGCAGGTCTTCGTACATGCCGCCCTGGATGATGCCGAACAGCGCATTGCGCTCTGCTGATGGCGCATCGTCTGATAGTTGTCGGGCCGGTTGCGCTACCGGCATCTTGCCGTCCTGCATCGCCATCGCCTCGTGAACGGATAATGCGGCCAGGCGCTCGAAGGCATCCTTGCTGCGACGCGCCCAGCGCAGGCTGAGGCGCATGGAGTCACGGGCCTCGTCGTGACTGGCGGGATAAGGCGTGCATTCATCGAAGATCATGACGATGTCGGAATTCAGCACGCGCTGGATACGCATGGACTCCTCGGGCGTGAGGAAGCAGCTGTCGCCGTTGATCGGCGAGCGGAACTTGACGCCTTGCTCGCTGATCTTGCGCAGCTCGCCCAGACTCCAGACCTGGAAGCCGCCTGAATCCGTGAGGATCGGGCCATCCCAGCTCATGAACTGGTGCAGGCCGCCATGGGCGGCGATGACGTCCAGGCCGGGGCGCAGCCACAGGTGAAAGGTGTTGCCAAGCAGGATGTGCGCGCCGATGGCGCGGATCTCGTCCGGGTCCATGGCCTTGACTGAGCCATAGGTGCCGACGGGCATGAAGGCGGGGGTCTGGACGTCGCCGTGGGCAAGGTGCACGGTGCCGCGACGTGCTGCACCGTCCTGTTTCATCAGAGAAAATTGCATGTTGGAGAACCGTGATCGAAGCCGCGATACTAACATACGGCACGGCAACGCTGCTTTACATGGGTTACGGCACGCCGCTTTGCGATATCCCTTTGCTATACTAGGCGCAACTCATCAGGAAGCATGCCCATGGCTGAACCGACTCTCCGTCCACGCCGCAGAAAACCCCTCATCGAGCCCGGCCTTCGCGAGCGCAGCATCTATCTGCTACCCAACCTGTTCACGACAGCCGCGCTGTTCGCCGGCTTCTACGCCATTGTGCAGTCCATGAATGGCAAGTTCGAGCACGCTGCGGTCGCCATCTTCATCGCCATGGTGATGGATGGCCTCGATGGTCGCGTGGCTCGATTGACCAATACCCAGAGCGCGTTCGGCGCCGAATACGACAGCCTCTCCGACATGGTCTCCTTCGGTGTGGCGCCGGCGCTGGTGATGTATGTCTGGGCGCTGAAACCCCTCGGCAAGCTGGGCTGGATCGCGGCTTTCATCTACTGTGCCTGCGCCGCCTTGCGCCTGGCCCGTTTCAACACCAAGCTCGACGACAGCGACAAGCGTTATTTCCAGGGCTTGCCGAGCCCGGCCGCCGCGGCTCTGCTCGCCGGGCTGGTCTGGGTGTCGTTCGATAACGGCGTCAACGGTACCGAAGTCTTTTTCGGCTGGCTCAAGATGAAATGGCTGGCCTGGGGCATCACCCTCTTCGCCGGCCTGTCCATGGTGAGCGACCTCAAGTACTACAGCGGCAAGGACATCAACCTGCGCAGCAGTGTCCCGTTCGTCGTCATCCTGCTGATCGTACTGGCCTTCGTGCTGATCTCTTACAGCCCGCCGGAAGTGTTGTTCTTCGTCTCCTTGCTCTACGGGCTGTCCGGCTACGCGCTGTGGGTCAAGCGCAGCCTTGATCGACGGGCTGCGCCGCCGCCCTCTACCTGACGCTGTCGATCGCCGCTTATCGACCCGATAAGAAAATACAAAGGGGCTGAAGCTTGCCTTGAGGCGTGAAAGGTACTATATTTCACGCACTATGTTTTTCAATCGTTACATCACGTTGTCCCTCCCGCACTACGGCCTCCTCCTGGCCGGCCTGCTGCTGCGCCCCGCGCGCTAAATACACCCCCCCTTATCCGGTAGTACCCAAGCGCCGCCTCGCATGATGCCCAGGCTGGCAGTGACTCATCCATTACGGACTAAAGACATGAAAAACGACCAATTGATTATTTTTGATACCACCTTGCGCGATGGCGAGCAGAGCCCCGGCGCGGCGATGACCAAGGAAGAGAAGATCCGCATCGCGCGGCAGCTGGAGAAACTCGGCGTCAACGTCATTGAGGCCGGTTTCGCCGCTGCGAGCCCTGGCGATTTCGAGGCTATCCAGGCGGTGGCCGAGATCATCCAGAAATCGACCGTGTGCTCGCTCGCGCGTGCCAACGAGAACGACGTGCGTCGTGCCGGCGAAGCGATCAAGCCAGCCAAGCACGGCCGCATCCACACCTTCATCGCGACCTCGCCCATCCATATGGAGAACAAGCTGCGCATGACGCCTGAGCAGGTGCTTGAGCGCGCCGTGCAGGCAGTGAAATGGGCGCTGGAATACACGGACGACGTCGAGTTCTCGGCTGAGGACGCCGTGCGTTCCGACATGGATTTCCTGGTGCAGGTGTTCACGGCCGTGATCGACGCCGGTGCCAAGACCATCAACGTGCCGGATACCGTCGGCTATTCGATCCCTGCCTTGTGGGGCGAGCGCATCAAGCAATTGATCGAGCGCGTGCCGAACGCCGACAAGGTGATCTGGTCTACACACTGCCATAACGACCTCGGCATGGCCGTGGCCAACTCGCTCGCCGCCGTCATGGCCGGCGCGCGCCAGGTCGAGTGCACCATCAACGGTCTCGGCGAACGGGCCGGCAACGCCAGTCTGGAAGAGATCGTCATGGCGGTGAAGACCCGTCGCGACATCTTCCGTCTCGATACCACCATCGACACGACGCAGATCGTGCCGACCTCCAAGCTGGTCTCGACCATCACCGGCTACCCGGTGCAGCCGAACAAGGCCGTGGTCGGCGCCAATGCCTTTGCGCATGAATCGGGTATCCACCAGGACGGCGTGCTCAAGCACCGCGAGACCTACGAGATCATGAGCGCGCAGGACGTGGGCTGGGGCGCCAACAAACTGACCTTGGGCAAGCTCTCGGGCCGCAACGCCTTCCGCACGCGATTGAAGGAATTGGGTATCGAGCTCGACAGCGAAGACGCATTGAACGCGGCGTTCGCCCGCTTCAAGGCATTGGCTGACAAGAAATCGGAGATCTTCGACGAGGATATCCAGGCCCTGGTCAGCGACGAGATCCTCGGTGAAGCCGACGACAACTTCAAGCTCGTCTATCTGCACGTCGCGTCGCAGACCGGAGAGACGCCGCATGCGGTGGTCGCCGTCTCCGACAACGGCGTCGAGAAGCGTGCCGAAGCCGATGGCGGCGGCCCGGTCGATGCCGCTTTCAAAGCGATCGAGAATATCGTCGCCAGTGGCGTCGAGTTGCAGCTGTACTCGGTCAATAACATCACCAGCGGCACTGACGCGCAGGGTGAAGTGACGGTTCGGCTCGCCAGGGGCGGACGCATCGTCAACGGGCAGGGCGCCGACACGGATATCGTGATCGCGTCGGCCAAGGCCTATCTCAACGGCCTCAACAAGTTGCACGCGAAGTTCGAGCGGGCCCACCCGCAAGTCTGAGCGCCCAACGTATCATCAAAGTGAATCAGGAGTCAGGTATGTTGCAAGGAAGCATTCAAGTCACCAGTTTCGATATGAGCCGATTGTTCGCCATGATCGAGCAGATGCGCCAGCATGGCGTTGCGGAGCCGGCCAGCCTGGCGCGGCTGGAGGATGAGCTTGCCCGTTGCGACGAGGTGGCGGCTGAGGCAGTCGATGCCGACGTCGTCACCATGAACTCCCGCGTCGAACTGCGCGATCTCGCCAGCGGACAGACGCACACGCTAACCCTGGTATTCCCGCAGCAAGCTGACGCCGCCGCGCATCGTGTCTCGGTGCTGGCGCCCTTGGGTACCGCCATCCTGGGTTACCGTGTCGGTGACACCATCGATTGGCCCATGCCCGCTGGCGTCAGGCAATACCAGATCCTCGCGATCCGCTACCAGCCAGAGGCTGCCGGCGATTTCCATCTCTAGGCGATGCCTGCCGGCGTCAGCCGGCGGGGTCCTGTTTCGTCGATCGTCATGAGTGAATCCACACATCCCGCACGCCTGCGGCTGTTGGTGCTGCTGGCCCTGTTCGCGCTTTATTTCATCTGGGGTTCGACCTTTCTGGCGATGAAATTCGCCATCGAGAGCTTTCCGCCATTCATGATGGCGGCGATCCGCTTCTCGATCGCCGGCGGCCTGCTCTATGGTGTGCTGCGTTTGTACGGCACGCCGGCGCCGACAGGCAGGCAGTGGCTGGGCGCATCCGCCGTGGGCATATTGCTGTTGTCGGTGGGCAATGCGGGCGTGGCGATCGCCGAGCAGACCGTATCCTCTGGGGTCGCGGCCTTGTCGATCGCCACTGTTCCCCTGTGGATGGCCTTGTTCTCCGGCGTATGGGGCCATTGGCCGAGTCGACGCGAATGGACCGGTATCGTCGTCGGTACGGTCGGCGTCGCCGTCCTCAGCACCGGCGGTACGCTGCAGGCCAGCCCGATGGGAACCTTCCTGCTGTTGCTGGCGGCCGCAAGCTGGGCGTTCGGTTCGGTCTGGGGCAAGCGGCTGGCGATGCCGCAAGGGGCCATGGCCAGCGCTGCGCAGATGCTGGCGGGTGGCGCCATGTTGTCGCTTGCGAGTCTGGTCAGCGGCGAACACTGGCCACCAGCGGTATCGATGAAGTCGGTCTGGGCCATCGCCTACCTCGTCGTCTTCGGCTCGTTCATCGCCTACAGCGCCTACCTGTATCT
>CAMLMA010000004.1 GCA_946481065.1 uncultured Nitrosomonadales bacterium
GCCCAGGTCACGGTCACGCCTGAAGTCAGGAGGATGAGGGTGTTGATCGCAGGGATGCCCCAGGCGGCCATCGGCGTGAATGCCGGCTTGGCGAAATCCGCCCCCAGGACCACCCCGCCGGGGCCGCCTGACGGCCAGGTACCGACGAAATCCTTGTACATGGTGAATGCCGGATCAAAAGCGGCGATCTCGGGAACCGAGATCACCCGCATATAGAACAGCGCGCCAAAAAAGGCGGCAAAGAACGCGACCTCGGAACAAATGAACACGATCATGCCCCAACGGAAGGATTTATCCTCCCATTTCTTGTACATGCCGCCTTCGCTTTCGCGGATGACCTTGCCCATCCAGCTGAAAATCATGGCGATGACGATGACCGCACCCGCGACCATCATCCAGTGCCCAGGGCCTTCAAGATACCCCAGATCCTTATGCTTTTCGTGTGCCAGGCTAAGGATGAATCCAGAAACCATGGACAACAACCCCAGGGACAGAATGAACGGATAAAGACTGGGCGTCGGTACGAAATACTGGCCTTCCGTATGTGTAGCCATACATCTACTCCTCTACATTTGCTGTTTTTATAATCTCGTCACACCGGGTGTGAGTCCGAGGCTCCCTAATTTTCTTTCTTTGCTGCGTTGTAGAACGCGTACGACAAGGTCACTACTTTTACATCTTCGGGCAGGTCAGGGCTGATATAGAAACGCAACGGCATCTCTTTGGCCTGACCAGGATTCAATGCCTGGTTCTGAAAACAGAAGCACTCGATCTTCTTCAAATACAAGGCCGCCTGTCCCGGACTGACACTGGGCACTGCCTGACCCGTCACGACTTCATTGGTGACGTTCTTCGCTTCGAACAACACCGTCTCGATCTTGCCCGGATGAACCGTGATGCTGGGCTGTTTCGGGTAGAAGTTCCAGCCCAGCCCCGGCATCACGCTGGTCGTGAACTCCACCTTGACGACTCGGTGTTCATCGACCGCAGCCGTCACCAGGGTAGCCGCATTGTCGGTTTTGCCATTAAGCCCGGTGACCTTGCACAACACGTTATACAAGGGTACCAGCGAGATGGCGAACAACAACGATCCCCCGACGATCCACAGCAGCTTCAACCCCAGCTTGCGATTTGCGCGGCGCTTGTCCTCGTCCGCGCTCACTGATTCCATAACATCGTCATCGATAGCACATACCAGCCCAAGGCGACTGCAGCCATTATCAAGGCCAGCTTGATACTCCTGCTTTTGCGTTTCCGACTCTCTTGCGTTTGCTGCATTGGTGCTCGATTACCCTATTCTGGCAAGCTGATCAGGCTCGACCCCGATCAGCCGGCTGGTTCACATCACTTGATCACTGGTTGCTCGGTGAAGCTGTGATAAGGCGGCGGCGAGGATAACGTCCACTCGAGCCCCTCGGCACCTTCCCAAACCTTGTCTGTCGCTTTCTTGCCGCCACGCACACAACTGATGATGTTGTAGACGAACAGCAATTGAGACAACCCGAGCACGAAAGCCGCAACGGTCGAGATCTGATTGAACTCGGTGAATTGCAGGGCGTAATCCGGGATACGGCGGGGCATGCCAGCCAAGCCCAGGAAGAATTGCGGGATGAAGGTCAGGTTGAAGGCGATCGCCGTCAGCCAGAAGTGCAGTTTGCCGAGACGCTCGTTGTACATATGCCCGGTCATCTTGGGCAGCCAGTAGTAGACCCCCGCCATGATGCCCATGATCCCGCCGGCGAACAGCGTGTAATGGAAATGCGCGACCACGAAATAGGTATGGTGATATTGCGCATCCGCCGCGACGTCAGCTAGCACGAGGCCGGTCAGACCACCGATACCGAACAGGACGATCCAACCTACCGCGAACAGCATGGGTGTCTCAAACGACATGGAGCCGCGCCAGATGGTCGCGATCCAGCAGAAGAAGAGCACCGCGAGCGGCAGGGAGATCGCCATCGTGCTGTACATGAAGTAGAGCAACGCCGGTACAGGCATCCCTACCGTGAAGAAATGGTGCGCCCATACCACGACGGACAAAGCGCCGATCGCCCACAGCGAATAGACCTGGGCTTTGTAGCCATACATGGGCTTACGGGAGAAGGTTTGCAGGATCTGCGGCATGAACCCCCAAACTGGCAGCAGCAGGATATAGACCTCAGGATGGCCGAAGAACCAGAACAGATGCTGGAACAGGATCGGGTCGCCACCGCCAGCGGCATCGAAGAAGTGCGTGCCGAAATGGCGGTCGGTCAGCAGCATGGTCACAGCGCCTGCCAGCACCGGAATGGTGGCGATCAGCAGGAAGGCGGTGATGAGCCAGCCCCAGGCGAACATCGGCAGCTTCATCATGGTCATGCCTGGCGCGCGCATGTTGAAGATGGTGACGATGATGTTGATGGATCCCATGACCGAGGAGATCCCCAGCAGGTGCACGGAGAAGATCGCGAAATCGACGCCTAGGCCGCCCTGCACCGATAATGGCGCATAGAAGGTCCAGCCGGTAGCGATCGCACCGTCACCGATGCCGAACAATGCCAGCGTGAACGGCAAGGTCAGCAGGAAGGCTGCGGGCGGCAATAGCCAGAAACCCCAGTTATTGAGGCGGGGCAGAGCCATATCTGGCGCCCCGATCTGCAAGGGCAGCATCCAGTTGGCGAACCCTGTGGCCGCCGGCATGAGCACGGTGAAGATCATCACCAGCGCATGCACGCCGATCAGCTGATTGAATAACTCCGGCTTGATCAGTTGCAAGCCGGGCTGAAACAGCTCGGCCCGCACACAAAGGATCATGAAACCACCGACCAGGAACATGATCAACGCGAACGTCAGGTACATGGTCCCGATATCCTTGTGATTGGTCGTGGTCAGCCAGCGCATTATCCCGGTAGGGTGATCATGATGTTCATCATGACTTGCAGTTGCTGAGTAACTCATTTGCTTCTCCTTAAGATCTCGGTAAAGCGTTCCAGATTTAACGTAAAGCTTTCACTTGCGAAGGTTGCAGCATGTCGCCGACCGCATTGCCCAGCGCATTACGCTCATAAGTGATGACTGAGGCGATGTCGGTGTCGCTCAGGATGCCTTTCCATGCCGGCATGACACCCTTGCCGTTGAAGACACGGTCGAGATGACTGTCTTTGAGCAACTTGCCATCGGCATCGAAGATCGGCCCGGAGACGATCTTGCTGCCGGTTAACGCCGGGAATGCTGGCGGCAGGCCGGCACCAGTGATCTGGTGACAGACGGCGCAGTTCTTCTCGTAGACTTCCTTGCCATGGGCGATCAGGTCGTCTTTGGTCCACTCCTTGTCAGCGCCGGCAGTGGCCGCGGCCATCTGCGCCTTCTGCGCGACTACCCATTGCTTGAACTCTTCTTCAGGCACGGCCCGCACGACCGCAGGCATGAAACCATGCCCTTTGCCGCAAAGCTCCTTGCACTGCCCACGATAGGTGCCAGGCTCCTCGACCTTGACCCAGGTCTCCCGGAGGAAGCCGGGAATGGCATCGCGCGCCGCACCGAATGCCGGCACCCACCAGTTGTGGATGACGTCGTTGGACGTGAGCAGCACCCGCACCTTCTTGTCGACGGGCAGTACCAGCGGATTATCGACCTCAAGCAGGTAATGTTCGCCCTTCGCGACCTTGTTCTCGATCTGGTCCTGCGGCGTGGTCAGGTTGCTGACGAACTTGATGCCCTGCGCATCGCCATCCATGTACTCGTATTGCCAGCGCCACTGCGAGCCAGTCACCTTGATCACCATCTGCGCTTCGTTCTTCGTGTCTTCCATCATCACCACGCTGTGGTATGCGGGAATCCCCATGAGAATGAAGTCGATGTATAGCAGGATGGCGAACGGCACAAGCGTCCAGAACACTTGCGATTTGGTGCTCGGCCCGGTGAACTTGGATGCCTTGTAACCCTTGCTCTTGCGATGGACGACGATCGAATAGATCATGATCGCCAGCACGATCAGGAAAATGGCCATGGTGATCAGCATGAACTTGTTGTGAACATGCAATGTATCCAGCGCCATCGGTGTAGCCGGTTTGGGGAAATTCCATGCGTAATCAGCGTGGGCAGAAAAAGAAGCCATCGCTGTCACAATGAAGAGCCCGGCCTTTCTTATGAACTGCATTACCATACTCACTCCCTGCATCAGATTAAAAGATAACCCCGACCCGCTTTTGTAGTTGTTTGGCAAGGGCGAGACGCTGGTCGTTATTCATGAAATTCCGACCGAACTCGACCTCCTTGCCATGCGAACGGAGCAGCAACGCCTGATCGCCACCAGGCAGGTCACGCAACAGCACGCGTGCCCAGTAGCGGTTGAACACTATTTCGCTGGTTTTCTTGTAACTGTGCTTTTCGATCGCCAGCTTATCGCCTTCGATGGTGATGCTCTCGTAATCGCTGGAGTGGCAATTGACATAGTAGAAGGCGAAGCCGATGGCCAAGATCTCCAACCCGGCGAATGGCAGAACGAGCCATGCGCCAGCGAGCACGAAACCGGTAGCGATGATGAGGGAAAACGATGCGATAAGGACGACGACACTCAACCGCTCCCTGCTGGACAAGGAACAATTGGGTTTAGCGATGATTCTGTAATCTACTGCTGATAATGCCACCGCTTCTCTCTCCTCATCCGGCCACCTCTTGAACGGGCGGCTTTCCTCACGAAGAACTTCGGGACAAACTTCAACTACAGTGACTGCAAACTAGCATAAATAAAATCGGAGTTCAAGCGGTGACAGCCCGTATGCCGCATGGTGAGCGGCTTGAGGCCAACCATGGCAACAGGCAATTAGGTATAATGCGCCACCCGGACAGGTGGTGGATAAGGAGATCAGGTCGCTCAGAGGCCAGCTCCACGTGATGCACTACAGGCGAATTGGCCTGAAGCGCAAAATGCGATGTCGTGATCCTGCTTCTGGGATTTGGTGCCGGGAGGGGGACTCGAACCCCCACACATTGCTGCGGCGGATTTTGAGTCCGCTGCGTCTACCAATTCCGCCATCCCGGCAAAAGAGGCAGCATTATAGCAAGCAGTGAACCCTATGCGCACTACAGATTTCGATTTTGACCTTCCTCAGGAACTCATCGCCCAGTTCCCTGCCACTGAGCGTAGCGCCAGCCGCCTACTGCGGCTGGACGGCAACACCGGCGTCATCGATGATCGCATGTTCCGTGAGTTACCCGCTTTCTTGCAACCGAACGACCTGCTGATCTTCAATGACACACGCGTGATCAAGGCCAGGCTGCATGGCCAGAAAGCCAGCGGCGGCAACGTCGAAGTCCTTGTCGAGCGCATCCTCGATGACCATGCCGCACTGGCTCACGTCCGCGCTTCGCGCGCCCCCAAGGCCGGCAGTCTCCTCCATCTTGCCGGCGGGCAGATCGCTGCGGTCGTGCGCGAACGCAGCGATGACCTATTCCTGCTCGATTTCGCCGGCCCGGAGACCCTCCTGACGTTGCTTGATCGCCACGGCCAGCTCCCCTTGCCGCCTTACATCGAGCATGCGGCCGACGACACCGACGAAGAACGCTATCAGACCGTGTATGCGCGTGAAGCCGGGGCTGTCGCGGCGCCCACAGCGGGGCTGCACTTCGATGAAGCCATGATGCAACGCCTGGCCGCGCATGGCATCAAGATCGCCTATATCACGCTGCATGTCGGCGCCGGCACCTTCCAGCCGGTGCGCGTCGAGGACATCCGGGAACACAAGATGCACAGTGAACTGTATTCAGTCAGCGCAGAGACGGTGCAGATGATCGAAGCAACCCGGGCTGCCGGCGGCAAGGTCACGGCCGTGGGCACCACCGCGCTCCGGGCACTTGAAAGCGCTGCACGTAGCGGCGCACTGGTCGCCGGCAATGGCGAGACGGATATCTTCATCACGCCGGGCTATCGCTTCCAGGTCGTGGAGCGCTTGCTCACCAATTTTCACCTGCCGAAAAGCACCCTGCTGATGCTGGTCTCGGCATTCGCCGGGCTCGACCATATCAAGAACGCCTACGGTCACGCAGTCGAGCAGCGCTACCGCTTCTTCAGCTACGGCGATGCCATGCTGTTGGAACGGCAGGAGCCCTAGATCGCTTCCGCCAGCCGCGATAGCATGTATCGCGCCGCTTGCAGATGACCAGTCGCCGCCAGCGGCAATGGTTTCGTTTTTTCCAGCAACGCCTCCAGCGCGTCGACGAAGCCCCCACGCTCCAGTTGTAGCGGGTCGATTCCCTGACAATGGCTGACTTGCGCCAGCCAATCCACCAGATAAGGTTGCTCCGGCCAATCATCCCGCCTGACGAACAATACCGGCACGCCGCTCACTGCGGCTTCCACGAAAGCCCCGTAACCCGGTTTGGTCAACAACAGATCGCAACTTGCCAGCAGGTCGGAGAATGGCATACCCAGTGACTCGAAGGCATGCATGTCATCGCGTGCTTGCGGCAACGACCAATCCCCCTGGACCAGCCACTTCACGCCAGGTAATCGCGGCCAGCGATCCAGAGCAACGCGCGTTGGGATACCGCCCATGCTAACCAACACAAGTCGATCTTCCGATTGCAGGCCGAGCTGCCGTTCGATCTCGAAACGGCGCTGCCTACCGGCCTCAGCCAGTGGACCAATCACCATGCGCTCTGGTAGCCAAGGCATCGGCATCGAAGGTGTGGGCTGCAGGAAACAGCTGGCACAGGCATAGGCTGAGGCGATCTCTTGCTGGATCCGATCCGCCTCTGGCATGGCGTGACAGTAATGCGCGAAGATGTCGGCCCAGTTGAGTGAACACATCGCCACCGCCGGCAGGCCAATCCTGTCTGCCGCGGCAAGGGGTAGATAAGCCACATCGGTCAGCAACAGGTCCGGGGCGAGCCGTTGTAGACGCTGGGCCTCGGCGGCCACCTTTGCCGGCCAATCGGCATGGAAGTCCACATAGGCTTGCATGCTGGCGGCGACATTCACCTGAAGCGCAGATCGCATGACCATGCCGAAATCGGTCGCTTCCTGCAGATGATTGAACTCCGGCCGGATACGCTGTCTCAAAAGTGGTTGCGGTATCGTGCTTCGAATCGTCAAGCGTATGTCCGGCGACAAGTCATGCAAGGCGTTGAGTACCGGCGCGACTTGGGCCAGATGCCCGAAACCGTGACCCGAGATGCATACCAGTAAGTGGGGGACTTTTTTCATTAATGCTTTACAGCGGGATGCGCTTCCATACAATGGACCGTCATTTTATGACCAGACCGCCGATCAATAGACCGTCAGAAAGAGAATTCATGCAGCTTTCCAGAATATTCGTCACGCTCCTGTACCTGTTCATCCTGCCTTTGGCCCATGCCGATGTCCTGCCGGAGGCCCAGGTGGAGATCAAGATCCCATTGGCCAAGCAACCGACCACACGGCCGATGACCATCGCCTACGTCCCCTACCTTAGCCGCTATTACATCGCCGATGGCGGCCTCGCGCCGATGCCTGGCGACATGGAGATCCCCCTGTCGAAATCGCAGGTGCATGTCTACGACGCCAAGGGTAACTACATCGCCTCCGGCAAACCAGGGCTGGATAATCGCTCCATCTATTACAACCCGAATACGCACAAGCTGGAAACAGTGACCTACAACGTGTCGAGTGATGCCGGATTCGGCCCGAATACCGGCGTCTTCGCCATCGAACTGACCGAAACCGGGGACATCAAGGATTTCCCGACCGAGATCGCATCCTTCAACCCGGCTTTCGGTAGCGCGTCGACCATGCCTTCCTACGATGTCGACCATAATCGTTATTTCGCCAAGCAGGAGCGGTCCAACAAGGTGTTCATCGTCGAACTTGGCAAGCGCGAGAAAGTCGGCGAGATCGCACTGGACTTTGCCGCTGCCGGCGTTCAGCACGATGACCTGAGCGAGCATTTCGTCGCCTATACCGGTATCCCCGGTGAGGAACTGGCATTACTGGACGTGGACCACAAGGCCGTGCTGGTATTCGATATCAACGGTAAATTCGTCGGCAAGAGTGCACTGCCGAAAACCATGAAGCTGCGCGCGCAGAACCATTACAACGGACTGGGTTACACCAACGGCATGGTGTTCGTTTATCACGAGCCGGAAGGCGAATTCGGCACCTACTATGGCTTCAAGATCTCCGACAAGGCTCAGGTCAATTAAGCAACGCCAGACGTAAAAACGGCGACGCCGGATTACCGCGCGTCGCCGTCATCAAGGCAGGAACCCCTAGCCCGAGAGTTTTTTGCCTACCGCTTCTGACACATAGCCCAGTATCGCACCGACGACCATTGAGGCAGAGATCATGAGGTCGGTCATATTCACTGCACCGCCATCGTTACCTGCGCCTGCGACATCGACGCCTACCCATGTCGCAGCACCCAGGAACGCGCCCGGTATGAATGCAAGCAGGGATATCTTGGCTTGTACGCAAAAGATGAACGCAACGACGCCGAAGATGATGGCAAGGGCAACGACGCTGCCGTTACCGACCATGGCGAACACATACAGGGCGACGGCTGCCCAGAAGTTACCGGACAGATTGGACGCGATCGTTTTCTGCAGCCCGCCTGAACCGCCACCGGCCGCATAGAACGTGGCCCAAGCTACAATCCCGGCCCAAACGATGAGTCCCAGATCCGGCATGCCGACCGAGACATAGACCCATGCGGCGATCAATACGCCGATGCTGATACCTAACGCTACGAGTGAATCCATTGTATTTCCTCCCAAAACGAGTTGAAGTGGAACTACAGCGGACATAAAGGCATGTCTGCAGATCTTGACCGTCTGCTGATGCTTTCATGTCAAGTCCGCTAGCGGGATAGTAGACTGCTTTTGTCGGGAATGACAACCTTTTTGCACCAAGACTGTGCAAGTGGCGATGGTCAGCGGATAGCCGTAGGGCCGTAATTCCAGTTCTTACGCCAGGCGCCGACGACCAGATTAGGGTATTGCGGTTTGCCCAGACTGCCGTTATAGCGGCCAAGGGCACGGTAAAGATCACCACGCTCGATATCCAGGTAATGCCGCAGGATGGTGCAGCCGTAACGCAGGTTGAGCCGCAGGTGGAACAGATTATGGTCCGGATTGCCGATCGAGCGCACCCAGAAAGGCATCACCTGCATGAACCCGCGCGCGCCGACCGATGAGACCGCGTATTTCTTGAAGCCGCTCTCGACCTGGATCAAGCCGAGCACCAGCTGCGGATCCAGCCCGGCGCGTGTCGCTTCGTAATGCACGGTACGCAGGAAATCCTCGCGCATCACCGGGTCCGGCATGCGCTTTTCCAGCCGCCGAGACATCTCCTGCAGCCACTTCATGGCCTCCGGATCGTTGACGAACATGAGCTTGGGCGCCGCGTCATCGCTGATGGATTTTTGCATCAGCGCACGCACGCTATTGGACAAGGGCTCCTCCTTCTGCGCACCGGCCAGCACATTGGCCGAGAACAGCAGCAAGACGACGGTCCATGTCCAAGCACGCATCATGTCGCGACCAACACCTGCTTGAGTCGGGAAACGATATCGCCCAGAGGCAACGCCTGGGCTTCAGTATCGGTGCGGGCCTGATACTCGACCTTGCCTTCGTTCAGGCTGCGCTCGCCCAGTACCACCCGGTGTGGGATACCGATCAGCTCCATGTCGGCGAACATCACCCCTGGCCGCTCGCCACGGTCGTCTAGCAATACATCGATACCGGCAGCCTGCAGCTCCGCGTACAACTTTTGCGCGGCGTCTTTCACCAGCTCGCTGCGATCCATGCCGATCGGACATAACACGACTTCGAACGGCGCCATGGCGGCAGGGAAGACGATGCCTTTGGCGTCGTTGCCCTGCTCGATGGCGGCGCCAACGATGCGCGAAACGCCGATACCGTAGCAGCCCATCTCCATGACCTGCGTCTGGCCGTTCTCGTCGAGGTAAGTCGCGTTCATGGCCTGTGCGTATTTGGTGCGCAACTGGAAGATATGGCCGACCTCGATGCCGCGGCACAGCGCGAGCGGACCCTTGCCGTCCGGGCTCGGATCGCCGGCGACGACATTGCGGATATCCGCGATGACCAGCGGCTCAGGCAAGTCACGGCCGAAGTTGACGCCTGCCAGGTGATACTTGGGCTTGTTGGCGCCACAGACGAAGTCGCTCATGGCGGCGACCGTGTGATCGGCATAGACCTTGACGTCAGCGGCGACGCCGACCGGGCCGATGAACCCCGGCGGACAGTTCAACGCGGCACGGATCTCATCGTCGGTGGCGAACCTGAAATTCCCCAGCCCCGGCAACTTGGACGCCTTGATCTCGTTCAGCGTATGGTCACCCCGTAGCAGCAGCAGATAGAACACGCCATCGGCCATGAGAGCGATGGCCTTGACCGTGCGCTCGACACCGATGCCAAGTAGTGCCGCCACATCCTCGCACGCGGTCTGTTTCGGCGTCTCGACTTCGCGCATGGTCTCACTCGCGGCAGCACGTGACTGGCTTGGCGGCAGGGCTTCTGCCAACTCGACGTTGGCCGCGTAATCGGATTGCTCGCAATAGGCCAAGGCATCTTCGCCGGAATCGGCCAGTACGTGGAATTCATGCGATCCGTCGCCGCCAATGGCGCCGGTGTCGGCTTTCACCGCGCGGAACTTGAGGCCGAGGCGGTCGAAGACATTGCTGTAGGCCTGATACATGACCTGGTAAGTCTGTTCCAGGGATTCGAAGCTGGTGTGGAAGGAGTAGGCGTCCTTCATCACGAATTCGCGCGCGCGCATGACGCCGAAACGTGGACGGATCTCGTCGCGGAACTTGGTCTGGATCTGGTAAAAATTCAGCGGCAATTGCTTGTAGGAGCGGATCTCCTTGCGCGCGATGTCGGTGATGACTTCCTCGTGCGTCGGGCCGAAACAGAAATCACGTTCGTGCCTGTCCTTGATCTTGAGCATCTGCGGTCCGAACACGGCCCAGCGACCGGTCTCTTCCCACAACTCCTTGGGCTGCACGGCTGGCATCAGCAGTTCCAGCGCGCCTGCCTTGTTCATCTCGTCACGCACCACCGCCTCGACCTTGCGCAACACGCGCAGGCCCAACGGCATCCAGCTATAGAGCCCTGAACCCAGACGCTTGATCAGCCCGGCGCGCAGCATGAGCTTGTGGCTGGGCAGTTCGGCTTCCTGCGGGGCTTCTTTCAGGGTGGAGATGAAAAACTGGGATGCGCGCATGTACGACTCTTCAATGATCGGGTCAAGGTGCGGATTTTATAGCGAAACGCAGGCTGCGTCAGCTTTTGGCGGGCTAAGCGCACTCACTGCGCGGGGCTATCCTTGGGTTTCCAGCCGGTTTTCCATTGCGCCAGCGGCACGATCACAGCGGCATGTCCATTATCGTAGAACCAGGCATCGACCGCGAAGCGCGCGCCATCGGCCTTTTCCTCGATCGCCGCCGTCGTGTGCGGCCAGCCATTGAGGAAGAAACCGCGCGTCTTGGTATCGATGATGTCGTGGAACTGCAGGTAGCCGGCTTGTTGCAGCAGCTTCAGATAGGTCTTGGTGTTGGCGGCTTCGTCGTTGCAATCGAGCTGATGCTGGTAACGGATATCGACGAAAGTACCGGCCCGGTCCTCACTGGTGCCGGTCTGCAGTCCGACAATCTGTTCAAGCAAGCCGATGGCCCGGCTGACACGCTCACGCTCCTGCGCCGCGCTCTCCGAGGCGGGCACGAACAGCTGCGCGATCGGCGCCCATGCTGCGTCGTCGATGACCGCTTTCGCAACCCCGGCACAGCCACCGCCGAAGCAGATCTCGAAGCCCGACCAGGCCGGGGTCTGGCGCAGCACACGATCGAGGTCACGACTATCGGCCAGCGCGGATGCCGGCAGCAGCGCGAGCAACAGGCTAAAGCAGGACAGGCGCATCGCTGAGCTCATTGGCTTGGTCATGTTCGGGCGGAAAATGCTGGCTGAGCAAGGTGCCGATGCGTTCGATACCGAACAGGACGCCTGCCTCGAATTCGCCGCGACGGAACATCGATTCCATCTCGCGGCAGACATGCTCCCACTGTGTAGCGCCGACATGCGCATGGATACCGCGATCGGCGACGATCTCGACATCATGATCGGCCAGCAGCAAGTAGATCAGCACGCCATTGTTGTGGGCGGTGTCCCAGACGCCGAGCCGGGCGAACAATTCGATCGCGCGCTGCCGCGGCGTCTTGCCTTGCCATAGGGCGTAAGGGTGCAGGCCGACCTCGACCGCGAAACGGATCTGCCCCGCGTGTTGGCGCTCGCTATCGCGGATCGCAGCTTCGATATTGGTCAGCGCCTGCCGTGAGAAATAGCGATGCACTTGCCATGGCGCACTGAGCAGATGCTGTATATGACGTTTGAGCCTGCGCATCATGATTCGCTTTCGATCATATTCTTCATCACCAGTCGCCCGAAGCCCCGCCACCGCCAAAACCGCCACCGCCGCCGCCCGAGAAACCGCCGCCGCTACCAAAGCCGCCTCCGCCATAATGACTGCCGCCACTGTAGCCGTTGAGTCCGCCGAGACCGCCGCTCATGGTGAGGATGAACGCGACAAAGGCCACCACCATCGCGATCAGCAGGCCGCCGCCCAGCAGCCAGACAGCGGCGCCCACCAGACCACCGTTGACCATGCCTCCGAGAAAGCTGCCGAAGATCGCACGCAGCAAGCCGCCGACCAACAAGCCGCCAAACAGCAAGACCGGCAGCAGATCCTCCCAGCCACCGCTTGCGGCCGCCTGACGTTCAGGCGCGGGCAACGGTTCGCCGTTGATGCGAGCGATCAGTTGATCCACTGCGGCATTCAGCCCGCCGTAGAAATCACCCTGTTTGAAATGCGGCTGTATGGCATCGCGGATGATCTGGCTGGCGATGCTGTCGGGTACGATGCCTTCCAACCCGTAGCCGACTTCGATACGTACCTTGCGATCAGCCTTGGCGACCAGGATCAGGATGCCGTCATCGACGCCCTTGCGTCCGAGCTTCCAGGCCTCGACCACCCTGATCGAATACTGCTCGATGGCTTCCGGCTGTGTGGTCGGCACCAGCAGGATGGCGATCTGGCTGCCCTTCTGCTGCTCGAACTGCGCCAACTTGGATTCAAGCGCAGCTTGCTGGTCGGCACCCAGGGTCTGGGTGAGATCGGTCACTCGCTGCTGCAGCGGCGGCACCGCCACTTCGTCGGCGGCGAACGCCATCGTCGCCAGAAGCAGTAGGCCAACCGCCAGACTGCGGAGCAAGAATGACCGCATGCGTTGTTACTTGTTGAAGTCCACGACCGGCGGCTTGGCGAGTTCGGCTTCGTTGTCGACGGTGAAGTTAGGCTTGGGTTTGTATCCGAACATCATTGCCGTCAGGTTGTTGGGGAAGGTCCGCACGGCGATGTTGTACTCCTTCACGGCCTTGATGTAACGATTGCGTGCCACTGCCACGCGGTTCTCGGTGCCGGAGAGTTCTGCCTGCAAGTTAAGGAAGCTGGTATCGGCCTTGAGTTGCGGGTAGTTCTCGGCGACCACCAGCAACCGTGAGAGCGCGGAGGTCATCTGGCTCTGTGCCTGCTGGAAGCGGGCAAAAGCAGCTTCGTCGTTGAGCAGCTCAGGCGTCGCCTGGATGCTGCTGACCTTGGCACGCGCCTCGGTCACGGCAGTCAGCACCTCTTTCTCGTGCGATGCATAGCCTTTCACCGTGTTCACCAGATTAGGCACGAGATCGGCACGGCGCTGGTATTGGTTGAGGACTTCGGACCAGTTGGATTTCACTTCCTCGTCCAGCGACTGGAAGGTGTTGTAACCGCAACCGCTCAGTGTCAGCACCATGAGCAGGGCGGATAGTTTCAGAAATAGGGAACGCATGACGACTCCTTGTGTGGTGGTTCGGTCTTTAGTGAGATGGTGGTGGCTGCGTCGCCGATTGCAAGGCCTCGGCCTGCAGGGTCTGCATGGTCTTGACGGCAAAGCACAAGTCTTCCCAGGCCTTGGCCTTGTCCATGAGGTTGCGTAGCAGATAGGCCGGATGGTAGGTGACGATGACCGGCACGCCATTGTAACGGTGCAGCTTGCCGCGCATGGCGCCGATGGTGTCGTCGCTGCCAAGTAGCGACTGCGCCGCGAACTTGCCGAGCGCGAGAATCAGTTTGGGCTGGATCAGCTCGACCTGTCGCTTGAGGAAAGGATCGCATTGGGCGACTTCCTCGCCATGCGGGTCTCGGTTCTCGGGTGGCCGGCATTTCAATACATTGGCGATGTAGACGTTCTCGCCGCGTTTGAGCTTGATCGCGGCCAGCATGTTGTCGAGCAGTTTGCCGGCCTGGCCGACGAAAGGCTCGCCGCGCTTGTCCTCTTCCGCGCCGGGCGCTTCACCGACGATCAGCCATTCGGCTTGCGGATCACCGACGCCGAATACGGTCTGCGTGCGCGTACCGGCAAGGCCACAGGCCTGACAATCAGGCACGCAGGCTTGCAGGCCCGCCCAATCCAGTTTCATGATGCGCTCGCGCCGGTCTTCGCCAGGGCTCGTGGTCAATGGCGGCAATGCCTCCTCGACCGCTGGCGAGTCATCAGACACCGGCGTCTCGTCCCATGGCGCGTCAGGTTGCTCGGCGACCATCGCCGGCATGTCCAGGGGCACTGCTTGCGCGAGGGGCTGGGTAACCATGGGGTTCTCCACGATCGGCATCTCGGCTGACGATGGCACAGCTGGCGATGGCACGACTGTCGCCTGCATCTCGATGGGCTGAGGGGGCAAGGGGGGCGCAGCAACCGGCTGCGCCTCTGCCGATGGATGAGGTTGGGGCGCCGTGTCGGTCGCCTGGGGCTGCTCGCGCAGCTTCCATACCGGCAATAACTCCAGCTCGCGCAACATGTCTTCGCGGGTCAGGCTCATCGTATCGCCCTCATAGCGCCATGCCCATCAGGATGGCATCCTCGCGTCCATGCGCCGCCGGGTAATAGCCGCGACGCACGGCCATCTCACTGAAGCCGACCTGTTCATAGAGCCGGATCGCGGGCGTGTTGGAAGGCCGCACTTCAAGAAAGATATTGGCTGCGCCGTGTCCGCGCGAGATCTGCATCATGTATTCCAGCAGCGCGCGGCCGAGACCGCGGCCCTGATGGGTATGGGCGATACTGAGATTGAGCAGGTGCGCTTCGTCCAGCACCAGCATCACCACAGCGTAACCGATGATATGACCATGCTCTTCATAGACCCAGGCGCTGTAACCGGCATTCAACGAATCGCTGAAATTGCCGCGCGTCCACGGATAAGGATAGATGGTCGGCTCGATCGCCATCACGGTATCGAGATCGGCCATTTGCATGGGCCGAAAACATAAGGCATCTTTCAACAAGGCGTTCATCGCTGGGGCAGTTTTCCTGGATTGGTTTGCCGGGATTCGTTTCCTGAAAGCGTCTTTTAAGCACCGAGCTTCATGCCGGCTTCGCGCTCGCTGGTCTTCAGCGCGACCTTGTTACGCACATAGATGGGCGCCGCTTCGGCAGCAGGTTTGCCCTGGCCCGCGGCAAACGCCGGTACCGCCAATTGCGCGATGGCCGCCGCATGCGGATAGGCGTCGGGGAACGTCTTGGTGAGATGGCCGGCATGGATATCGCCGAGGATCTCCGCATAAGCTTTCCAGCCGCTGCCGGCACCGATCCAGCCTTCGCCTTCAACGGCAGGCACGGCTTCAGGCTTATACAAACCGGGAGCCAGCACTTCCTGCCAGACGCCTGCTTGTCGCACATAGACCGCGTGATACACCTCACCCATGCGCGCGTCGAGGCAGGCGATCACCTTGTCCGAGCCGCTCGCTTCCGCCAGCGCTTGCAGCGTGCAGACGCCAACCACCGGCAGGTTGGCGCCGAACGCCAGGCCCTGGGCCACGCCGCAGCCGATGCGCAAACCGGTGAAAGAACCGGGGCCGGCGCCGAAGGCGATGCCGTCCAGTTGCGTGAGCGCCATGCCAGTCTCGTCGAGCAGTTCGCGCAGCAAGGGCAGGATCCGCTGTGAGTGGGTCTGGCCCGCATGCAGTTCGCGCGTGCGTATCTCGCCATCGAGCGAGAGCGCCAATGTCAGGTATTCGGTGGAGGTATCGAGTGCAAGTAGCTTCATTCGGCTTTGATCGCGGCCATGTTGTCGAAGAATTCTACTACGTCCGTCAGTTCGCGCGTGCGCCTGAACGGCGGCAGGCTCTGCCAGATACGCCTGCCGTAGGGTTTGCTGATGAGTCGCGGGTCGCAGATCATGAGCACGCCGGTATCGGTCTCGTCGCGGATCAGCCTGCCCGCGCCCTGTTTCAGCGTGATGACGGCATAGGGCAGCTGGTATTCCATGAAGGCGTTACGGCCCTCGGCGTTCATCTTGTCGATGCGGGCCGACAGCACCGGGTCGTCCGGTGGCGCGAACGGCAGCTTGTCGATGATGACGGCACTCAAGGCTTCACCACGGACGTCCACGCCTTCCCAGAAGCTTTGCGACCCCACCAGCACGGCATTGCCCAGTTTGCGAAAGCGTTCCAGCAGCTCGGTGCGCGCGCTATCGCCCTGCAGCAATAGCGGATACTCCATGCCCTTGCTGGAGAACGCATCCTTGAGCAGAGCATGCACCTCACGCATGGCGCGTAGCGATGTGCAGAGCACGAAGGCCCTGCCCTGGCTCGCCTGGATCACCGGTAACGCTGCGGCGGCGACCGAGGCCGTATACCCGGGGCTATTGGGTTCCGGCATCTCCTTCGGCACATACAACAACGCTTGCTGGCCGTAATCGAACGGGCTGCTCCAGTAGCCGGTATCGGCCTGTTCCAGGCCCATCTGCGCCAGGTAATGGCTGAAATCGCTCTTCACCGCGAGCGTCGCCGAGGTGAATATCCAGGAACGCGGCTGGGCGTTGAGCTGCTTGCCGAAACCCTCCGCTACAGACAACGGGGTGGCGTGTAACTGCACCGATTGCGTGAAGACTTCCACCCAGCGCACGAGGTTCTCGTTCTCGGCACGCGACCAGCGCTGCAGCTGCACCTCCAGCGCCAGGCTGCGCTGCCAGCAATTCTCGAGCGCCGGGTCGCGCTCGGCCTGGGTTTCGAGGATCGCGCTCAACGCCTTGAGCTTTTCCTGCATCGTCGCATAAGCCGCTTCAAACCCCTTGAGCGCCAGCGCCTTTTGCACCGGCATGCGCGAGCCTTCGTAGGCGAAGATCAGCCGGAAATCGCGCACCGCCTTCTCCAGCGCGGCGGTCGCTTCCGGCAGGGCCAGGCAATCCTTGGCGGTAGTCACCGCCTCGGCATGGGTATCCCGCGCCAGCTCCATCAATTGGCTGGTCGAGACATCCTCACCGAAGAACAGGCCGGCCACTTCCGGCAACTGGTGAGCCTCGTCGAAGATGACGGTGTTGGCACTTGGCAACAGCTCGGCCACGCCTTCGTCGCGCAGCATGACATCGGCGAAGAACAGGTGATGGTTGACCACCACGACATCCGCCGCCAGCGCGCGCTTGCGGGCCTCCATCACGAAACAATCCTTGTAGAAATTACACTCCTGGCCCATGCAGTTATCGCGGGTGGAAGTCACGGCCGGCCAGATCGTCGCGTTTTCGGGCACATCGGTCAGTTCGCTCTTGTCGCCCGTGTCCGTGTGCTCGGCGAACGCCTTGATCTTGTGCACGTAGTTGGCGTCTTCGCGAGACAGGAACCGCCCCTCGTTCATGGCGCGCTCGAGATGGAAATGGCAGACGTAGTTGGCGCGCCCCTTGAGCATCGAGACCGTGACCGGCACCTTGAGCGCGTCGCGCACGGCCGGCAAGTCTCGGTTGAACAATTGGTCCTGCAGGGTCTTGGTGCCGGTAGAGACGATGACTTTACCGCCCGACAGCAAGGCCGGGATCAGGTAGGCGAAGGTCTTGCCGGTGCCGGTCCCAGCCTCGGCGACCAGCTGCTTGCCGTGCTTGATGGCATCCTCGATGGCCTGCGCCATCTCCAGCTGCTGCTGGCGCATGCGGTAGCCGGGAATGGTCTCCGCAAGGGGGCCGTCATCGGCAAAAACAAGGTCTAGGTCACTCACGGGAATCCGGGGATCAAGCATAGATGGATGGACAAGTGTCCATTTTAACTGGCCTGTCGAAACAGGAATGAATTATGTTGTGATGCGGGTACGTTTTTACCTGTCAGAAGCTGCAAGCAGGGATAAGTGTCCCTTGTGGATCATGCGCGCGCTATGGCGACCAGATGGAGAAAATGCAGGATTTGGGTGAACTGGGCTTCGCTTCGCTCCGACTTGGCTTACCGTGAACCATCCGGCTCACGATAGGCTGGATCAGCACCAGTCCGGGTTAGGGAGCGCCGTGAACACCTGGCGCAGACCCTCCGACCATCCCTGACGCACCGAGAGGTAATAGGGGTCGCTTTCGCAGATGCGTTGTTTGCAATCCGCATGGAAGCTGTCGGTACGGTAGATCAGGAGATCGATGGGCGCTGCCACCGAGATGTTGCTGCGGATGGTGGAATCGAACGAGATCAGCACGCATTTCACCACATCCATCATGTCGCTGTCTTTTCTCACCACACGGTCGATGATGGGTTTGCCGTACTTGGTCTCACCGATCTGGAAGTAAGGGGTCTCTTCGCTGGGCTCGATGAAATTGCCGGCGGCATAGATATTGAAAAGGCGGGGGGCTTCGCCCTTGATCTGTCCGCCGATGAGGATGCTGGCATTGAATTCGGCGTTATGGTTCTTCAGGTGCTCGGCATCGCGCTCGTAAGCCCGGCGCATCTCGGCACCTACCAGCTCGGCCGCCTCGAACAGGCTACTCACATTCTGCAAATGCTTTTCCTCGTTCGCCCTGACCGCTTCGCGCAGGCGATTGATCACCGATTGCGTGATGCCGAGATTGCCCGCCGTCAGTAAGGTAAGTACGCGCTCACCCTTGACTTCGAACACGTGCATCTTGGGGAACACCGCCACCTGATCGACACCGGCATTGGTACGGGTATCGGAGGCAAAGACAAGGCCGCCATCGAGCAGCAGGGCAACGCAATAGGTCATGGCAAGGGATCGATACTCGTAGCGATTGGAGACTTCATCATACCAGCCGGACGCCCTTCGGGAACCGCATTGGGACAAAAAATCAGCCCTCTTTCCCGAGCTTCACAAGGCTTTGACGCCCTCCTGCAAGCCCGCCGCTTCGGTCAGGGCGGCGACGTTCTCCCGCGTAAAGAAGCCATCGAAACTACCGAAACGCTGCACGTATTCGATGATGAGCGAGGAATGTTCGGAGGCATTGGAGAATATCTGCTTCAGCCCCTGATCCTTGGAGCCGATGACATCCAGCAGGAAGCCCTTGCCCTGCTCGGCGATGGCGTTGACGACGAAATCGATATGCTCGACGCCGTCGCGTTCACCGTCCTTCACTGCGATCGCCATATGGTGCAGCCGTGGCCCATAGTTGCGTACGAAGGTCTCGGTCGGCGAAGGCAGATGCTCCAGATGATTGACGAAATACGGGGTGTTGTTGGCAGTGAACACCTTGGCCGGACTGCGGGACTCCGGTACCGGATGCACGCTCTTGGTGACATTGGTGGAAGAGTTCTGGTCCTTGATATCGTAGGCGCCCCAGAAGTGATAACTCGACCACGACAGGTATTCGAGGATCGCCACCTCGCGGTTCTGGCTGTAGACCCGCGTCGCCAGGTGGTCGATCGGCATCAGCAGGTCGTCCAGACGCAACTTTATCTGCAGGGTTTTGGCCTGCTCATACGCAGCCTGCGCTTCGGCATGGATCTGGCTCACGCCAAGCGCGTACACGCGCAATTCGTCCGGCTTGCGCTCAAGATAGGCGACGATGTTGTGCGTGTAAGGTGAGGGCTTGCTCACCGCTAGATTGCCCGGCAATTCGAGCTTGCGCACTTCATCCTGGCTGAAGAACCTGAACTCGCGTTCATGTTGCAACTTGACCACGTCGTGCAAGTCACTGACGCGAATGATCTCGCCCATGTAACGGCTGTTCGGCTTTTTCGCGCCGACCGGGTAGACCTCGTTGAGACTGCGAAAGATGCCACGCAAGGTCGCGTCCTTGACTTCGCGCACGAGAATATCGGGCGATTCGAGATCGATGCGCAGCACGTGCGTCCAGTGCGATTCGCTCTCCAGCGTGACCAGGTAATGATAAGGGGTCATCAGTGCCAGTTCGGCGATGTACTGCACCGAATGGCCGGGGTCCACGGTGATCATCAACGCGTCGATCTCGTGGATCATGGCGGTCAACCCTGTGCGATCACGCTCTTCCAGCAGGCGGGTCAGGTATTCCTCGAAGAAGGGCGAATTCTGCTTGTCGCCATGCCGCGTGAACGCGAGGGAATCAAGGGGTGGATGCTTGTCATGCCTCATTGCTGCAACTGCTCCGATTGGCTGATCCTGACGTTGGCGCCCATGGTTTCCAGGCCGCCGCCGACACGCATGCCACTCACCGGGCATGCGTCGCGATAATCCAGCCCCACCGCCAGGCGCACATGCTGCCCGCCGGTAGGGCAACGGTTCGAGACGTCGATGCTGCGCCACCCAGCCTCGCCCAGCCACACATCGGCCCAGGCATGACTTTCCATCAGGCTACCGTCCTCGGTGAACAGGTAACCGCTGACGTATCGCGCGGGCAGACCTAGCCAGCGGCAGCAGGCGACGAAGATGTGGGCATGGTCCTGGCAGACGCCGTGACCAAGGATGAAGGCATCGGAGGCTGGCGTATCGACCCCGGTGTTACCTCGGGCGTACGGCACTTGCATGACGATGGCCTCCGCCATCGCATCGATCCATCGACTGTCATCGCCGCCGACATGGGGCTGGTAGGCCGCGGCGAATCGCGCCAGCTCGCCATGCGCTTCGGTCAGGGGGGTCATGCGTAGATAGATGCCGAGCGGCAGGCGGTCCTCCGTCGCCGAATACGCGAGACCAGTTTCCACCTGCCCACTCGCGACGATATGAATCGCCTGGTGCGGGTTATCCAGCACCAGGGTGTGCGCGGCATTGCCAAAAGCATCGTCGAAACGATGCAGATGTCCGTTGACGCGGATCTCCCAGTGCCTGACCTGCTGGCCGAAACCGTCCTGCGGGGTCAGCCGCAATTGCTGGATCGTGTAGTTGACCGACTCGCTGTATTCGTAGCTGGTGCGGTGCTCGATACTGAGTTCCATCAGTTTGTGACAGCGGGTGGGTTAAGAAAGGTCCGCTGGATCTCGAAACCGAGGTTGTTGTTGTACTCGATGAAGTCGCTGAGGAATTCGTGCAGGCCTTCCTGGAAGATCTCGTCCATGCGGCCGTAATGCAATTTGGCGTGCACTTCGCCTGCCAGCCTGCGACATTCGCTGTTGCGACGGGAGAGTTGATCGAGGATGGGCACGATCTCATCCAGACAGGCGTGCAGCGAGCGTGGCATATCGTCGCGCAGTACCAGCAACTCCGCCACACGCCAGGGTTCGATGCTATCGCTGAAGACCTTCTGATAGGCCTGGAAGGCCGATACGGAACGCAACACGGCGCTCCATTCGTAATAGTCGACCGCGCCGCCGACCTCTTCGTCGCTCGGCAGCAGCAGATGGTATTTGACGTCGAGCAGGCGCGCGGTATTGTCGGCGCGCTCGATGAAGGTGCCGAGCCGCACGAAACGGAAGGCGTCGTCGCGCAACATGGTGCCGAAGCTGACCCCACGGAACAGGTGCGAACGCGACTTCACCCAGTCGCAGAATTCGTGCAGACCGCCCTCGGATAGGTTGGCCCCAAAGAACTGGCTGAATTCCAGCCATAGCGCGTTGATGTTCTCCCAGGTCTCGGAGGACATGGCGACACGCACGGCGCGGGCGTTCTCGCGGGCGCTGCGCAGCGAACTGAAGATGCTGGAGGGATTCTCGTCATCCATCGCCAGGTAGCGGATCACGCCGGCGGCAGTGATCGGGCCATATTCCGCCTCGTAGGCGATGACGTCTCCCGCGATGCGCAGGGCCGGCCCCCACAAGGCAGCCTCGCTCTCGGCGGCGTTGGGCACCAGCGACATGTTGTAAGTGACATCGAGCACGCGTGCCATGTTCTCGGCACGCTCGATGTAGCGGGCCATCCAGTACAAGTGATCGGCGGTTCTACTTAACATCTGAACTCCAGACTGACTTTCTGCGCAGCCATCCTGCGACGTTGCGTGAATTCACTGAGCCTTCTTTCTTAACTGCCAACCCCACTGAACAGAGGAGCGAGCGGATGAGATGAAGCGCAAGGCGCACGGCGCGCAGTATGCGAGCACCGCGCAACGCAGCGATTCGTTCATGCAGCCGCTCAGTCATGCATTGAGGACCCAGGTGTCTTTGGTGCCCCCACCCTGCGAGGAATTGACCACAAGCGAGCCTTCCTTCAAAGCGACGCGGCAGAGTGCGCCCGGCACCAGCGTGACGGTCTTGCCGGAAAGGACGAATGGCCGCAGATCGACATGGCGCGGGGCGATGCCCTGCTCGACCAATGTCGGACAAGTCGAAAGCGCCAGGGTCGGCTGGGCGATGTAATTCGAGGGCGCAGAAAGGATGCGTAACCGGAATTCCTCGATCTCGGCCGTCGTTGCGGCCGGCCCCACCAGCATGCCGTAACCGCCGGAGCCCTGCACCTCCTTCACGACCAGCTCCTTGAGGTTGGCGAGCACATACTTGAGATCATCGGCCTTGCTAAGCTCATACGTCGGCACGTTGTTCAGGATGGGTTCCTCGCCGAGATAGAAACGGATCATCTCGGGCACATGGATATACGTGGCCTTGTCATCCGCCACCCCGGTGCCGACAGCGTTGGCCAGGGTCACGCCACCGTTGCGATAGACCGACAGCAAGCCGGGCACGCCCAGCATGGAATCGGGCTTGAACACCAGCGGATCGATGTAATCGTCGTCGATGCGGCGATAGATGACATCGACGCGCTTGGGGCCCTCCGTCGTGCGCATGTAGACCGCGTTATTGCGCACGAACAAGTCCTGCCCTTCCACCAGTTCCACGCCCATCTGCTGGGCGATGAAGGCATGCTCGAAATAGGCGCTGTTGTGGGCACCGGGCGTCAGCAGCACCACGACCGGATCCTGAACCCCTGGCTGGGCGACCGCACGCAGGTTGTTCATCAGCACCTGCGGATAATGCTCGACCGGCGCCACCGAATAACGGCGGAACAACTCCGGGAACAGCCGCATCATCATCTTGCGGTCCTCGAGCATGTAACTCACGCCAGACGGCGTGCGCAGGTTGTCCTCCAGCACATAGAACTGGTCTTCGGCGGTGCGCACGATATCGATACCGGCGATGTGCGCGTAGACCTGCCCGGGCACGTCGACGCCGAACATCTCGGGCCGGTACTGCGTATTGGCGACGATGCTGGCCGGTACGATGCCGGCCTTGATGATCTCCTGCCCGTGGTAGATGTCGTGCAGGAACATGTTGAGCGCTTTCACGCGCTGGATGGCGCCCGCCGACAGCCGTTTCCATTCACTGGCGGCCAATAGGCGCGGGATGATATCGAACGGGATCAGACGTTCCTTGCCGGCCGTCTCGCCATAGACGTTGAACGTGATGCCGACGCGTCGGAACAGCAACTCGGCTTCCTGCCGCTTGCTTTCAAGCTGATGGTGCGGGATGTTGCGGATCCAGTCGGCATAGTCCGCGTAGATGTCGCGGACGGTGCCATCGGCCGAGCGCATCTCGTCAAACGGAAGGGGTGCTGAGGTATCCATGCCTTACCTCAGGCAAACTACATGCCAGAAATTTAATCGTTTTATATCAACGGATTATAAAATACCCCGGCCAACTGGACAGCACAACGCACCCGCATGGGGCGATGGCTGGAACGGGTGCGCCGAGTTGGGGCCGCCGGCCCTTGGCAGGAAGGCAGGCGTTAATCGCGCCCGGATCGCCAGACCGAGATCATCAGCATGATGCCGATGACGAAAGCCAGGAAAAACCCCATGAAGCCGAAGGCAGGCAAGCCGAACAGTGTCGGCCCACCCTTGACGGTCATGACGATGGAAGAGCCGACGATCAGCGCCGCCGTGATCAGCCCCAGGGTCAGCCGGTTGGTGCTGTGATCGAGCTGGTGGCCGAAATGATCGAGTCGTTTCAGCTCGAGGTTGAGGCGCAACCGACCGCGCCCTGCCTCACGCAAGACCTGGGAGAC
Source organism: uncultured Nitrosomonadales bacterium (assembly GCA_946481065.1). The sequence continues at coordinate 24,165 of CAMLMA010000004.1, forward strand.
ATCGCCCGGCAAACCGGTCAGGGCATCAAAGACATTGGCCGCGCCACGCTTGCCGCGCTTGAACAGTGCCGCTGGCATGTAGCGGTCGATGATGATCTTCTTCACGAACGGGGTCAGGTGGCTGACGATCTGGAAATCCGGATCGAGCTGGCGCCCCAGTCCTTCGAGCGTGATCAGCGCCTTGAACAGCATGGTCAGGTCAGGCGGCACCGACAGATGGTTCTCACGCATGATGGTGGTGAGATCGTTGAGCAGTGCGCTGAATCGCACATGCTTGAGCGGCGCATTGTCGTAGTTGCAGATGAATTCGTCGACATCGGCGGAAAGCTTGTCTTCATCGATCGGCACGTCACCAGCCCAGATGACGAGGATATCGCGCAAAGTCTCGATATCGCGCGAGACCAGCGCCGCCAGCAAGTCGGCGATCTCGTCGCGCCGGTCGAGCGTGATGCGCCCGACCATGCCGCAATCGATGATCGCCAGCCGATTGCCCGGCAGGTAGAACACGTTGCCCGGGTGCGGATCTGCGTGGAAGAAACCGTCGATCAGCACCATCTTCAGCACCGCATTGGCGCCACGTTCGCCGAGCAGTTGCAGATCGAGACCAGCCTCGCGCGCCTGCTGCAGATCGTTGCCAGGGATGCCGTCGATGTGGTCCATGACAAGCAGCGATTCGCTGGTGTAATCCCAGTGGATACGGGCGAACTCCACGGTCTCGTCCTCGGCGAAATTGCGTGCGAAGCGATCGGTATTGCGGCCTTCCATCGCGAGGTCAAGCTCACGGCGCAGCGATTTGGAGAATTGCGCGATGATCTTGCCGGGCTGGAAGCGCTTGGCTTCAGGGAATTCCGACTCGACCAGTCGCCCGAGATGCGACAGCAGACGCAGGTCGGCCTCGATGTTCTCTTCGATGTTGGGCCGGCGTATCTTCAGCACCACAGGGGTCCCATCCTGCAGGCTGGCCATGTGCACTTGCGCGATCGAGGCGGCCGCGACGGGCTCGGCCTGCAGGTCGCGGAACACTTCGAACGGCGATTTGCCCAGCACCGCTTCCAGGCCCGGCAATAACTCGGCAAACGGCACGGGGGGGACGTGGTCCTGCAACTTGGCGAATTCGCTGATCCAGTTGGGCGGAAAGATATCGGGGCGGGTCGCCAGCACCTGGCCCAGCTTGACGAAGGTCGGGCCCAGCTCTTCCATCGCCATGCGGGCACGCACCTCGGAGGGCTGCGCAAGGATCTCGGGCGTCGCGCCGGCATTGATCGCGTTGCCCGCACGTCCGATGAGGCTACCCTTGCCGAGACGCTTGGCGACATCGCCCCAGCCGTATTTCATGAGGATGCCGGCGATGGCGCGCAGGCGGCCGAAATCTCGCATCACGGAGAAGGTTTCACGGATCATTGCTTGCCCTTATTGGCGTTCATTGAGGTCATTGAGTCGGTTGAGGCGGCGCTCGATCCGGCTGGCGAGGTCTACCAGCTTGTGGCTAGCTGCCAGCGCGGCGTGGAGTCCGATGCGTTTCACTTTCTGGCGGCCCTTTCGCTGGGCCTTGTCGGCGGAATGCTTGAGCCGTTCGGCCAGCCCTTCGGCAACCAGCTTGACGCGCTGGCGCGCCGCCGTGCCGGTATGGCTCGCATAATCGAACCATGTTTCCTGGATTTGTCGGCGCGGGCCAGTCCTTGGTGACAGTTGCGCCTGATGGGTCGTGGTACTCGCCTTGTGTCCTGCCATGGAAATCACGCGATGAGCTGACATCGATACACTCCTGCTGATCGGTTGCTTCAGCCCAATTCTATACCATCTCACTCATGCGGTTTGGCAAGCCATCGTTTATGCAAATAAGTCAAAGGTTTACAAATGCCGCATGTGCCTTTTAGAATGCCGGCATGCGCATCGCTGTCCAACTTTCCGCTCTGAGCCTGTTGCTTGCCTGCCTCACGGCGCAAGCCGCGGATCTGCCCGCCGATGGCCAGCCCGTGCCGATCGCGGCCGAAGATGGCGGCTGGTCCGGTCCAGCGCAGGAGATCCTCATCAATGCGCTCAGCCTCACCGGCATCAAATACAAATATGGCGGCATCTCACCTGAAACAGGTTTCGACTGCAGCGGCTTCGTGCGCTATGTTTTCCAGCAGGCTGCCAACCTCACCTTGCCACACGGCGCACGCGCGCTGAGCCAGCTCGGCCAGACCGTGCCGCTCGACCAGTTGCGCCCGGGTGACCTCGTGTTCTTCAATACGCTGAAGTCGGCGTTCTCCCACGTCGGTATCTATCTCGGCGACAACCGCTTCATCCATGCGCCTAGCTCCGGCGGCGGCATCCACGTCGTCAACATGAACGACGCCTACTGGAGCGAACGCTTCAACGGCGCACGACGCATCGAAGTCGCCGCGCCACCTTCAGAGGCGCAGAAGCCGGCGCCATGAATCCAGCCGCATGAAAAACGGCCAGGGTTTAGCCGGCCGTTCTCGTTTTGCCTACGTTTGCGTCAGACGCGTTCAGTCGTGATAAACACCGACTTCGCCAGGCTTGCGCAACATCTTGTTGACCTCACCCAGATGCAGTTCCTCGGTGTAGATCATTTCGCGCGCATATTCCTCCAGCATCACCGACTTGCCTTCCACCAGCTTCAACAGCTTGCGGTAGCAGTTGAGCGAGGCATTCTCGTGATCCAGCGATTCGCGCAGGATATCGCCCACATCGTGGTTATGCGTTTCGAGCAGTGGGCCGATCGACAGCGACGGATGCCCACCCAGATGGGTGATCAGCTCGCCGGCCTTGTTGGCATGATCGAGCGATTCGGTCGCCTGTCCGCGTAGCCAGGAGACGATTGGGATACGGTTATAGCCATAGATCATGAGTGCGTAGTGCGTGTAACGCACCACGCCAGCCAGTTCCATCTCCAGGATAGTGTTCAGCGCCTTGATGACGGGGGTGTTGATGCCGCTATCGGCTTTTTTGTCTTTCGCCATGGTGACCTCCTAAGGTGTTTTTGGATCGGGCCTTGCAGCCATGGCGGCAGTCTATCCCAGGCTGGCAGATCGTGCAGAATTGCGAATAGTTCACATTGTGAATCGCAACTCGCGACGTTGCCGGCGGACGGTCATCCGCTGCGCGCCATGACCGCTTGTCGCGCGAAGAGCGCGCCCTGCACGCAATCGACCCCCATGCGGCGCGCCCAATCCATATCGTCACAGCTGCTGACGCCGTCCAGGATGGTCTGCACGCCGATCCGCCGCGCCGCGCTCACCAGCCAGTCGAGGGTAGCTTCGGCGGCCTGTTCGTTGAGCTGCTTCAAGGCCATGCCGTTGAACTTGACGACGCTGGCGTCGAGGAACGCGCTCAGGGAAAACATGCCCCAGCCCACACCGACATCCTCCAGCGCCACTGCCGTGCCGCTGCGTTGCAGGAGTTCGATCAGGCGTTGCGAGCGCAAGGCGTCAGCTGTGGTGTGGTTCTCCACGACGTTGACGACAAGCTCATGCTCCGACCATGCGTGGCGCTTGAAAAGTGCCAGGAACGGGTTCTCCGTGGTCTCTCCACCTTCGAAGAAGCTGTCGATATCGAGATCGACCATGAGGTAGCCATTGCCCGGATGATGTGCGATCTGCAGCTTTTTCATCTCGAGCTCAGTATGGAACAGCAATAGGGGATTTTCGTGCAGGCGCGCGAACAGGCGCCCGGCGCTCAACGGCACCTGTGAGGCCGTCCAGAATCTTGCCGCGGCCTGGTAGCCGGCGATCTCATCGCCTTGCAGGGTGACGATGGGGCGATAATCGACACCGAAACGCCGGGCCAGGATCACATCCAGGACCGCATCGGCATCCAGCACAGCCGGATCGGACAAGGCGTGTAGCGTGCGCATCTCTGCGCGGTTGAGGGCATTCATAGTCAGCCTCCTCAGATGGGAAGACCAATTATAAATGAGAATCATTATCATTTAAAGGCTATTGATATCTGCGTCGCTCGCCACTCGTCACTCACCGCTCGTCTCTCGGCGCCTCAATCCTTGCGGTCGCTATGCCCGAGTGGGCGTTCCGGATCGATGCGGTCGCGGATCAGCTGCTTGAGCTCCTTCGATTCCGGGAAGCGCCCCGCCTGCTTGCGCGAGAAGATGACCGCCGAATCGAGACGCACCTCAAAAATACCGCCCGTACCCGGAACCAGAGTCAGGCGCGCAATGTCCGATTCAAAGGTCGTCAACAGCTCTTGCGCCATCCATGCGGATCGCAGCAGCCAGTGGCATTGTGTGCAGTACTCGATCTCGACGTGATGCTGTCTATCGCCGGCAGACATGGCTCGACTCCGGGATCGTTAACGAGGTAGTGCTTTGCAAGTGACTCTTAAATAGCGGAAAATACATTGTTCGCTCCCTGACGTAACGCCACATTATCCCATCAAGGAAATCTTTTACATGCGTGGAAAATTCGAAAAATTTGGCTTGATCACCATCGGCGCCGTGCTCGGCATCATGCTGAGCCTCAATTACTCTGCCGTCGCCGACAAGGACAGCAAGCCACAACAGTTACCGCTGGATGATTTACGGACGTTCGCCGAGGTCTTCGGCAAGGTCAAAAGCGATTACGTCGAGCCTGTGGACGACAAGAAGCTGCTCAGCGAAGCGATCAACGGCATGCTTTCCGGCCTTGACCCGCACTCGGCTTATCTGGATGCGGATGCGTTCAAGGAGCTGCAGGCAGGTACGCAAGGTGAATTCGGCGGCCTCGGCATCGAAGTCGGCATGGAAGACGGTTTCGTCAAGGTCGTTTCGCCGATCGAGGACACCCCTGCTTACAAGGCTGGCCTCAAGAGTGGCGACCTCATCATCAAGCTCGACGAGACCCCGGTCAAGGGCATGACCCTGAACGAAGCGGTCAAGCGCATGCGCGGCAAGCCCGACACCAACATCGTGCTGACCGTGCTGCGCAAGGGGGAGTCCAAGGCACTGACCTTCACGCTCACCCGCGCCGTGATCAAGACGCAAAGCGTGAAATACAAGTTGTCCGAGCCCGGGTACGCCTATGTGCGCATCACCCAGTTCCAGGAACACACGGGCGAAGATCTGGCCAAGGCATTGAAGAGCCTGCGTGAACAGAACAAGGAGCCGCTCAAGGGCCTGATCGTCGATCTGCGCAACAATCCAGGCGGCCTGCTGAACGCTGCCGTGGGTGTCAGCGCCGCATTCATCCCCAAGGGTGAACTGGTGGTCTACACCGAGGGCCGGACCGAAGACGCCAAGATGCGCCTGACCGCCAACCCCGAGAACTATGCCAAGGGCGGTGCCCGCGTCGATTACCTGCGCGACCTGCCGGCTGAGTTCAAGACCGTGCCGATGGCAGTGCTGGTGAACGGCGGCTCGGCTTCGGCTTCGGAGATCGTGGCCGGCGCCCTGCAGGATCACAAGCGAGCAGTCATCATGGGCACGCAGAGCTTCGGCAAGGGCTCGGTGCAAACCATCCTGCCAATGAACAATGGCACTGCGATCAAGCTGACGACAGCCCGTTACTTCACGCCCAAGGGTCGCTCGATCCAGGCCAAGGGTATCGTGCCGGACATCACTGTCGAGGAAGCGGTGGTCAATACCGCCGATCAGGGCATGAACCTGCGCGAAGCGGATCTTAGCCACCACTTGAGCAACCCCAAGGAAAGCGAAGCGCCTGCGACCGAAGAACCGGCCAAGCCGATGATCCCGGCACCTGCCATGCCAGACGGCAAGGAAAAGCAGTTCTCCGAGAAGCCCACGCCGACCGAGCCAGGTTCCAAGGCTGACTATCAGTTCAACCAGGCGCTCAACCTGTTGAAGGGCTTACAGTTCATCCAGCGCAAGTGAGCCTGGCATGCTCGACCGTCTGATCATCGAGTTCGACCGTAGCTTGCGCACCTTGCTCGCGGACGCGCACAGTGTGCGTCCGCACCCGGATGCCCGGCTTGCGGATTCGCCCCTGCAGGGTGACGAAAAGAAGGCCGCGGCTGCGCTGATGCGTGTCAACCATACCGGAGAAGTGTGTGCCCAGGCCCTATACAACGGCCAGTCACTGACGGCGCGCAACCCGGAGACGGTCGCGGCGTTGCGTCAGGCATCGCAGGAGGAGACCGAACATCTGGCCTGGTGCAACAAGCGCATCGCCGAACTGGGCGGCCGACCCAGCGTGCTCAACCCCGTGTTCTATACCGGCTCGTTTGCACTGGGCGCCATCGCTGGCGCGCTCGGCGACCGATGGAACCTTGGCTTTCTGGCGGAGACCGAACGACAAGTCGGTCGTCACCTGGATGAGCATTTACAACGCTTGCCGACAAGCGACATCAAGAGCCGTGCGATCCTGGAGCAGATGCGCACCGATGAAGCTGAGCACGCCGCCACTGCCGTCGCCCATGGCGCCGCAGAACTGCCGAAACCGGCCAAGCTTGCGATGCAGCTCGTTTCCAAGGTGATGACGCGCACCGCGTACTACCTGTAATCCCAACCCCTTAGTGAGTCACCCAGCATGCAGAAATTCAGCGACATCCTTGCCAGCCTTGAACCCGTAGACCATATCGCCAGGATCGAATTACGCGACGCCACCGGCAGGGTCGTCGGTAGCATCGAAAACAAGCCGGGGAGCGCCGGCTCGGTCAAGCTCTACCATCACTTGTGGAAAAAGCACGGCAGTATCGACCTCGCGGCCGCGACAGAAGGCCTTGAACTCTATGCCGAGCACGCCGATGACGCTGCCGAGCATCCGGGCAAGCACCCCAATATCGACCGTCTGTTCGAGATCGTCGCCAGACCACAAGTCCTGACGGTCGAGGTCATCCGGCAGACGGTGCACTGAACCGGCCTGTTCAAGCAGGCTGTCATGCGCAATAAAAAAGCCCGCGATCGCGGGCTTTTTTATTGGCCAGACGATGTCACAGCTTGTCCGAGATCGGCGGGTGATAGATGAACTGCACCAGGTTACCGGCAGGATCGAAACAGTACAGGCTGCGTGCGCCGTCGCGGTGGGTCTTGGGGGCCTGGGCGATCTTCACCTGATGCGCCAGCAGATGCGTATGCCAGGCATCGACATCTTCCGGGCCCTGCATGATGAAGCCGATATGGTCGAGGCGCTGCGGCCCGTTGATCAGCTGATCGGCATCCAGGCGGTGGAGCGCGACGTTATCCTTGCCGGAGGTCAGGTAGATATTGTCCGGGTCAGGCTGCCATTCTTCCTGCATGCCGACCACATCGCGATAAAACACGAGACAGGCCGGCAAGTCGTGCACGAATAGCGCGACGTGATGCATGCCGAGCATCCCGCCCGGCCGACTGCCTTGTGCGTCGCTCTTGCTCACAGGGGCGCCTCGACGATGACGAAATCATGCGTCACCTCGGCGGCCTTGCCGAGCATGATGGAGGCTGAACAGTATTTCTCTGCCGAGAGTTTCACTGCCCGTTCGACCTGCGTCGGATTGAGCCCCTTGCCGGTGACGACGAAACGCACATGGATCTTGGTGAAGACCTTGGGCACTTCAGTCGCCCGCTCGGCTTCAAGTTCAGCCACACAGTCGGTGACTGGCTGGCGCGCCTTCTTGAGGATGGTCACGACGTCGAAGGAGGAACAGGCGCCCATGCTGATCAGCAACATCTCCATCGGTCGCATGCCGAGGTTACGGCCACCGGCATCCGGCGCACCGTCGAGCACGACCGCGTGCCCGGTCTCGGATTCCCCCATGAAGCAGACGTTCTCGATCCACTTGACGCGCGCTTTCATGGTTATTTGACGCCCAGCAGTTCGACGTCGAACACCAGCGTGGCATTCGGTGGGATGACCCCGCCTGCGCCGTATTCGCCGTAACCCATGTGTGGCGGAATGATCAGCGTGCGCTTGCCGCCGACCTTCATGCCGGCGAAGCCTTCATCCCAGCCCTGGATCACCTGACCACCACCGAGGAAGAACACGAACGGCTCATTGCGATCGACAGAGCTGTCGAACTTTTGGCCCTTGTGGTCCGGCTTGTTCGGGTCATAGAGCCAGCCCGTGTAGTGCACGGTGACGTTGAATCCCGGTTCGGCTTCGCGGCCCTGGCCGATCACGGTATCGATCTTGACGAGTTCATTGGTGTTCTGGGTCATTGCAGTGGTTTCCTGATTGGATGTGTTGGAATCAGCGGTGCAGGCGCTGGTCGCGAAGATCGCCATCAAGGCGGCACCGGCATAGAGGGTTGCGCGTTTCATAAAGGCTCCGAAAAGCAGGGTTGAGTGAGTGCAAAGCTGAAATATGATACCGGAAATGCGGCGCAGTTCCGTGCGCACCTCGATCTCAGGGCTGGTGATAGACCCAGTCGAGCAGTGCGTCCTGTGCCGCCTTGGTCGCCCAGGCGTTGGCATGATTGGCCATGAAGACCACGATCCAGCGCCGGTCGTGCTGATCCAGCAGATAACCGGCGATGGCACGCACACCCTCGAGCGATCCTGTCTTCAGGTGCGCGCGTCCATGGGCGGCGCTGTCCTTCAAGCGTTTACGCGTTGTCCCATCGACAGCCAGCACCGGCAGCGATGACATCAATTCCGGCATCACCGGGCTATCGTAGGCCTGCTGCAACAGTGTGGCCATATGGTCGGCACTGATACGCTCGATCCGCGACAGACCGGCGCCGTTCTCCAGCACCAGCTCCGGGAATTGCAGCCCTTTCCCGGCAAGCCATGCCCGGATCGCCTTTTCGCCATCAGGTTCCCGGCCGGGTATCGCCACCTGTTCGGCGGCGATGGTGAGGTAGAGCTGGCGCGCCATGAGATTGTTGCTGTATTTGTTGATGCGCCGGATCACGTCGGATAGCGACGCCGATTCATAGGGGAACACCAGCACCGCCTTCTCGGGCGTGGCTTCGGCGCGCATGCCGCCGGCCAGGGTGCCGCCTAGCGATTGCCATATGCTGCGAAACAAGTCGAATGTATAGGCGGTCTCGTTGAGCACGCTGAGCTCGAGCACCTTCTCACCGCAGGCGGTGGCATAACTGCCACCGAAAGTGACGGTGGCGCGGTTGCCCTGGTTCGCGACCGCGTAGCTCAGTCGCCCCTTCCAGTCGCCGCAGGCACCCGGCGACCATTTCACTTGGTTGATGATCGTGATCTGGGGGATGTCGGGTTCAGCCAGGATCCTGAGCTGCTGTGTATCGGGCAGGAAACGGAAGCTGGTCGCCTTGAGATTGCTTACCAGCGCGCCAGGCGTGGCGTTATAGGCGCGGTAAGGCTCGTCGTCGAAAGCGGCCGCATCAGGCGCCGTGGATGCGAAATAGGTATTGTCGAGCACCAGGTCGCCATGGATCTCACGGATACCAGCCTGTCGCAGACGGCCCAACATGAGCCAGAGATCCTGCGCCATGAGCTCCGGATCGCCGTAGCCCTTGAGGATCAAGTCGCCATTGAGCACACCATCCACCACCTCGCCATTGCGGTAGATCTCGGTACGCCAACGATATGCCGGGCCCAGGATCTCCAGGCCGGCATACGTCGTCAGCAACTTCATGGTCGAGGCCGGATTCATTGGCTGATCCGGGCGGTGCATGACCAGCCGTAGCGGCTGACCACCTGTTTTATCCACGGATTGCACGATGACCGAGACCGCCTCTTGCGGCACGCCGGCCTTGCCCAGTGCATCGCTCACCGGCGCCGGCAACTGTGCGTGTCCGAGCAGGGGCCAGAGGCAGGCCAGAAGCGCGGCCGCCCGGCTGATGGCCCGCCTAGACAAGCGCCATCTCCCGCAACACCTGGCAAGTCCGTTCGACCATCCAGGCGATCTGTGTCTCGTCGATGATATAGGGCGGCATGTAATACACAGTGTTGCCGACGGGGCGCAAGAGCAGGCCCTTCGCCAGCGCGGCCTGGTAGAACCGGCGCGCAAAGTGCGGATCCTCTGTCTCGACGTCGAAAGCGGCGATCATGCCGGTTTGCCGCAGATGCCGGATCGGCAGCTCAGCGAGCTGCCCCATCTGTTGCTGAAGGAAGGCCGCCTTGGCGATGTTGGCGGCGACCACCTGCTCGCTATCGAAGATATTCAGCGTCGCCAGCGCTGCGCTGCAGGCCAGCGGGTTGCCGGTATAGCTATGCGAATGCAGGAAACCCCGCAAAGTGCTGTCATCATAAAATGCGTCGTATACCGCGTCGGTGGTCAGCACCACCGACAATGGCAGGTAGCCGCCTGTGATGCCTTTCGACAGGCACATGAAATCCGGCTGGATATCAGCCTGCTCGCAGGCGAACAAAGTCCCGGTACGACCGAAGCCGACCGCGATCTCGTCGGCGATGAGGTGCACCCCGTAGGTGTCGCAGATCTCGCGCGCGCGCCGGAGATAGGCCGGGTGATACATGGCCATGCCGGCGGCACATTGCACCAGGGGTTCAAGGATCAGGGCGGCTGTCTCATCGTGATGATGCGCCACCTGCGCTTCTAGCGCTTCGGCGCAGCGCAGCGCATAGGCTTCAGCAGATTCGCCCGCCTCCGCCAGCCGCCAGTCCGGCGAGGGCACTTGCGTGCTATGGCGCAGCAAAGGGGCGTAAGTATCCTTGAACAGGGCGACGTCAGTCACCGACAACGCGCCGAGCGTCTCGCCGTGATAGCTTTGCTGCAGGCTGATGAAGCCGGCTTTCTCAGGCTTGTCGTGGTTGCGCCAGTAATGGAAACTCATCTTCAGCGCGATCTCGGTCGCCGAAGCGCCATCCGACGCATAGAAGGCATGGCCGAGACCCGTGAGCGCGGCCAGGCGTTCGGATAATTCGACCACCGGCGCATGGGTGAACCCGGCCAGGATGACGTGCTCCAGCTGGTCGAGCTGATCCTTGATCGCCTGCTTGATACGCGGATGGTTATGTCCGAACAGATTGACCCACCAGGAGCTGACGCCGTCCAGATAACGTTTGCCGTCGAAGTCTTCAAGCCAGATGCCGTCACCGCGCTGGATAGGGATCAACGGCAAGGTCTCGTGATGCTTCATCTGCGTGCATGGATGCCAGACCGCCTGCAGACTGCGGTTCAGTAAAGTCTTGTTGTCCATCTAATGCAATACCGGTCGGTTGGTGGATTCCGGGATCAGCGTGACCCCCTCGGCGAAGCTCAGATCCCAACCAGCATCCTTGCTCGTGATCTGCAACATATTGGTCAGGGCCTGGATCAGCTCCTGGTTCATGGGGATGCGCAGGTTCATCTGGCCGTCGGTTTGCAGCTCCATGACATGCTGACCATTGTCCAGGGCGAGGATACGACATTCACGCGGCAGCAAGGGCGCGCCGGTCAGATCGCTACGGCTGTCATCGTAGGTCTCGGAGAAATCCATGCGTTTCATTGGCGCCTGCGCCGTGGGTTCCGTCGCCGATTTTGCTGGCGCTTCGCTGGCCTTGGTTGCAAACATCTCAGGCGCTGTCACCGGTAACAGGTCTGCACTCTGTAACAGGCCCCAGACGGCTTTGACCATGCGTCGCGTCAGCCAGATCTTGACTTCGGTGTTGTCGCTGAGCCCCAGCCGCAATAGCAGCCGGTCTTCTACGCCGTCATAACCCAGGTTGAGCTGCTGGATGGAAGCGTTGATCAATGCATTTTCTGCCACGCACACTCCAAGTCTATGAATCTTTATCCTGCGGGCGGACTTGAAAAATACATGTCCCGCCCTTATTATTAGCACTCAAGAAGGCAGAGTGCTAACAGCACCCCTTACGCAAGAATTCGTAACACCTTGTTCGTGAATCAACCCAATTTAAGGAGAACTCCGCATGAAAATCCGTCCTCTACACGATCGCGTTATTGTTAAGCGCCTTGAAGCAGAACGCAAGACCGCATCAGGCATCATCATTCCAGACAGTGCCACCGAAAAGCCGGATCAAGGCGAAGTGATCGCCGTCGGCCCTGGCAAGAAGGATGACAACGGCAAGTCCATCGTGCTCGACGTCAAGGTCGGCGACAAGGTGCTGTTCGGCAAATACGCCGGCCAGGCCGTCAAGGTTGGCAATGACGAAGTGCTGGTCATGCGCGAAGAAGACATCATGGGTGTCGTGGAAGCTTAATCCCTTTCGTCATCGATTACTGAATTAGATTCTTAGGAGATATAAATGGCTGCAAAACAAGTAATTTTCGGCGATGAGGCACGTGCCAAGATCGTCAACGGCGTCAACATCCTGGCGAATGCCGTCAAGGTGACCCTGGGCCCCAAGGGCCGTAACGTCGTGCTCGAGCGCTCCTTCGGCGCTCCGACCGTGACCAAGGACGGTGTGTCCGTGGCCAAGGAGATCGAACTCAAGGACAAGCTCGAGAACATGGGCGCGCAACTGGTGAAGGAAGTCGCCTCCAAGACCTCCGACAACGCCGGTGACGGCACCACCACCGCCACCGTGC
>CAMLMA010000005.1 GCA_946481065.1 uncultured Nitrosomonadales bacterium
GCATGTAACGCGCCAGCACGATAAGATCGATCTGGTATTGATCGAACAGGGCGAATTGCCTGGCTTCGGCTTCGGCCTTGGTGTCCTTGGTGACCTCGATATGATGGAACGGGATGCCATAGAAACCCGCCAGTCGTTCGGTGTCACGATGATTGCTGATGATGAGCGGGATCTCACAGGCCAGCTCGCCACCCTGGTGTCGGTGCAAAAGATCGGCCAGGCAATGATCGTATTGAGAGACCATGATCGCCACACGCGTACGTTTCTGCGACAGCTTGAGCTGCCACTGCATCTGGAAACGTTCGGCGATCGGGCCGAAATGCTGGCTGAAATCGTCGGCCTGGATGGCAGCACCACTCAAGTCCCACTCGACGCGCATGAGGAAGAGATTGCTCTCGGCATCCTGATGCTGGTCCGAATGCAGGATGTTGGCATTGTGCCGGTAGAGGAAATCCGCGATGGCTGCGACGATGCCTTTCTGGTCCGGGCAGGTGATCAGCAGAGTGGCCGTGTTTTTCATGGTGTTTGCAATCCGCTACGAAGCTGGCAATGATGGGAAAAACGCCATTATATCAAGTAAGTCCGCGAGCCCCGAACAAGTGCAAGCCATCGCCCTATATGTTATCTTGCAACCGGCATCGGTTTTTTGCCGTGCGCGCAGCTTTTAAGTCTATCGAACTCCATCCATGAAAAAGCAACTACCCTATTTCCTGATCGTCTTTCTTGTGCCGGTGATCGCCGTGCTCTGGTGGTGGGGGCTGTTCTCCGGCGCCAAGGTCGAGATCGCCGAACGCGGTGGCTATCGCTACGCCTACCTCGACGCCCAGGGCGTCTATTCCAAGCTTGGCAAGAAGCGCAACGAAGTGCTGTTCACGCTCGATCAGCAGCATATCAAGGCCGGTGCAGAGATCACGCTCATGCTCAGCGACCCCAGGACCACGCCGCACGAAGAACTGAAAGCGCAGACTGGCTTTATCATCGACGCCGACGCCACACCCCAGGCGCCACTGAAAGTAGCCACCATACCCCCACGTCAGGTCGCGGTCGCCGAGATTCGCGCCCATCCGCTGTTCGCATACGGCAAAGCCTACTCGGCGCTGCTCGAGTACGCCAAGACCCACGATACGACGCTGCATCTACCGACGCTGGAGATCTTCCATGACAGCAAGCTCACCGTCGAGATGCCCCTGCAAGCCGAAACTGCTCCCGGAGTGATGCCATGAACTTCCTCGCCCTGCTCGGTGCGCTGGCGCTGAGCCATTATCGCCCGCACAGTCGGCTGGACTGGCTGCAGCAGATATTCTCGCCCTACGCGCGCGTACTGGAACGCAACTTCAACGGCGGCAAGAACCGCCATGGCGTGCTCGCATGGCTGCTGGCGGTCTTCCTGCCGGTGCTGTTACTCGGCGTCGGTTACTGGGTAGTACATGAGATCAGCCCATCACTCGGCATCCTCTGCGGCATCGTCATGCTCTACGCCACCCTGCGCTTCAGCCAGTTCGGCAAACGCGCCGAGCAGATCGTCACGGCCCTGCGCAACGATGACCTTGCTCAGGCCCGGCAACTGGTGTCGAGCTGGGAAGGTAACGACGCCAGCCAATATTCCGCGGCCGAGCTGGCCAAGGTCAGCATCGAGATCATGTTGCGGCGCGCGCATCAGGGTCTGTTCGCCCCCATCTTCTGGTTCGTCATCCTGGGCCCTGCGGGCGCACTGCTCTACCGCCTCTCGCATCTGACGACACTGGCATGGCAAGGCAGCGAAGACACCCTGTTCAACCACTTCGCGCGACGCGCTTTCGAGTACCTCGACTGGCTGCCCGCGCGCATCACGGCAGGCAGCTTCGCAGTGGTCGGCGACTTCGAGGATGCCGTCTATTGCTGGCGTACCCAGTCCGAAAGCTGGCCGGACAAGATCCTCGGCATCGTGCTGGCGAGTGGCGCCGGTGCGCTCGGCGTCAAGATCGGTGAACCGATCCCGCATAACGGGGTGATCGAGTTCCGGCCGGAGATCGGTATGGGCGACGAGGCGGATGCCGACTACCTGCAGAGTTCGATCGGCCTGGTCTGGCGTGTGCTAGTATTGATGGTCGGTCTGTTGCTGTTGCTGACCTTCGCCCACTGGTTAGGTAATTGAGTCCCGGTATGGAAATCCTTCTCGCTAATCCCCGCGGTTTTTGTGCTGGTGTCGACCGCGCCATCATCATCGTCGAACAGGCCCTTGAGAAATTCGGCGCGCCGATCTATGTGCGGCACGAGGTCGTGCATAACAAGTTCGTCGTTGACGAACTGAAGAATAAAGGCGCGATCTTCGTCGAGACGCTGGATGAAGTGCCGGCGGGCAATACCGTCATCTTCAGCGCCCATGGCGTTTCCAAGGAAGTGCGATCGGAAGCTGAAGGGCGTGGCCTGCGCGTGTTCGATGCCACCTGCCCGCTGGTGACCAAGGTCCACAACGAAGTCGCCAAGATGCGTGCCAATGGACGCGAGATCATCATGATCGGCCACAAGGGGCACCCGGAAGTAGAAGGCACCATGGGCCAATCCGATGGCGGCATGTATCTGGTCGAATCGCCGGATGACGTGGCGACCCTGCAAGTCACCGATCCCGACAAACTCGCCTACGTGACCCAAACCACGCTCTCCATCGACGATGCCGCGACCATCGTCGAGGCCTTGAGAGCACGCTTCCCCAGCATCCTCGCGCCGAAGAGCGACTCCATCTGCTATGCCACGCAGAACCGGCAGGACGCAGTCAAGCTCATGGCCAAGGATTGCGATCTCGTCATCATCGTCGGCTCACCCAATAGCTCCAATTCCAACCGTCTGCGCGAAGTCGCCCAGAACCAGGGCATCGAGGCCTACATGGTGGACAACGCCAGTCAGCTCGATCCAGCCTGGGTCAGCGGCAAGCGCCGTATCGGTATCTCCGCCGGCGCATCCGCGCCTGAAGTGCTGGTCAAGGAAGTCGTCCTCAAGCTACGCAGCTTGACCAATGCCGAGGTCGAAGAATTGCGCGGTGTGGTGGAAAACGTAGTATTCCAGTTGCCGAAGAACCTGGTGGCCAGCTAAACAAGACTGAGCGAGCACAACGACCGGCCTGCAATAAAAAAGGGCGCCTCAGCGCCCTTTTTTATTGCGATGACTTATCTATTTCTTGAGATTGTCGATGCTGCATGCGGTCTGCGGGTGCAGCGCCAGCATCAGCAAGCCGCCAGTCAAGCCGAAATAGAGGAACATCACGCTGAAATCGAGCTGCCCCAGCACGATCGACAGGAAGAAGGCAAAAGCGGCCATGAAATAGGCCGTCGCCTTGGTCTTGAAGCCGACCAGCAAGGCGAGACCGCCCAACGCCTGAACCAGGATCAGCAAGGGCGCGAAGATACCGGGCAAGCCAAGGTGACCGAGCAGCGCCAGGTATTGTTCATAACCATCGGGGGCACTTTTGATCGCGACCAGGCGTAGCGCCACTGCCCCCAGAAAGATCGATGCCAGCAGGATACGCGCCAGCACGCCAAGGTATTTATCCATCGTTCAGCCTTTTTTTACAGGATCAAGATGCTGCATAATGCCTTTAACTGCCCATCGCCGCAATACCGCGGCCCAAGGAGACCCGCATGAAAGCCTTGACCAGCCTACTCTTGCTCATCTTGCTCAGCGCATGTTCGCCGAGCCAGGACCAGACCCCGAAAATCGCGGATGATCAGCGTAAGGTGCTGGAAGATGCGAAATCCCTGGATGCCACCATGCAGCAGTCTACAGAGGAGCAAGCACGGCAGACCGAGGAGCAGACCCGTTGATCCAGAGCCGTTGACTTTGTCCGCTTGCCTTGTCATCCGTGCCGACTGGTCCACGCACGAGACCGCCTTGCGGGCGATCCGCGAAGCCGTGTTCATCCGTGAACAGGCCGTGCCGGTGGCACTTGAGTGGGATGGTCAGGACGAGCATGCGCAGCACCTGCTGGCATGCGACGATCGCGGGCGGGCCATCGGTTGCGCACGCATCCTCGCAGGCGGCGTGATCGGACGTATGGCGGTGTTGCCCGCCTGGCGCCGGCGCGGCATAGGCGCTGCCCTGCTGGCCGCTGCCGTCGCCTACTGTCGCGAGCAGGGCTGGTCGCCGATATGCCTGTCGGCCCAGACCCATGCGATCGGGTTCTATGCGCGTGCAGGGTTCGTCGTCTGTAGTGAGTCCTATCTCGACGCCGGCATTCCCCACCGGGACATGCGACTTGACCTAAGCGCTTGATTTGCCGATGCCTAGCGGCTTGGGTAAAATGCCGGGTTTCCCTTCCAGACAATCAAAAAGGAACGCGCAATGTCCAAAATCATATTCAAGGCTGGCGAAGCCACCATTTTCAGTGAAGGTAAAGACGTCACTGCGGCGATGCCGGAGATCCTGATCGGCGCGGTCGACGGTCCGGTCGGCACGGCTTTCGCCAATATGATGGCACAGAGCAAGGGCCACACCGCCATGTTCGCCGTGCGTGACATCAATCAACTCGTGCGCCCTGCCACCATGATGGTGCCTAAAGTCACGCTCAAGGGCAGCACCGATGTCGGCCTGTTCGGTGGCGTGGTGCAGGCAGCGACCGCCGATGCGGTGGTCGACGCTGTCATCGAAGGCATCATCCCCAAGGATCAGGTCAACGATCTTTGTATCATCAGCCTGGTGTGGATCGATCCAGGTTGTATCGCGCTGGAAAAGGAAGGCAAGCTGGACAAGGCCGATATGTACAAGAACAACTACGAAGCCACCAAGCTTGCACTCAAGCGCGCATTGAGCGACGAACCCTCGATCGATGAGCTGATCAAGAATCGCCACACCATCAAGCACTGCATGTGGGAAGAATCCTGGGGCGAGATCTAAGCCGGGGGATATTAGGAAGGCCAGCTGTCACTACGGACTGGTCGCAATAAAAAAGGCAGCGCAAGCTGCCTTTTTTATTGCCGGCTGATCATCCGGGTCTGTATTGTCATGGACTGGGATCAACGAAAGGTTTTCCATGCATCTTCTTTCCGCCGAACCGAACTGGCATGCATGAGTTCATCGATTACCTGCATGAACTCTTTGAACAACTGGGGCCCATCACCACGCGCCGCATGTTCAACGGCCATACGCTCTACCATCAGGGCCTGCCCATCGGCATCGTCTACGACGAGACCTTGTACCTGAAAGCGGACGGTGAGCATGCCGAGGCCTGCACGGCGCAAGGCTTGCCGCAGTTCACCTACGAGCAGCGCGGAAAGCGCATTGGCCTACCTTATTACCAGGCGCCAGAATCGATTCTTGAGGACAGGGCAGAGGCAGCGATATGGGGGCGCAAAGCCTTTGAGGCAGCCTTGCGCATGCAGGCCAGAAGCTCGCGTCGCAAGCACGGCAAGGACTGAGCCCCTTATTTGGTCTTCATGCCCAACTGTTTGAGCTTACGGTAAAGATGGGTGCGTTCGAGTTGCACGTACTCCGCGACTTTGCTCATGTTACCGCCGGCCTTGGCGATATGATGTTCGAAATACAGCCGCTCGAACGCATCACGGGCTTCGCGTAGCGGGGTGTCGAGGTCAAGCGCCAGACCTTTCGCACTCGCGGGCGCCTGGAGCGGCATCGCCTGTGCGATCGACTCGAACTGGCTGATGACGCGCTTGACGTCATCGAGCGTGATCTTGTCGCCAAGACTGGTCTGCATCAGGTTGCGGATCACGCTGTCGAGCTGCGCGAGATTGCCGGGCCAATCGGCGTTGCGCAATGCGTTGAGTGCGGCGATATCGAATTCGCGATAGGTCGCCTCTGAGGATTCCACGAGCAAGGCCACCATGGCCCGCGCCAAATCAGGGATATCTTCCCGGTGCTCATCAAGGGCGGGGACGCGCAAAGTCGTGATCGAGAGCGTTTGCAGCAGCTGGCTGTCGAACTGGCCCTCCTCGACCAGTTGCGGCAGTGCACAAGCGGTCGCGCAAATGACGCGCAGGCCGAACTTTTCAGCCTTGCCCAGTAGTAACTGCAGCCCTTTTTGCTCGGTTTTGTTGAGTTCGGCTACTTCTGCGATGAACACGCAACCGTCGCGCACCTGCTCCAGCAGATCCAGCGGCGCTTCGGCCAGGATATGATGCTCTTTGAGTTCAAGCCAGGGCGTCTCCGGCTCGTGCAGGAAACGCGCGCATAGTTCGACACCGCTGCCCTTGCCGCCGATCAGCAACAAAGGTGATCTGAGCTGGGCGATCTGCTCCAGGCGTTGACGCAATTCATTGATGACCTGGCTCTTGCCGAGACCGATCAGGCTCATGTCCGACCGCGGTAACTGTTCGCCGTGTTTCAGGGCCGCGTTGACGGTCTTCAGCAGCTTTTGCAGGGCGATCGGCTTTTCGAGGAAGTCAAAGGCGCCGATGCGGGTCGCCTCAACGGCGGTATCGATGGTGCCGTGGCCGGACATCATGACCACCGGCATGGTCAGCAGACCGCCGTTGCCCCACTCCTTGAGCAGGCTGATGCCGTCGCAGTCGGGCATCCAGATGTCCAGCAAGACGAGGTCAGGACGCGCCTGATGCCGCCATTCACGCGCCTCGGCGGCATTCTCCGCCAACCGGACGTGATAGCCCTCGTCCTGCAGAATGTCTCTCAACAGCTCGCGGATGCCGATTTCGTCATCTACGACCAGTACCTGCCTTGCCGTCATTCGCTACGCTCCATCCTGTTTCGCTTGATTGGATGCCCCGGGTGTGACCGGTAGGGTCACCGTCACCACCGCACCGCCTTCGTCCGCGTTCTCCAGACGAATGGTCCCCCTGTGCTCTTCGACGATCTTCTTGACGATGGCCAAGCCGAGCCCGGTGCCATGCCGCTTGGTTGTCATATAGGGTTCAAAGGCACGGGAGATGATCTCTACAGGGAAACCCACGCCGCTATCGCGTACGGTCAATTTTACCTTATCGCCCTCAAGGCTGCTGCATATCCAGATCGTCGGGCTCTGCTGTCCATCCAGCGCGTCCTGCGCATTCTGCAGCAGATTGTGCAAGACCTGCCGCATCATGGTGATGTCGCCGGTGATGGTCGGCAAGCGCTCGGCGAGCGCGACTTCGATCGCGACCCCGACCGGCTCGTACAAGGCCAGTACGTCGCGGATCAACTGGTTAAGGTCGATATTGCCAAGGTTCAATGCCGGCGCCCGCGCATACTCGCTGAACTCGTTGACCATCGCTTTCATCGCGGTCACCTGGCTGACGATGGTGTCAGTCGCGCGCTTCAGCATGGTCACATCGGTCCCCGCCAGTTTGGGCGTGAGTTTATGTTCCAGACGCTCGGCCGAGAGCTGGATCGGCGTCAGCGGATTCTTGATCTCATGGGCCAGTCGTCGCGCCACTTCGCCCCAGGCCGCATCCCGCTGGGCTTGCACCATGGTGGTGATGTCGTCAAAGACGACCACATAGCCACTTTCCGGGCTATCCAGCAGGCGCGTGCCGCGTACCAGCAGGATCTGCCTGCCCTGCGCGGTCGGGATCTCCATCTGTTCCTGCCACTCGCCTTTCTCCTCACCGTAAAAATGAGCCAATATGGCCTGGGTGAAAGGCTCCAGCGCAGGCTGCGATTCCGCCAGTCGGGCCAGGGGTTGGTCCACCGCATCGTCAAGCGTCAGTCCAAGGATATTGCGGGCGGCCATGTTGTAGGTACGCAGGTGCGCTTCGGCATTGAACGCCAGCACGCCCGAAGACAAGTGCGCCAGGATGGTCTCGAGATAACTGCGCGCCGCCTCGACACGAGCACGGTTACGTTCCGCTGCCTGGGTGGCTTCCGAGAGCTGCCGCGTCATGCTGTTGAAGGATTGCACGAGGATACCCAGTTCATCCTTGCCATGGGCCGGTAACATCGTGCTGTAGTCGCCACGCGCGATCGCGCGAGTACCTTCGGCGAGCGTACCCAGCGGGGCCGACAAGCGGCGACTGAGCACGAACGCGATGGCCACTGCCGTCAGCATGGCCAGCATCAGCACCAGCGTGAGCGTCAGCGCGAACACGTCCTTCAGCGAATCCCGGCTGAATGAAAGCTCCTGGTAATCCTGATAGACATCCTGCACCGACTCTGCGGTGGCTGACAGCGACTTGGGCACCGGCTGCAACAATTGCAGGATGCGCGTCTCGCCGCCAAGCTCGGAGACGGAAACGGGGGCCAGCGCACGAAGATATAACCCCTTGCCGGGAATGGGCTCGATGATGCCATAGACACGCTGTCGTGCCTGGCGCAGCTGCGAGATGCTGGGCAACTCGGGCAAGAAGCTGGTCGGATCGTTGCTGGAAAAGGCCAGGATGCGGCCCTGGGCCGTCAGCAGCACGGCTTCCTGGATACCGCTCTTCTCGCGCAGATCGTTAAGGAGCGCCAGATGCATGGACGATGGCTGGAATGCCAGCCCGAGGGCCATGCTCTCTCCTTTCTCCTCGACATCCGCCAGCATGATGTCGAGCGCGCTCTGACCGAGGCGCAAGCCCCCATCGAGCGCAGCTTCGACCTTGACGTTGAACCAGGATTCGATCGAGCGCGTGAGGAAATTCACCGATACCGCATAGACGATGACCCCGGGAATGATGGCCATCAGCGCGAACGCGCCAAGCAGGCGCAAGGTCAACCGGCTGCCGATGACGCGGGCCTTCATCTGCCGGTAGAGCCGCCACAGCTGCACCCCGATCAGTACCATCAACACCACGGCCAGCGCGATGTTCAATCCAAGCAGGATGGTGTAGTGGGTGCCGGACGCCGCAGTGTTGGCGCTGGCATGCGATAGCAGGTAGAGCAGCACTGCGCCGATGGCGGCGCTGATGAAAACGATATATCTCATCGGTTGAAGTCTATAGGGCGCTACAGAGCTAAATTCGGGGTCCAGCGATAGCGCTGCGACACCATGTTCCAGTCATCCGAGCCGATGATGTCGACCTGCAGTGGTTTAGGCAGTTTCGACTGGTCCAGCCGGATACGTAGCGCAGCATGGTAGGTTTCGCCTTTTTTCAGCAGCGACTTGTCCAGCACCTGCCAGCCACGCAGTCGCGCCAACTCGTCCTTGGCTTCCTGCAAGCTGGTGAAAGCCTGCTGATGGTTGTTGCGGTTGAGGAGATATTGCCGGGAAAGGGCATGGTAACTGAGTGAGATCTGCATGCTGCTGGTTTCGATCTCGTCGTCGAACCAGTAGCGCCGCGGCGCGACCAGCTGGAACTCCACCAGGAAAGACAAGGGCACGCCCTTGTTGAGCGCGGTCTCCACCTCTTCGCTGAAACTCACATCGAAATCCGCGTTCAAGGCGTAGGCCTCTTCCAGCGCCACCAGTTCAGCCGTCTTGATGTGCAGGTTGCTCGACGCCGCGACCGCGAGGCCCGCGACAACGAACAAAAAAACCGACAACAGCAGATGATATGGGAAAGTAAAGGCGGGTTTATCAGTCTTTCCGCAGCAAGGCGTAAAAGAAACCGTCGTGGTCTGTGCAGGGCAGTAATTGTCCATCGTGTAGGTCGGTCAGAGGCAACTGGGTCGCCTCGGGTGTAACCTCCAGAAATTTTTCTATTTGATGTTGATTTTCTTCGTGAAAAATCGAACACGTCGCGTAGAGCAATTTACCACCCTTTGCCAGCAGCTGCCACAATCCCTGCAGCAGTCGGGCTTGCTGCGCAGAAAAGCTGGCGATGTCTTCCGGCCGACGCAGCCACTTGATGTCGACATGGCGCCGGACGATGCCGGAGGCGGTACATGGTACATCGGCCAGGATACGGTCGAATGGCTTGCCGTCCCACCAGTCGTCGGGCCTACCTGCGTCGGCCACAAGCAGCTTGGCCTGTCGGCCGAGCCGATCGAGATTGCTTTGCGTGCGCTGCAACCGCGCAGGCTCGCTGTCGATCGCCAGTAAATCGATGTCTGCGAGCTCCAGCAGGTGCCCGGTCTTGCCGCCCGGCGCGCAGCAGGCGTCGAGCACGCGCATGCCGGCCTGCGGATCCAGCAAGCGTGCCGCGTATTGGGCGCCGGCATCCTGCACGGATACCGTGCCATCGAGGAACCCCGGGATCTTGTCCACGGGCAGCGGCCTGTCGAGAATCACCGCCTGCTGCCCCGCCCATCGGGCCACGATACCTTCTGCTTGCAGGCGCTGCAGATAGGCCTGTGGCGTACTGCGGGTCTGGTTGACGCGCAAGGTCATGGGGGGGTGCTGATTGCCGGCGTCGAGGATAGCGGCCCACTGCTTTGGATATTGCAGGCGGATCTTGTCGATCCACCATTGCGGGTAGGAGTAGCGGGCAACCTCGTCCGCGACGATGGCCTGCTTGAGCGCCGCCTGTTGCCGCAGGAAATTGCGCAGTACGCCGTTGACCAGGCCTTTGGCCCAGGCCATCCTGAACTGGCTCGCCGCTTTCACGGCCTGATCGACGACCGTATGGGTCGCAGCGCGGTCATGGTTCAGCTGATACAGCGCGACCAGCAACAGGCTATGCAAGCGCGGTTCGGAAAGGGGCTTCTGCAATAGCGGCTTGAGCAACGCCTGCAATTCGCCATAAAAGCGCAACACGCCATAGCTCAAGTCCTGGGCGACGGCGCGCTGTTGCGGAGTGAGCCGCGACTGCTGTCGAAAGACAGTTTCCAGCGTTGCCGTCAGATTGCGGCCATCCAGCACCTGGGTGACCACATCCGCGGCGATCTGTTGGGATAGATACAAGGCCTGCGACCGCTCAGCGGGCCATGGCCATCAGCCGGGCGATACGCTCTTCCGTCTGTGGATGGGTACTGAACAGGCCCTTGAGACCACCAGCCGACAAGGGGTTGATGATCATCATCTGCGCCGTTTCCGGATGCTGCTCTGCCGTATCCATGGGGATCTGGTGGGCATAATCGTGGATCTTCTTCAAGGCGGCCGCTAGCGCTTCCGGGTCACGGCTGATCTCGGCACCCCCTTTGTCGGCTTCGAATTCCCGGGCGCGCGAGATCGCCATCTGGATCAGCATGGCGGCCAGCGGCGCCACGATCATGATCAGCAAGGCGACCGCCGGATGCACGCCACGATCGCGTGCGCCGCCGGAGAACAACATGCCGAATTGCGCGATCGAGGAGATGGCGCCAGCGATGGTCGCGGAAATGGTCGAGATCAGGGTGTCCCGATGCTTCACGTGCGCCAGCTCGTGCGCCATGACGCCACGCAACTCGCGCTCAGAAAGGATGCGCATGATGCCGGTCGTCGCGGCCACAGCGGCATGTTCGGGGTCACGCCCGGTGGCGAAGGCATTGGGTTGCGCTTCGTCGATGATGTAGACCTTGGGCATGGGCAGACCCGCGTTCTGCGCCAACTCCTGCACCATGAGATAGAACTTGGGTGCCGATTGCGCGTCGACTTCGCGCGCGTTGTACATCTTGAGCACGGCCTTGTCCGAGAACCAGTAGGCATAGATATTCATCGCACCGGCAAACAGCAGCGCGATCAGCATGCCGCTGGCGCCGCCGAGGGCTGCGCCCACCGTGCCGAACAGCACCACGATACCGGCCATCAATATGGTGGTCTTGAACCAGTTACCTAACATCGTTGTTCCTTCATTGATCCTGAAAATCGCTTCAGTCGCTGTCTTAGATGCGGGTCGAATGGCGGAATTCAATCGTCGACATACCGCCGCCGTAGATTCAGATCCCGAAGCGGTCGCCTACCTTGAGCTTGCGGCCAGCCATGAACTCTCGGACCGCGAGTCGTTTGCCACCCGGCAATTGCAAGACTTCGATCGCAAGCAAGCCTTCACCTGTGCCGACTGCGAGGGTGTCGCCAATCGCGACCACTTCGCCGGGCCGCCCGCTGCCAGGCTGCGCCGTCGCCATCCAGATACGACAGACCTCGCCATGCAGCAGGCTCTGCGCTACCGGGAACGGGTTGAATGCCCGCACCTGGCGCGAGATGGCAGCCGCAGGTTGGCTCCAGTCGATCTCTGCCTCTGATTTCTGCAGTTTTTCCGCGTAGGTCACCAAGGCTTCGTCCTGCGGTTCCGCAGATAACTTGCCGGCATCCGCCAAAGTATCCATGGCCGCGACCATGAGCTGGCCGCCGATCGCAGCCAGGCCGTCATGCAGGCTCTGGGCGGTGGCGCGCTCGTCGATCGGCAATGTGCCTTTGCTCACCATCGCGCCGGCATCGAGCGCTGGCACCACCTCCATGATGGTCACTCCCGTTTCTCGATCGCCGGCCAGTAATGCGCGTTGAATGGGCGCGGCGCCGCGCCATCTGGGCAGCAGCGAGGCGTGGATGTTGTAGCAGCCGAGCCGGGGCATGTTGAGCACGACGGTCGGGATGATCAAGCCATAGGCAGCGACGATCATGACGTCGGCCTGGGCGGCAGCGATCTGCGCCTGTACCGCCGCATCCTTCAGGGTCTCGGGCTGTAATACCGGGATGCCGTGCTGTAATGCCAGCTGTTTCACCGGGCTTGCCTTGAGCTTCATGCCGCGACCTGCCGGCCGGTCCGGTTGCGTCAGTACCTGGCAGACCACGTGCCTGGAATCGAGCAGCGCCTGCAACGCCGGCACGGCGAATTCCGGCGTACCGGCGAAGATCACGTTGAGCGCTGCCATCAACGTTCGCGCTGGCGCTTCTTCATCTTGTTCTTGATGCGGGATTGCTTGAGCGGCGATAGATATTCGACGAACACCTTGCCCAGCAGATGATCCATCTCATGCTGGATGCAGACGGCGAGCAAACCTTCCGCTTCGATCGTGAACGGCTTGCCGTCGCGGCCGAGTGCTTCGACCGTGATCTGCTCGGCGCGCGTCACGGATTCATAGACGCCGGGAACGGAAAGACAACCCTCTTCATATTGCTGCCTGCCGCGCTGGGAGACGATGCGTGGATTGATGAACACCCGCAGGTCACGTTTTTCCTCGGTGGTGTCGATCACGATCACCTGCTGATGGACGTTCACTTGCGTAGCGGCCAGGCCGATCCCTGGCGCTGCGTACATGGTCTCGGCCATGTCATCGACCAGCCGACGGATGCCGTCATCCACGGTTTCCACCGACGCGGCGACCGTATGCAGCCGCGGGTCAGGATAATTGAGGATATCTAGGATCGCCATAAAATAAGAAACGCCATAAAAGCTTGATTGTTGAATGAATTACATGCAGAATTTAATGCGACTTCGCGGATAAATAGTCTGCGCTAAAGGATCGGGGCCACCAACATGAACAAATATATTATAACGCCGCTGTTGCTTTGTTGCCTGGCTTTGCCTGCCTTGGCCGATACGGTCGAGCTTCAGGATAACCACCCCGAGCGTCATGTGGTCGTCAAGGGCGACACCCTCTGGGGCATCTCCGCCAAATTCCTCAAGGATCCATGGCAATGGCCCAAGGTCTGGCGCATGAACCGCGAACAGATCAAGAATCCCCATCGCATCTATCCCGGCGATGTCGTCGTACTGGACATGAGTTCGGGCGATCCGCAATTGCGACTACTGAGCGAGAACACCGTCATGCTGGAGCCAGGCATTCGCGAAGAGCCGCTCGAGAAAGCGGCGATCCCCACCATCCAGCCGAATGTCATCTCTCCTTTCCTCACACAGCCGCTGGTCATCAATAACGACGAACTCAATGCCGCCCCCATGATCGTCAGTGGGCCAGAGAACCGGCTGGTGTTGGCGCCAGGCACTAATATCTACGTCAGCAGGATCGATGAAGCCGACGGCCGCCAGTGGCATATCTACCGCCCGGGCAAGGTGCTGATCGACCCGGACAGTAAAGCGGTACTCGGCACTGAAGCCGTCTATCTCGGCGACGCGCAGGTGAAGAAATTCGGCGAACCGGCTACGGTGGAGGTGGTTCGGGCCAAGGAAGAGATCTTTAAACAGGACAGACTGGTGCCAGCACCGGAGACCCTGCAGAACAGCTTCATCCCGCGTGCGCCGGAGCAAGAAGTCCTCGGCCGCATCCTGTCGGTGCACGGTGGCGTCGCAGAGGCCGGCGCGAATTCGATCGTCAGCATCAACCTGGGAACGGCGGAAGGCATGGAAGAAGGCCATGTGCTTGCGATCAAGCGCGCTGGCAAACTGGTGCAGATGCCCTCCGGCAATCGTCGCGAGTACAAGCCTTACCGTTGGCCAGCAAACAAGAACAAACCTTATGACTGGAGCACAGGCGCCTACGCCAGCGCGACTGAAAGCTCGCAACCTGCAGCAGGCGAGAATACCGATCCTTCGCTCATCAAGTTGCCGAGCGAACGTATCGGGCTGCTGATGATCTTCCGTACTTTCGAGCACGTCTCATACGCCCTGGTGATGCAGGCAAGCGATTCGATCAACGTACTCGATCTGGTTGAGACCCCATAAGCCATCGCGCAGATGGCGATCGTTGACGCGGAAGATGCGAAGCGCTGGCTAGCGCTAAGCCTGATTCCGGGGCTTGGAAGCCAAGGCCTGTGCAAGCTGCTGCAGGCCTTCGGCGAGCCGGCAGCGATCTTCGCCACACCCATCCAACGGCTCAAGGAAATCACCAGCCCGGAGATCGCAAGGCTCATCGCGCATGGTCCGGATACCGAACGCCTACAGCCTGCTGTCGATTGGCTGTCGCAGCCGCATAATCATCTAATCACGTTATCGGACAGGGAATATCCGCAGACCTTGTTGGAGATCCCGGATCCGCCACCGGTCCTCTATGCCAAAGGCGACCTGACTCTGCTCAATCGACCGGCGCTCGCCATGGTGGGCAGTCGCAATGCCACACCACAAGGCGAGAAGAATGCGGAGGACTTCGCCGCCGCGCTCTGTGATGCCGGCCTCTGCATCGTCAGCGGTCTTGCGCTCGGGATCGACGGCGCTGCTCATCGCGGCGCCTTGCGCGCCAATGGCGCAACCATCGCTGTCGTTGGTACTGGGCTCGATATCGTCTACCCGGCCCGGCATCGTGATCTCGCCCATCAGATCGTCGAACGTGGCCTGATCATCTCTGAATTCCCGATCGGCACGCCATCGCGTGCGCAGAACTTCCCGCGACGCAACCGCATCATCAGCGGACTGTCACTGGGCACGCTGGTGGTGGAAGCCAATGTCCAGAGCGGCTCCCTCATCACGGCAAAACTGGCGGCTGAGCAGGGGCGAGAGGTGTTCGCCATTCCGGGCTCCATCCATTCGCCGGTATCCAAAGGTTGTCACCAGCTCATCAAGCAGGGTGCGAAACTGGTCGACAACATACAAGATATAGTGGATGAATTAGCTATTTTTACAACAAGTAGTAGTCCTGCCGGCAGCGCCAAAACCACGCCAGAAGCCCATCCGGTGCTGGATTCCATGGGTTTTGACCCTATCAGCATGGATGTTTTGATCGACCGCAGCGGCTTGACGAGCGAAAACCTTTCGGCCATTCTGTTGGTGCTGGAGTTGGAAAACAAAATAGCCTCTCTGCCGGGAGGGCGTTACCAGCGCATCGCCTGACCGGAACTACTCGATTGGGGAATCTATGTTCGAAGTCCTGGTGTACATGTTCGAAAACTACTTTGAAGCAGATATCCGTCCCGACCAAAACACCCTCGCAAAAGAACTATTCGCCGCAGGATTCGACCAGGAAGACATCAACGGTGCCTTTGACTGGTTCGACACGCTAGAAGCCATGACCGACCAGCCCGTGGTCACAGGTCAAGCTTCCGGGTTCCGTATCTACACCGAGCCCGAGACCAAGAAGATCAGTCATGAGAGCCTGAGTTTCATGATGTTCCTGGAGCAGGCCAAGGTACTCAACCCGAGTCAGCGCGAGCTAGTGATCGACCGTGCCATGGCCTTGCCACAGTCCGAAATCAGTCTTGAAGAGATCCGCTGGATCGTACTCATGGCGCTATGGAACCAGAACAAGGCCAGCGACTATCTCTTCGTGGAAGATGCCATGTTCAACGAAAGCCGGCCCACGTTGCACTGAGCCGTACTGACTGGCGCCCGCATGGCAGGCACCGGTCAGGAAGCCTGGGTCACTTGAGATCCAGGCGCTGGATGATGGTGGAGATAGTCCCCGCCTGGTTCAGCGTATAGAAATGCAAGCCTGGCGCACCGCCAGCGACCAGTTTTTCGCACAAATCCGTCACCACATCCGTCCCGAACGCGCGCAAGGAAGCGAGATCATCGCCGTAGTCCTGCAGGCGCAAGCGCAGCCAGCGCGGGATATCCGCACCGCAGACCCCTGAGAATCTCGCCAGTTGGGTGAAGTTATAGATCGGCATGATGCCCGGCACGATCGGGATATCAATCTGGCGTGCCGTGCATTGCTCGAGAAAATGGAAATAGGCGTCGGCGTTATAGAAATATTGCGTGATCGCCGAGTTGGCGCCGGCGTCGACCTTGCGCTTGAAATTACCGAGGTCGGCGGACGCCGATAGCGATTCCGGGTGGAACTCCGGATAGGCCGCCACTTCGATCTGGAACCAGTCGCCCGTTTCCTGGCGGATGAAGGCCACGAGTTCATTGGCATAGCGGAAATCGCCAGCGCTGGCTTCACCTGAGGGAATGTCGCCACGCAATGCCACCAGATGACGGATATCATTCTGCCGATAGCGTGCCAGCAAGTCACGGATCTCCTGCTTGCTGGATGAGATACAGGAGATATGCGGCGCCGCTTCGTAGCCTTCGGCCTGGATCTCAAGCACGGTCTCCAGAGTACGGTCCCTGGTCGAGCCACCGGCGCCGAACGTCACCGAAAAGAATTTGGGGTGCAGGCTGGCGAGTTGCGTGCGGGCATCCCTCAGCTTGGCCATGCCTTCCGCTGTCTTAGGCGGGAAAAACTCAAAACTGATCACGGGGGGATTCTTCAACTTCTGCTTTCTTTACTAATCCGGATCGCCCAGCACCAGCGCTGTCAGGGCCCAGGAGATCAAACTGTAGAGCAACGCGCCGAGGATACCCGACCACAGGCTGCGCACTTCGAAACCTTCCAGCACATGGCCGACCAGGAAGAACAACAGGCCATTGATGACCAGGATGAACAGACCGAGCGTCAGGATGGTGACCGGCAAGGTCAGCAGCACCAGGATCGGCCGGATCAGCATATTGACGAGACCGATCACGGCGGCGGCGATCAAGGCGCCGGTGAACCCGGCGACATGGATCGAGGGCATCAGATAAGCGACGGCCAGCAGGGCCAGCGCGTTCAGCAACCAGACGATGATCAGTTTCATGTGGGCTCCTTGGTCATGTCACGCCGTCAGCAGGCAGGCATCCCGCACAGCGACGCCTTCCTGCCTTAGATAGCGTTTAGTAACGGTAATGATCCGGCTTGAACGGGCCCTGCTTGGAGACGCCGATGTAGGCGGCCTGCTGGTCCGTCAATTCGCTAAGCTGGGCATTGAGTTTCTTCAACTGCAATAGCGCGACCTTCTCATCCAGATGCTTGGGCAGCGTGTAAACGCCAACCGGATACTGGTCCGTGTTAGCGAACAGTTCGATCTGCGCGATGGTCTGGTTGGCAAAGGATGAGCTCATCACATAGCTCGGGTGGCCGGTACCACAACCCAGGTTCACGAGACGGCCCTTGGCCAGCAGGATGATGCGCTTGCCGTCCGGGAAGATCACATGATCGACTTGCGGCTTGATCTCATCCCACGCGTATTGTTCAAGCGAAGCGACATCGATCTCGTTATCGAAATGACCGATGTTGCAGACGATGGCCTGGTCCTTCATCTTCTTCATGTGTTCGTGGGTGATGACATGGTAGTTACCGGTCGCGGTGACGAAGATATCGGCATGCTCTGCCGCATAGTCCATGGTGACGACGCGATAGCCTTCCATCGCGGCCTGCAGCGCGCAGATCGGATCGATCTCGGTCACCCAAACCTGCGCGGACAATGCGCGCAGGGCCTGTGCAGAGCCCTTTCCCACATCGCCATAGCCAGCCACCACCGCGACCTTGCCAGCGATCATGACGTCGGTGGCGCGCTTGATGGCGTCGACCAGCGATTCACGGCAACCATAGAGATTGTCAAATTTGGACTTGGTCACAGAATCGTTGACGTTGATCGCAGGGAACGCCAGGCGACCTTCCTTGTGCATCTGATACAGGCGATGGACGCCGGTGGTGGTCTCTTCCGTCACGCCCTTGATATGGGCGAGACGGGTGGAATACCACTTGGGGTCGACCTTGAGTTTTTCCCTGATGGCGTTGAACAGGCAGACCTCTTCTTCGCTACCCGGATTGTTGAGGACAGTGGCGTCGGTCTCGGCCTTGGTGCCCAAATGCAACAACAGGGTGGCGTCGCCACCATCGTCCAGGATCATGTTGGAAAAACCACCATCCGGCCATTCAAAGATGCGGTGGGTGTAATCCCAGTATTGCTCGAGGGTTTCGCCCTTGATCGCGAACACGGCCGTACCGCCGGCGGCGATCGCTGCGGCCGCGTGATCCTGCGTGGAATAGATGTTGCAAGATGCCCAACGCACTTCTGCACCCAGATCCTTGAGGGTCTCGATCAGCACGGCGGTCTGGATGGTCATGTGCAGAGAACCGGTGATGCGGGCGCCCTTCAGGGGCTTGGTCAATGCATATTCTTCGCGGATCGCCATGAGCCCCGGCATTTCCGTCTCGGCGATGGCGATCTCTTTGCGGCCAAAATCAGCGAGGCTGAGGTCGGCTACGATATAGTCTTTGATATCAGTCACAGTATTCATTTCGTTTACCTTGAATGTGTGACCGGAGGGAAAGGCTTGCTAGAACGCGATGTGAACAGCGCTTTTTCACCCATCTCCCGTGCCCGGCACGCGTTAATGAAGGTGAACGCCGTTCACAAAGCGCATGACGCTTTGACAACCGAGCCTGGGGCGGGAAAGACTCCCGCCTCGCAGCGTTCCTCGATTAATGATTGAATTATAAGGCTAAATATCCATTTAGCCAAACCTTGCTAGATACCGGCTGCTGCCTTGAGCGCCGCGGCCTTATCCGTGGCTTCCCAGGTGAACTCAGGCTCATCACGGCCGAAATGACCATATGCGGCGCTCTTGGTGTAGATCGGGCGCAACAGGTCGAGCATCTGCACGATACCCTTCGGACGCAAGTCAAAGTGCTCGAGCACCAGCCTGGTCAGCACGTCGTCGGACACCTTGCCCGTGCCGTAAGTTTCCACCATCACGCTGGTCGGCTTCGCCACGCCGATGGCATAGGAAACCTGGACCAGGCAGCGCGAAGCCAGCCCAGCGGCGACGATGTTCTTGGCGACATAGCGCGCGGCATAGGCGGCCGAACGATCGACCTTGGACGGATCCTTGCCAGAGAATGCACCGCCGCCGTGAGGCGCGGCACCGCCGTAGGTATCGACGATGATCTTGCGGCCGGTGAGGCCGGCGTCACCGTGCGGCCCGCCGATCTCGAAACAGCCAGTCGGGTTGACCAGGTAATTCACCTCGCCCTTGATCAGCTCGGCAGGCAACACCGGCTTGATGATGTGCTCGATGACCGCTTCACGCAGCTCCTGCTGCTTGGCATCAGAACTGTATTCAGGACTGTGCTGGGTGGACAGGACCACCGTGTCGATGGCGAACGGCTTGCCGTCGACATAACGCACCGTGACTTGGCTCTTGGCGTCCGGGCGCAGCCAGGGCAAGCGCCCATCCTTGCGTAGTTGCGACTGGCGCTCGACCAGGCGGTGAGAAAGGTACAGCGGCAGCGGCATCAAGGTCGGTGTCTCGTCGCAGGCATAGCCGAACATCAGACCCTGGTCGCCTGCACCCTGATTCAGGTAGTCGTCGGACGCGCGATCCACGCCCTGAGCGATGTTGGGGCTCTGCTGGCCGTAGCAGACGTGGACCGAACAGCCGTCGGCATCGAACCGCAGGGAAGGATCCGCATACCCGATGCGGCGGATGGTCTCGCGCGCCACGCGCGCGTAATCGACCTGGGCCTTGGTGGTGATCTCACCGGCCAGGATCACGAGGCCAGTGGAGACCAGGGTCTCAGCCGCGACGCGGGCGTAGGGATCCTGCGCCAGGATGGCATCGAGGATGGCATCGGAGATCTGGTCAGCGACTTTGTCCGGATGGCCTTCGGACACGGATTCGGAAGTAAATAGGTATTCGCTCATTGGTTTGTTCGCCGCCCAAGCTAAAGGGTCTAAAAATCAAAAGATTGCTAGAATAGCAAAATCATCCTGTTTCAAAAAGAACTACATGCTCCAGGCATTGCTCCGCCTCTTCGCCATCCTGCCCCTTCCGGTCGTCCATGCACTGGGCGTGCTGACCGGTTATATCAGCTACATCACTGACCGCAAATTCTCCCGACGCATCCGCAACAATCTCGCCAGCACGGGCATCGCCACCAGCGCCAGCGCCTATCGCAAACTCGTGCGCCGTAATGCTGCCGAAACGGGCAAAGGCATCCTAGAGACCTTCGCGGTCTGGTTCCGTTCGCCCGCAGCGACCCTGCAATGGGTCAAGGCCTGCCATGGCTGGGAGCATGTGGAACAGGCGCTGGCTAGCGGCAAGGGCCTGATCTTCCTGACGCCACATCTGGGCTGCTACGAGATCACCGCGCTCTACTACGCCGCGCGCCACCCGATCACCGTGCTCTACCGCCCGCCACGGCAGCGCTGGCTCGCCCCCTTGATCGAACAGGGGCGTAACCGCAGCCGGATCACGCTTGCCGCAACCAACATGCGCGGCGTACGTAGCCTGCTCAAGGCACTTAAGCAGGGTGAGGCGATCGGCATCCTGCCGGACCAGGTGCCTGAGTTCGGCGAAGGTGTCTGGGCGGATTTTTTCGGCAAGCCGGCCTATACAATGAGCCTCGTGAGCAAACTGGCAGAGAGCACCGAGGCCACGGTGCTCATGGCGTTCGGCGAGCGGCTATCCTGGGGCCGCGGCTTCGTCATCCATATCGCGCCATTGGACTTGCCGCCCACACCGGCCAATATCAATCTCGGCATCGAGCATCTGGTCAGGCAGCGCCCGGCCCAATACCTGTGGAGCTACCGCCGCTACAAGCAGCCGCAGCAGCGACGCAACAAGCCATCGGACACGACCGCGTGAGTGCCGCTATCGGCGCCTTGCACATTGCCCTACAATAACCGTCACGCAACTCACCCGCTGATGCACATGACGCTCAAATTCACCAAGATGCAGGGGATCGGCAACGATTTCGTCGTCATCGATGGTTACACTGCCCCGGTATCGCTCTCCGCAGAACAGATCCGCTACATCGCCAATCGCCATTTCGGCGTTGGCTGCGACCAGTTGCTGATGGTCGAGCGCCCGACACAGGAAAATATCGATTTCCGCTACCGTATCTTCAATGCCGATGGTGGCGAAGTCGAACAGTGCGGCAACGGTGCGCGCTGCTTCGTGCGCTTCGTGCATGAGCAGGGGCTGACGGAAAAGGCCGAGATCAGCGTCGAGACTGCCAGCGGCATCATCTACCCCAGATTGGAAGAGGACGGCAATGTCACAGTCAACA
Organism: uncultured Nitrosomonadales bacterium; assembly: GCA_946481065.1. The sequence goes on from CAMLMA010000005.1 coordinate 21,403, forward strand.
TGGGCGCGCCGGACTTTAGCCCCGAACATGTGCCGTTCATCGCCGATGCGCCAGCTCTGACCTACTTGCTGGACGTGGCCGGACAGGCCGTCGACATCGGCGTCGTCTCGATGGGCAACCCACACGCCGTGCAGATCGTCACCAACGTCGAAGACGCGCCGGTCGCCCAGCAAGGACCTATCATCGAAGCGCATCCGCGCTTTCCACAGCGCGTCAATGCCGGGTTCATGCAGGTCGTCTCTGCGCATGAGATCCGCCTGCGCGTCTATGAGCGCGGCAGCGGCGAGACCCTGGCATGTGGCACGGGCGCTTGCGCGGCTGTGGTCACAGGTATCCGCCAGGGATTGCTGGAGAGCCCAGTGAAGGTCAACACCCACGGCGGCGTCTTACACATCAGCTGGGCAGGCGGCACCAGCCCTGTCTGGATGACCGGCCCCGCAATGACGGTGTTCCAGGGCGAGATCGCGCTTCAATGACCGCATGCTTGCCCGGATCCCCATTCGCCCTATCGTCACGCAGATCAAGGAAACCCCATGGATAACGACACCCCGCTGAGCGAACTCGACGTCGGCAATTACCTCAAGGCCCACCCGCAATTCTTCGAACATCATGCCGAGCTGCTGACGGAGATGTACCTGCCCAGCCCGCATGGCAGCGGGACGGTCTCGCTGGCCGAACGGCAGCAGCTGTTGCAGCGGGATCGCATCCGGGTACTGGAAGCGAAGATGGCCGACTTCCTCAAGTTCGGTGAAGAGAACGACGTCACCAGCGAAAAAGTCCACCGGCTGAGCCTCGGCTTGCTGGCGAGCCCCAATTTGGAAGTGCTGGTGCAGATCCTGACCCATACCTTGCGCGAGGATTTTCAGGTCCCGCATGTCGGGCTACGGCTGTGGGCATCGCCGATGAACCAGCTCGACCGTGAGCAACCGATCTTCCAGCCGGTGGACGATGAGTTGCGCAACTGGGCGGACGGACTGCTCACGCCGTATTGCGGCCACCGTCCAGGGCTCGAGATGGACAGCTGGTTCGGCGAGAACGCCACTCCCAAATCCTTCGCGCTCGTCGCGTTGCGTAGCGAAAAGGTGTTCGGCCTGTTGGCCATGGCAGCCGAAGACGAGCAGCGTTTCTATCCCGAGATGGGTACGCTGTTCCTTAAGCGCATCGGCGAGCTGGTCAGCGCTGCCCTCTTGCGCTATATCGAATAGTGTCTTGGAACTGCTCGCCGAATATCTGGCATACCTCAGCTTCGAGCGCGGCCTTAGTCCGCTCACGCGCGAGCATTACGCCCGGGACATTCGGCTACTGCTCGATGCCGCCAAGGATCAAGCGCTCGATAGCCTCGATGCCTCGCATATCCGGCGCTACATCGCTGCCCTGCATGGACGGGGGCTGAGCGGTAAAAGCATCGCCCGCTGCCTGTCGGCGTGGCGCGGTTTCTTCAACTTCCTCATCCAGCGCAAGGGCTTCGACAGCAACCCCTGCAGCGGACTCAAGGCGCCGAAATCCCCCAGGACCTTGCCCCAGGCGCTGTCCACCGACCAGGCAGTGAGCCTTGTCGCCATCGAAGGCGATGACTGCCTGACGTTACGGGACCGCGCCATCCTGGAACTCTTCTACTCCTCCGGTTTGCGCCTCGCGGAACTGATCGGTCTCGACATCAATGCCCTCGACCTCGATAACGGCACGGTGACAGTCACCGGCAAGGGCAGCAAGACACGTATCGTGCCCATGGGCAGCCATGCGATCCTCGCCATCCGCAAATGGCTGGTCGCGCGCGCCGCCATTCCGCAAGTTGATGCGCAAGCGGTGTTCGTGAGCCAGCATGGCAAACGTCTCACGTCGCGCGCCATCCAGTATCGCATCAAGCAGTGGGCGATCCGCCAAGGCATCAATGCCGACGTCCATCCGCATATGCTTCGCCATAGCTTTGCCACGCATGTCTTGCAATCGAGCGGCGATCTGCGTGCAGTGCAGGAGATGCTGGGGCACGCCAACATCAGCACGACGCAAGTCTATACACATCTTGATTTCCAGCACCTGGCCAAGGTCTACGACGCTGCCCATCCCCGCGCCCGCAAGAAATGATCGTCGTTGCTAGCGGCATCGGGACGTGACCCGACGGCTGCTTACCTCGAAGGCGCCACAATTGAGAATGGTTCTCGATAAGTAAGATCGGCGCGAAATTATGGCAAGATTTAGGCTTCGACCCCTCAGTGTCTATACCCCTTCTAGTTTTAAGGATTAAATCATGGAACATCAATTACCTGCTTTACCCTATCCGAAGAACGCACTCGCACCCCATATCTCCGAAGAGACCCTGGAATTCCATTACGGCAAGCATCACCAGGCTTACGTCACCAACCTGAACAACCTGATCAAGGGCACAGAATTCGAAAACGCCGGCCTGGAAGACATCATCAAGAAGGCTTCCGGCGGCATCTATAACAATGCAGCCCAGATCTGGAACCACACCTTCTTCTGGCACAGCATGAAGCCGAATGGCGGTGGTGCCGCATCAGGCGCGCTGGCCGATGCGATCAACGCCAAGTGGGGCTCCTTCGATGAATTCAAGAAGGCGTTCCAGGCTTCCGCTGTCGGTAACTTCGGTTCCGGCTGGACCTGGCTGGTGAAAAAGGCTGACGGCTCCGTCGATATCGTCAACATGGGCGCCGCCGGTACCCCATTGACCACGGGCGACAAGCCGCTGCTGACTATCGACGTCTGGGAGCACGCCTATTACATCGATTACCGTAATGCACGTCCCAAGTTCGTCGAGGCCTTCCTGACCTCGCTCGCCAACTGGGACTTCGCTGGCGAGAACTTCAAGTAATCCTTTCGTCACACAGGAAAAAGGCCGCTGTCGCGGCCTTTTTCCTTTTCACGGCATCGTCTGTTAGAATCCGGCCGATGTTGCGTCGCCTGATCCTCAGTCTTGCATTGACCGTACTGTTCGCCCTTGGGCAACAGGGCGCAGCCGTGCACGAGATCTCGCATTATGCCGATCTGTTGCCGACGCACCAGCAACAAGACAAGGCGCCGCATGGCGCCGTCTGTGACCAATGCCTGAGCTACGGCAAACTTGCCAGCGCCGTCGGTGTATCGAGCTTCGTGCCGCCGGCGTCTATCGCCCAGTTCGCCTTGCATGCCCCGCTGTCAGCCAGCGATGCAAGCCAGACATTCCTCCCTTACGCAGCCCGCGCCCCACCCCGACTCGCATAACCATCGCTTTTGTTCCCCCTGCCTTATATCGGGCAGGTATTGCTATTGTTCATGCGAGGACATCATGGAATATCTTCACCCCCCCCTGCGCGCGGTGTCATACCTTGCGCAACGCCAACAGATCTGTGTAGCCGCCGGCCTGCTCCTGGCCAGCCATTGCAGTATCAGCCTGGCGGCCCCAGCCGCCGATGCAATCGAACTGCCGGCGGTCGCCGTCACCGCCAACCCGCTTGGCGTCGGCTCCGACGAACTGGTGACGCCTGTCACCGTACTCAACGGCCGCGAGCTATCGCTGCGCCGCGAAAGCACCCTGGGCGAGACGCTCAAGGCCATTCCCGGCGTCAGCAGCAGCGGATTCGGCCCGAATGCTTCTCGCCCGGTCATCCGCGGACTGGATGGCGATCGCGTCCGCATCATGCAGAACGGCACCGGCATCCTCGATGCCTCCAGCTTGAGTTTCGACCACGCGGTCGCGCTCGACCCGCTGGTCATCGAGCAGATCGATGTCGTACGTGGACCTGCCGCCCTGCTCTATGGCGGCAGCGCCATCGGCGGCGTGGTCAATGCTATCGATCACCGGATCCCCAAGGAAGCCATCGACGGTATCACGGCCCGCGGCGAGACTCGCTTCGGCGGGGCTGAGAACCAGAAGAACGGTGCCTTCGTGATGGACGCCGGCAATGGTCTGCTGACCCTGCATGCCGACGCCTACAAACGCAAGACTGACGATCTAGACATCCCAGGCTTCGCCATCTCCAGCCGCAAGGCGCGTGCCGATGGCACCGACCGCGGTGCTCGGGGGCGTCTGCCGAACAGCAGCGCCGAGGGCGATGGCGGCGCCTTGGGCGCATCGCTGCAGTTCGAGAAAGGTTACGCCGGTCTCTCTTACTCTGCCTTCAACAACAACTACGGCACCGTAGCCGAGCCTGGCGTACGCATCGACCAGAACAGCGCACGCTGGGATTTCGCTTCCGAGTTCAGCGATCTGGGCAGCGTCATCGACCGGGTCAAGGTCAAGCTCGCGCATACCGACTATCAGCATCAAGAGATCGAGGACGGCACCGTCGGTACCACTTTCAAGAACCGCGGCATGGAGGGCTCGATCGAAGCGGGACATGCCAAGATCGGCGATCTGTCCGGCGTCATCGGCGCGCAATTCCAGAACACCAGTTTCGAAGCGCTGGGCGAGGAAGCGTTCGTGCCGAGTAATCGCACGCTGAGCCAAGCCCTCTATCTCTACGAGGAACTGCCGCTCGACGTCATCCGTCCGCGCGCGCTCAAGCTCAGCTTCGGGGCACGTGCCGAGCATGTTGGCCTGACGTCGGCTGGCGGCAGCAGCTTCGGCCCTGAAGCAGCCCGCAGCTTCCGCCCCAATAGCTTCGCCGCCGGTGCGCTCTATACGCTCAGCGAGCAATGGTCGGTCAGCAGCAATCTCTCCCACAACGAGCGGGCGCCCAGCTACTTCGAAGTGTTCGCCGATGGCCCGCATCTGGCGACCGGTCAGTACGAGGTCGGCGACCGTAGTCTCGCCGAAGAGCGCGCGAACGGCATCGACGCCCGGCTGCAATGGAAATCCGGCAAGGATTCGATGTCCTTCGGGGCCTATTACACCCGCTTCAGCAATTTCATCAGCCTCGCCAATACCGGCAATACACGCGGTATCGACGGCGAACTGAATCCACTGGATGCGAACGGGGACGGTATCGCCGACGGCTCCGGCGCGGAGATCCTGCCGGAATCCCGTTTCATGGCTGTGCCCGCGATCTTCAAGGGGCTGGAAGCAGAGAGCAAGTTCCGCGTCTACGAGGGCGTAGGTGAAATGGATCTGAAACTACGCGGCGATTACGTGCGTGCGACCAATCGCGATACTGGGGAACCCTTGCCGCGCATCTCGCCACTACGCATCGGCACTGGCATCGACTACCGCTTCGATCGTTTCGGCGCCCGCTTCGACGTGCTGCATGCTTTCAAGCAGGATCGTACTGCCGCCAACGAACTGGAAACGGATGGCTACACACTGGTGACGGCAACGGCCACGTATCGTTTACCGACCAGCCTCTATCTTGAAGGCTTTGTCCGTGCCAATAACCTGCTCGACCAGGAGATCCGCGAACATACTTCGTTTCTTAAAGATATCGCTCCGCTCGGCGGGCGCTCCTTGCTGATCGGTTTGCGCGGCGAATTCTGATCGATGCGTCGGGCGGGTCTCGCCCGCCCAGGCCAAGCCCTGCCATATGGGTTCCCAGCCGCGGATGACGGGCCTATCATAGACGGCAAAGGAGGCGCCATGGATCCGCAGGCATGTCACACCCAATGCTGCATCGTCGGCGGCGGCCCGGCAGGCATCATGCTCGGCTTTCTGCTGGCGCGCAGCGGTGTCCGCGTCATGGTTCTCGAAAAGCATGCAGACTTTTTTCGCGACTTCCGCGGTGACACCATCCATCCGTCGACACTCGAACTGATGCACGAGCTGGGTATCCTCGATGCGTTCCTCAAGTTACCGCACCAGCCCATGCCCACGCTTCAGCTGGTGATCGACGGGCGGACTGTGCCCGGACCCGATTTCTCGCGGTTGCCGACGCACGAGAAATATGTGGCGATGATGCCGCAATGGGATTTCCTCGATTTCATCGCGTCGCAAGCCAGCCGTTACGCAGGCTTCGATCTGCGTATGGCGACGGAAGCGGTCGGATTGATCGAGAACGAGGGCAGGGTCACCGGTGTGATCGCGGAAACCGCAGAAGGCCGGATGTACATTACCGCGGACCTTGTCGTGGCGGCAGACGGTCGCGGTTCTGTCGTGCGCGACCAGGCGGCGATGCCGGTGATTGATATCGGCGCGCCTATCGACGTCTTGTGGTTCCGTCTCGCCAAGCCGAATGACGCGATCGAGGATGTGATGGGACGCATACAGAATGGCAGGATGATGGTAACGCTCAATCGAGGCGAGTATTACCAGGCCGGCCTGTTGATCCAGAAGGGTGGCTTTGAGCGGCTCATGCAGCAAGGCCTGGAACACTTCCACGGTTTGGTCGCCACCATCGCCCCTGGCTTGGGCGAAGTCGTAAAAGCCATCGACAGCTGGGACATGGTCAAGCTGCTCAGCGTACGCGTCGACCGTCTTGAACGCTGGTATAGACCAGGGCTGCTGTGCATCGGCGATGCGGCGCATGCCATGTCGCCGATCGGTGGCGTGGGCGTCAATTATGCGGTGCAGGATGCCGTCGCTACCGCCAACCTCCTCGCCGAGAAATTACGCACGGGACGCTGTGGCACTGCCGACCTGGCTCGGGTGCAACGTCGGCGTGCGTGGCCGGCCCGCGTGATGCAAGGCTTACAGGTGGCCGCGCATCGACGCTTCTTCAGTGGCAAGGCGCCCAATCGTCCGTTGGCCGTGTCCAGGACCACGACGATCCTCTTGCGCCTGTTCGCGCCGCTGTTGAGGCGGCTGGTCGCCCGTGTCGTCGGCATCGGCTTGCGTCCGGAACACATCCGCAGCCGCGAATACCGGTGATGACCGGCATTCGCCGACCGGGCCGCCATCAGCTATGATATGGGTCTTTCCCGCATATCTTTTTTGAGAACATCATGGCACGTACAGTCAATTGCATTAAATTAGGTCACGAAGCCGAGGGCCTGGATTTCCCGCCTTACCCGGGCGAGCTGGGCAAGCGCATATTCGAGAACGTCTCCAAGGAAGCCTGGGCGGCCTGGATCAAGCATCAGACCATGCTGGTCAACGAGAATCGCCTGAGCCTGGCCGATCCCGCTGCACGCAAATATCTCGCCGAACAGACGCAGGCATACTTCTTCGGGGAAGGTGCGGACACGGCTTCTGGCTATGTGCCGCCGAAACCCTAGCACCGCATTTTCATGAATATGTCATATTCGGGTAATACAGTAGCGAGGTCATGAATTGCCACCTGCCCTCAAATTGAATCCCGAATATTTCATCAACCGTGAACTCGGTATCCTCGCCTTCAACCGTCGCGTGCTGGCGCAGGCGGAGGATGAACGTGTGCCACTGCTGGAGCGCCTGAAGTTCCTGTGCATCTTCAGCAGCAATATGGACGAGTTCTTCGAGGTGCGCGTCGCCGGCCTCAAGGAGCAGATCAAGTACAACTCCGCTTACACCGGCGCTGACGGGATACCGCCACGCCAGGTGTTCGCGCGCGTCAGCGCCGAAGCTCACGAGCTGGTCGCCCGCCAGTACACCATCCTCAATGACCTTGTCCTGCCGCGATTGGCGGAAGAGAACATCCGTTTCATCCGGCGTGGGCACTGGAACGACCAGCAGCGCGAGTGGATCAAGCATTATTTCTTCCGCGAGCTGATGCCCATCCTCACGCCGATCGGACTAGACCCGGCACACCCTTTCCCGCGGGTATTGAACAAGAGCCTGAATTTTGCCGTGGAGCTGGAAGGCAAGGACGCTTTCGGCCGCAATTCCGGCGTCGCCATCGTACAGGCGCCGCGGGCGCTACCTCGCGTGATCCGCCTGCCGGACGAGATCGCCGGTTGCGAGTACGGTTTCGTCTTCCTTTCTTCCATCCTGCACGCGCATGTCGACGAATTGTTCTCCGGCATGCAGGTCAAGGGCTGTTACCAGTTCCGCGTCACGCGCGACAGTGACCTGACGCTGGACGACGAAGACACCAAGGATCTGAGGCTCGCGCTGCAGGGCGAGCTTTCGCATCGCCAGTATGGCGATGGCGTGCGCCTCGAAGTCGCTGACAGCTGCTCTCAGGAGATGTCGGCCTTCCTGCTCGGCCAGTTCGGGCTGACGCAGGACGATCTCTACCAGGTCAACGGCCTGGTGAACCTCGTGCGCCTGATGCAGATCCCGGATTGGGTGGATCGGCCTGAACTCAAGTTCCCGCATTACACCCCCAGCGTACCGAAGGAATTCGCCAAGGAGCCGGATGTGTTCAAGGCCATCCGCAAGGGCGATGTCCTGCTGCATCACCCTTTCCAGTCGTTCAATCCGGTCATTGAGTTCATCCAGCAGGCGGCGCAGGACCCTGACGTGCTGGCGATCAAGCAGACCTTCTATCGCACCAGTGCCGACTCGACGCTCATGCAGTCGCTGATCGAGGCCGCCCAGCGTGGCAAGGAAGTGACCGTGGTGGTCGAGCTACTGGCGCGTTTCGACGAGGAAGCCAACATCAACTGGGCAGCCAAGCTGGAAGCGGCTGGCGCGCATGTGGTGTATGGCGTGGTGGGCCATAAGACGCACGCCAAGATGGCGATGGTGGTGCGGCGCGAAGAAGGCAAGCTACGCCGTTACGTACATCTCTCGACTGGCAACTACCATCCACGCACGGCCCGCCTCTATACCGATTTCGGCCTACTCACCTGCCGCGACGAGATCTGCGAGGACGTCAATGATGTCTTCGCCCAGCTGACAGGTCTCGGCAAAGCGAGCAAGTTGCGCCACCTCTGGCAGTCACCCTTTACCTTGCATCAACGCGTGATCAAGGCCATCAACCATGAAGCCGAGATGGCACGCGCAGGCAAGAAGGCGCGCATCATCGCCAAGATGAACGCCCTGCTCGACGCCGATATCATCCGCGCACTCTACGATGCCTCCAATGCCGGCGTGCAGATCGAGCTCATCGTGCGGGGCGTTTGTGCGCTCAAGCCCGGCATCCCGGGCGTATCCGAACATATCCGCGTCATCTCCATCGTCGGGCGATTCCTCGAACACTCGCGTATCTTCTATTTCTACAACAACCGTGAAGAGAACCTGTATCTGTCGAGCGCAGACTGGATGTACCGCAACTTCTTCCGGCGCATCGAAGTGTGTTTTCCGGTGCTGGACGTCAAGCTCAAAAAGCGCATCATCAAGGAAGGCCTGGAGCCTTACTTGCGGGACAACGTCAATGCTTGGGAGATGCTGCCGGACAGCAGCTATCGTTTGAGACCGGCCCGGCGCGGTAACCATTTCTGCGCACAGACCCACCTCGCTGTGGAATACGGGCAGGAGCTGCCGCTCGAGAGCTAGGTCTCGTCCTCGACGCGTAACTCGACGCCAGCTTCTTTCCAGTAGGCGATCTCGTTACCCAATTCGGCACGGGTCAGGGGGTTGCGCTCCAGCCAGCCCGACGCGATCTCGAGGCGGAATCCCTTGCTGTTCCAACCCAGGTGCAAAGGCGGGCTATGTTCATCGAGCCGATTGCGATTGAACAGGATCGCCAGTCGCAGCACCAGGATCATCGCACAACGATCGTCTTCAAGCGGCGGCAAGCCGACTTTGGTCAGTGAACGACGCTGAGCCCGCACCAGCAGACCGAGCGTGGATTGCTCCATGCGCGAGAACCCCGGCATATCGGCATTCTCGACGATATAGGCGGAATGCTTGTGATAGCCACTGTGCGCGATGGAAATGCCGATCTCGTGCAAATCCGCCGCCCAGGCCAGATACTGACGCACGGTTTCCGGATCCATGCGCAAACCGTCTTCGATCTGTGCCAGCAATGCCAGCGCCAGCTGTTCGACCCGCGCGGATTGCTTCTCGTCGACCTGATAGCGCCGCATGAAATGCGAGACGGTCGCCTCACGCGTATCCTGATGATGCATGCGGCCCAGCAGCTCGTAGAGCACGCCTTCACGCAAGGCACTGGTAGCTGTGGTCATGCGTTCGATACCGAGCGACTCGAACGCCGCAAGCATGATGGTGAGGCCACCTGGCAGCACCGCTGCGCGATCTGCGCTAAGGCCGGGCAATTCGAGCTTGCGGCTGTCCTTGGCGGCCAGCAACCATTCGCGCAGGGTCCACAAACCGGCACGGGTGATCTCGCCGTCGCTGAGGCCGTTGAGCCGCATGATCTCCCCCAGCGCACGTGCTGTACCGGACGAACCTACAGCTTCCTGCCAGTGACCGGCGATAAAATTCTTGCGGATGTTCTCGATCTCGCTGGCGGCAGCGATATGGGCTTTTTCCAGGCTGGCCTCGGTGATCTTGCCTTCGGGAAAGTACTTCAGACTGAAGCTGACGCAGCCCATGTACAGGCTTTCCATCTCCAGGGGTTCGTAACCCTCGCCGACGATGAATTCGGTAGAGCCGCCGCCGATATCGATGACCAGCCGTCTATGGGTCGCGGGCGGCAGGTCGTGGCTGACACCGACGAAGATCATGCGCGCCTCTTCGCGGCCGGCAATGATCTCGATAGGGAACCCCAGCGCTTCCTGGGCTTGCTGCAACAGCTGGGCGGAATTCTTGGCGACTCGGAAGGTATTGGTCGCGACGGCACGGACGGCCTGTGGCGGCAGACCTCGCAGGCGCTCGCCGAAGCGTTTGAGACAATCGATCGCCCGTTGCTGGGCGTCGGCGTCTAGCTGCTTGTCCTTGCCCAGACCTGCACCGAGGCGCACAGCCTCGCGCAGGGAATCATGGAAGATCAGCTGGTCGTCGACGACCCGGGCGAGTTGTAGCCTGAAACTGTTGGAGCCAAGATCGACAGCGGCGATTTCAGGGAATGCTGGGTTTTTGTCAGCCAAAACCGACCTTTAGACAAGAACTACTGTTGATGCTTATGGTTGCAGTGTTTCGCGTTCCATTTCCTGCACAGTAGTATGCCGTACATCCTTGCCTTTGACCATGTAGACCACGTACTCGGCGATGTTCTTCGCATGGTCGCCGATGCGCTCGATGGCCTTGGCCACGAACAGCACTTCCAGCGACATGGAGATCGTCCGCGGGTCTTCCAGCATGAAGGTGATGAGTTGACGCATGGCGGCGCGGAACTGCTCATCGACCTGTTCGTCCTGCTTGGCGACATCGACGGTCTTGCTGACGTCGAGTCGGGCGAAGGCGTCGAGCGAGGTGCGCAGCATCTCGCGCACGAGGCCGACCATGGTCTTGATTTCATTGAAACGCGGGGTGTACATGCGATCGGACTCGTAGATCTTCTGGGCGACGCGGGCGATCTTGGTCGCTTCATCGCCGATGCGTTCAAGGTCGGTGATGGTCTTGACCACCATCATGATCATGCGCAGATCACCGGCTGCCGGCTGGCGGCGGGCGATGATATGACTGCAATCCTCGTCGACCTGGACTTCCAGTGCATTGACGCGATGGTCGTTGGAAACGACATCATCAGCAAGTTTGGCATTGGCGTTGACCAGCGCATCGAGCGCGTTGACGATCTGTTGCTCGACCAGGCCGCCCATCTGCAGGACCTTGGCGCGTACGGATTCCAGCTCAGCATCGTATTGCTTGTAAGTATGTTCAAATTGCATCACGCAGTCCTTTAACGCTTGTATGTCAGTTTTCCAGACTAACAGCCGATTGTGACATTTTCATGTACCAAAAACACTCATTCCGCGCCGACGGTCAGCGCTTGTAGGTCTTCACACCTTCTTGCGTCGCCAGCAGCAGGACATCGGCAGGGCGCGCCGCGAACAAACCATTGGTCACGACGCCGACGATCTGGTTGATCTGGGCTTCAATCGCCACCGGATCGACGATCTTGAGGCCGGAGACGTCAAGGATCTTGTTGCCGTTATCGGTCGTGAAATCACGCAGCTTGGGCTGCCCGCCCATCGCCACCAGCGCGCGTGCCACCTGGGCCTGCGCCATGGGGATGACTTCCACCGGCAATGGGAAAGCGCCCAGTACGGGCACCAGTTTGCTCTGGTCGCAGATGCAGATGAAAGACTTGGCGACCGCGGCGACGATCTTCTCGCGCGTCAACGCGCCGCCTCCGCCCTTCAGCATGTGCATGTGTTCGGTGATCTCATCGGCACCATCGACATAGATATCGAGGCTGTCGACCTGGTTCATGTCGTAGACCTTGATGCCATGAGCGCGCAGGCGCTCGGCCGTGGCTTCCGAGCTGGCGACAGCGCCGTCGATCTTGCCTTTGACTTTAGCCAGCGCATCGATGAAATAGTTGGCGGTGGAACCGGTACCGACACCGATGATGCCACCCTTGACGTAAGCGACCGCAGCTTCTGCTACTTGTTGTTTTAATTCGTCTTGTGTTGCCATTTTTACTTTAACCCTTACGTTTTCTTTATAATCGAGTGCAATTTTGAATGATACACCCCCCAGCCTCCAAATGAAAAACGACTACCTGGAAAAAATCCGCTCTGCCCGCGTCTACGATGTCGCCGAGAAGACCGCGCTGGATCTCCAGCCCAATCTCTCGGCACGTCTTGGCAACCAGGTGCTGCTGAAGCGGGAGGATACGCAGCCCGTTTTCTCATTCAAGCTGCGCGGCGCCTACAACAAGATGGCCCATTTGCCGCCAGAAGCGCTACAGCGCGGGGTGATCGCGGCCTCGGCGGGCAATCATGCGCAGGGGGTCGCGCTGGCTGCGCAAAAACTCGGTTGCCGCGCCGTCATCGTCATGCCAACCACCACACCGCTGATCAAGATCGACGCAGTGCGCTCCCGCGGCTCTGAAGTCGTGCTGTATGGTGACTCGTATTCGGATGCCTATGTGCATGCACTGGAACTGGAAGCCTCGCAGGGCCTGACCTTCGTCCATCCTTATGACGATCCGGACGTCATCGCCGGCCAGGGCACCATCGCCATGGAGATCCTCGATGACTATCACCAGCCGATCGAAGCCATCTTCTGCTGTGTCGGCGGTGGCGGCCTGATCGCCGGGATCGCTGCCTACGTCAAGCAGGTCCGCCCGGAGATCAAGATCATCGGTGTCGAAGCGGTGGATGCCGATGCCATGGCACGTTCGTTGAAGACCGGGGAACGGGTGATGCTGGAACAGGTCGGCCTGTTCGCTGACGGCGCCGCGGTCAAGCAGGTCGGCGTGCACACGCTGGCGCTGGCAAAGGAATACGTCGATGAGATGATCCTGGTCGATAACGACGCCATCTGTGCCGCGATCAAGGATGTGTTCGAGGATACACGCTCCATCCTCGAACCGGCCGGCGCGTTGGCCGTTGCCGGCCTCAAGGAATACGTCAAGCGTAACCGCGTCAGCGGCAAGACGTTCGTCGGCATCGCCTCGGGCGCCAACATGAATTTCGACCGCCTGCGTTTCGTCGCCGAACGCGCCGAGATCGGCGAAATGCGTGAAGCAGTCTTGGCAGTGACCATCCCTGAAGTCCCCGGCTCGTTCAAAAAGTTCTGCCGGCTACTCGGCGACCGCAGCATCACGGAATTCAACTACCGCTATTCCGACCCGCACAAGGCCCACATCTTCGTCGGCATCGCGATCCATGATCGGGGCGAGGCCACACGACTCGTGCATATGCTGCAGGACCATGGTCTCGGTGCGCTCGACCTCACCGATAACGAAGTCGCCAAACTCCACCTGCGCCACCTCGTCGGCGGCCACGCCCCCCAGGCCGAACATGAGCAGGTATACCGCTTCGAGTTTCCGGAAAAGCCGGGCGCGCTCATGAAGTTCCTCGACACCATGGGCCATGACTGGAACATCAGCCTCTTCCACTACCGCAATCACGGCGCCGATTATGGTCGTGTGCTGGTCGGCATGCAGGTACCGCCAGCAGAAAAGGTCGAATTCAAGACCTTCCTCGACCAGCTCGGCTATCCGTATTGGGATGAGAGCGACAATCCCGCCTACCGCCTGTTCCTCGGATAAGCCACCAGTTGGTGGCTGACTGCAGCCAGCGACCGTCGCCCACCTTGAACCGCTCATGCAAGCAGCTGTTTATCAATCATATTTTTGCCCATGCGGACAAGAATGGATATTGCTTGGTATAGCGACGTGACCGCGACGCAGATCGGCATCGATTCATAATGAACCTATGCGGCGCAAGACAGACCAACCCTACACATTCGTTTTGATACGTTTTCAGAAACCAAGAAGAGGAGATAACAGCGATGAATAACCACCCCCTCGCCACCAGGTTGCGTGCAGCGTCCATGGTCGCGATCCTGGCTTCGGCCAGCGTGCTCGGCGCGTGTACCAAGGAACCGGAGACTCCGCCAGAGCCGGCACCAGCCCCTGAGGCGAGCACAATGAAGCATGACAACGTCGCTTATGTCACCAACCAGGACGGCGGCGTGACGGTCATCGACCTGGCAACGATGGAAACCATCAGCGACATCGACGTCAAGGGTGAAGGCCCGCGCGGCGTCGGGGTGACGGATGACGGCAAATTGCTCATCACCGCCAACAAGGACAACGGCAATATCTCGGTGATCGACACCGCTACCGGCAAACTCGTGAAACATATCGAAGTCGGCAAGAATCCGGAGTTCGTGCGCGTCAAGGGCGACTATGCCTTCGTCTCGTTCGAACCCAGCTCCAAGGGTGGCCCGC
>CAMLMA010000006.1 GCA_946481065.1 uncultured Nitrosomonadales bacterium
GGCGTCGGCGTTACAGGTCTTCATCTTTTCCTGCTGCGAGGACATCGCAGGCTTGGCCGACAGGCAATCCTTCATGAACGCCTTGCGATCGTCGCCCTTGAGTCCCTTGGCGCTGGCGTCGGCGTTACAGGTCTTCATCTTGTCTTGTTGCGACGTGGCGCCCATATCCTTGCCGGACAGGCAATCCTTCATGTAGGCCTTGCGTTCGTCGCCGCTCAGGTTCTTCTTGGAAGCGTCGGCATTGCAGGTCTTCATGCGCGTCTGCTGGCTGGTGGGCTCTGCCGAGGAGGCGCCCTGACCGCAGGCCGCGATCATGACCCCGAGTGCGATCGCCAATAATCCGTGTTTCATGATGAATCCTCCATGCGTGTTTGTGGGTGATCGATAAGCGGATTATGGGCTTGGCGCTGGATTTGTGGAATAGCTAGATCTGCATCAGCGCGTCGCGGATCCGCTGCTCGTCCAATCCCTTGCCGATCAGCACCACGCGCGTGATCGGTTCGTCCTCGTCCCAGCCTTGCAGCAGCGTCGGCGGGTACAGCGTGCGATGTACGGCGTGGATCGCCATCGGCGCCGGCTGGTCTTCGGCATGGACGATGCCCTTGAGCCGCAGCAACTGTTCGCCGAAGTTGGCGCAAAGCCATTCTAGTGCCGGCTCCAGCTGCGCCCAGGTCAGCGGTTTGGGTAGCGTGACCGTGAAGCTGGCGATATCGTCGCCATGCGCCTGCGGCAGGGTGCCGCGTCCGGCCTTGGGGCGCGTCAGCGCGCGCAGCCAGCGTTGGGGCTGGGCTTGCCGATTCTCGGCGTCGAATAGCCCGACATTGATGATGGCTTGCGGGTCGATATGGCCATGCGTGATGCGATGGATGGTCGCGCCCGGATTCAGTTCGGCGAGGCGCCCGGTCAGCGTCGCGAGCTGCTCGGGGCTGGCGAGATCGACCTTGGTGACGAGTAGCACGTCGGCGACGGCCGCCTGTTTGCGCGCTTCGTCATGCTGTGCGATCTGCGCCAGGCCATGGGTGGCGTCGACCGTGACGACCACGGCATCGAGCCGGTAGGTCGCGTTGATGACCGGCTCGTTGAGCAGGCTGCCCATGATGGGGCCGGGGTCAGCCATGCCCGTGGTCTCGATCACCAGCCGCTGGAATTCGGGGATAGCGCTCAGCGCGCGCTTGAAGAAGAGGTCGCGCAGGGTATCGGCCATCTCGTTGGTCAGCGTGCAGCAAAGGCAGCCGGATTCGAGCAGCACGGTGTTGTCGGCGATATGCTGGCTCTCAACCGTGCGCGCGAGCGTATTGGCGAGGATATGGTCGAGCCCGGCTTCCCCCAGTTCGTTGATGACCACGGCGGTATCCTTCATATCGGCATGGCTCAGGAGCTTGCCGAGCAGGGTGGTCTTGCCGCTACCGAGAAAACCCGTGAGCAAGGTCACCGGGATGCGGCGATCGATTGACATGGTGCGATGTTCCATTCATGAAGGCGTGAGGGCGCCTGATGCAGGCGCGCGGTAAAAGCGCTTACCAAAAGCGCCATCTTAGCAAGGACTCCAGGTGCCCGTGCAGCAGAAATCCATCCGAGCGTCCTGGCAAAGCAAGGTAAAATAGCGGCCAATCAGATTCTTAAGCATCACATGAACGTATTCTATGAAGAAGAGGGCAGCTTCAAGGTTGCCTCCATCATGACCGAGAACCCAGGCTCATTGCAGGTGGAGTCGCTCAGTGGCAAACGGTCCAAGATCAAATCCGCCAACGTATTGATGCAGTTCGACGGCAGCCTTGCAGGGTTCATGGAATCCGCGCAGCAGGAAGCCGAGACACTGGATACCGCCTTCCTGTGGGAATGTTGCGGCGAGCCCGAGTTCGGCTTTGAGGAGCTGGCCAGGGAATACTACGGCCACCTGCCCAGTGCACGAGAATCGGCCGCGGTCGCCATTCGCCTGCATGGTGCCCCGGTATATTTCTATCGCAAGGGCAAGGGGCGCTACAAAGCGGCGCCACCGGACACCCTCAAAGCCGCGCTGGCCGCGGTGGAGAAAAAGCGCCTGCAGGCTGAGCAGGTCGCGCGCTACGTCGAGCAACTGAAAGCCAACCAACTGCCTGCCGAGTTCAGCGACAAGCTCGATATGCTGTTCTACGATCCGGACAAGAATGCGCTCGAATGGAAAGCGCTGGAGCAGGCGTCGGCTGAGTTGCATCTCGGCCATATCAAGCTGCTGCAGCTCTGCGGCGCCATCACCGACCCGCACGATTACCACCTGGGAGCCTTCCTGCGCGAGTATTTCCCCAAGGGGACGGATTTCCCTGCCCATGAAGCCGTGATTGCGCCGGGCGATCTGCCGCGCGCTGCGGTCAAGGCCTTCAGCATCGACGACAGCACGACCACCGAGATCGACGACGCGTTCTCGTTGGAGACGCTCGCTAACGGCAATACCCGGGTCGGCATCCATATCGCGGCACCGGCATTGGGTATCACGCCTGGCAGTCCGCTGGATGAGGTGGTGATGCGACGCCTGTCCACGGTCTACATGCCGGGCCACAAGATCACCATGCTGCCGGAAGACGCCATCCGCCCGTTCAGTCTCGACCAAGGGCAATGGCGGCCAGCCTTGTCGCTGTATCTCGACGTCTCGCCAGCGTTCGAGATCGTCGGCCGCGAGACGCGCGTGGAGCTGGTCGAAGTGGCGGACAATCTACGTCACGATGACCTGGAGCCCTATTTCAACGAAAACACGCTGGAAGCCGATAGCGGCCATGCTTACTGGGCGCGACTGTCTTTCCTCTTCCAGCTGGCCGAGGCTCGCGAAAAGGCGCGCGGAAAATACGACCCGACGCGGCCGCCGCAGATCGATTACAACTTCTATGTCGAAGCCGGCAAGGTGCGCATCGTCAATCGTCATCGTGGCTCGCCCATGGACAAGCTCGTGGCTGAGCTCATGATCGAAGCCAACAGCCACTGGGGCGGACTGCTGGCCGAGCGCGGCATTCCCGGCATCTACCGCGCGCAGAGCGGCGGCAAGGTCTACATGACGGTCAACGCCGAACCGCATCAGGGTCTGGGCGTCGCCCAATACGCCTGGAGCACCTCGCCGTTGCGGCGCGCGGTCGATCTGGTCAACCAGCGCCAGATCATCGCCGCTGTGCAGGCGAACTCGCCAGCTTACTCCAGAGGCAGTGAAGCGCTGACCGACACCATGCGCAATTTCGATCTCACCTATAATGCCTATAACGAATTCCAGACGCGCATGGAGCGCTACTGGTGCCTGCAGTGGCTGATCCAGGAACGGGTCGAGGAGGTCGATGGCGCAGTCTGGCGCGAGAACCTGGTGCGTCTTGACCCTATCCCCTACATGACCAAGGTGCACAGTCTGCCGGAATTGCCGCCGGGCAGCCGTGTACGCTTGCAGGTGAAGCGCGTGGATACGGTGATGATGGAGCTGGATACGCGATTCGTCGCCCAGCTGGACAAGGTGGACGCGACGGATTCGTCCGCCCGCGCACCTGACATGCCGTCAGCAGAAGCTGGCGAGACGGTGGGGGAGTGAGCATGTTCCGTCCCGGCAACAAACTCGCGCGCAGCATCCATCGCCATTTCGGGGCCGACGTCAGCGTCGATGTCAGCGAAGTCGATGGCGTGCGCAACCTGCACCTGGGCAATGACACGGTGCAGAGCGCCATGCGCCTTAAGACCCCCCATGCCCTTGAGCTTGCCTATACGCGCGGCATGATGGCCTACCTGCTGTTCAGCGAGAAGGTCGAGCGCGTCCTGGCCATCGGCCTGGGCGGCGGATCCGTGCCGAAATATCTGCATCACCATCTGCCGGCGGTGAACACCACCGTGGTCGAGATCAACCCGCAGGTGATCCGCATCGCACGTAGCCATTTCGCCCTGCCTGACGATGACGAGCGCCTGCACGTGGTGGAAGGCGATGGCGTCGCCTTCATCGAGACCCTGCAAACGGCGCCTGAGGCGCAGAAGCCACAGGTGCTGATGATCGACGCTTTCGACAGTTTCGGCATTCCCGATTCCATGTGCACGCAAGGCTTCTTCGACCAGTGCGCCGCGGTCTTGAGCATAGACGGTATCTTTGCCATCAATCTCTGGGGTTCTGACAAGCATTTCGACGTCTATCTGCAGCGTATCGAGCAGAGTTTCGACGGGCGTGTGCTGATGTTGCCGACCGGGCGCCCCGGCAATATCGTCGTCTTCGGTTTTCGGCGCATGCCTGCCGACTTGCGTATCGCCAGACTGCGCGAGCGGGCGCGTAAACTGGAAGAGACCCACAGGATCGAGTTCCTCGCCTTTGTAGAAAAGCTGCGCGAACATAACCAGGGCACCAGTCACCGACTGTTGCTGGAGACCGAATGATGACCATGCAACACTTCTTCGCCACCTGCCCGCGAGGGCTGGAAGCCATCCTCGCGGATGAACTGACCGCCCTGGGCGCCAAATCGCTCGACCCGACGGATGGCGGCGTCGGATTCACCGGCGACTTCGCGCTTTGCTACAAGGTCAACCTGGAAAGCCGCATCGCCACGCGTGTCCTGTGGCGGCTCGATAAAGGCCGCTACCGGTTCGAGGACGATATCTACAAGGCGGCGTATGCCTTGCCCTGGCAAAAGTGGTTCGATGTCGGCCGTAATTTCATGGTCAAGGTGACGGCCACCAAGTCGCCGCTGAAGAGCCTGGAGTTCGTCACTCTGCGTATCAAGGATGCTGTGTGCGACCGTTTCCGCGCAGAGGTCGGCAGCCGTCCCTACATCGACACGAAGACGCCAGACGTGCGCGTGCACGCCTACCTGACCGATAGCCTCTACGAACTCTTCCTCGATACCTCGGGCGCGGCGCTGTTCCAGCGCGGTCTGCGGCAGTCGAGCATCGAGGCGCCGTTGCGCGAGAACCTCGCCGCCGGCATCCTCAAGCTCTCTGGCTGGCAGCCCGGCACGCCTTTGCTCGACCCGATGTGCGGCAGCGGCACTTTCCTGCTGGAAGCAGCCATGATGGCACTCAATATCGCCCCGGGTAGTCGCCGGCATTTTGGCTTCGAGAAACTCAGGAACTTTGACGAGGCGGTCTGGAAGAAACTCAAGACTCATGCGGTATCGCAGCAGAAGAAGCCTGGGTTCCAGAAACTCTATGGCAGCGACATGGACCTGCGGGCGGTACGCGTGACGCGCAAGAATCTGGAAGAGGCTGGTTTGCTCGATGCCGTGCAGGTCGCGCACGTGGATTTCATTGAGGCCAAGCCACCCGCCGAATCCGGCGTGCTGGTCGCCAATCCGCCATATGGCGTGCGCATCGGCGAGGACGAGGCGCTGGCGGCGCTCTATCCGAAGATGGGCGAGGCGCTGAAGCAACGCTTCGCCGGTTGGAACGCCTACTTCCTGACCAATGACATGCGCTTGCCGAAGCTCATGCGGCTATCACCGTCCAAGCGCACCCCGCTGTTCAATGGGCCGCTGGAGTGCAGACTTTTCGAGATCAAGATGGTGGCCGGCAGCAACAGGAAACCGTGAAAGGTGAGCCATGAAAAATGAAACGAAAGACAGTCTGGACGCACTGCGGACGCGAATCAATCAATTCGTCAAGGAACGCGATTGGGAGCAGTTCCATTCGCCGAAGAACCTGGCGATGGCCATGATCGTCGAGGCGGCGGAGCTGGTCGAACATTTCCAGTGGGATACCATCGAAGAGAGTCAGGCACTGAGCGCCGAAAAACGCGAACAGGTGAGCCATGAACTGGCAGACACCTTTGTATACCTCTTGCGGATCGCAGAAGTGACGGGGATCGATCTGATCGCAGCCGCCAACGCCAAGATCGATCTCAATGCGAGCAAATATCCGGTGGAGAAGGCCAAGGGCAGTAACGCCAAATACACTGCATATGAATAGCCGGTGAGGCGCTTCGCCGCTGCTTCACCACGCATCTACGCCACTGACATGCGAAGCCATGGTTCCAGTCTGTAAAGCAAAACGCCAGCATCATGCTGGCGTTTTGCTTTGATGAAGCCTGCTAGCTGCTTACGCTAGGGGCTTACTTCAGCGCAGCGATCGCTGCTGCATAATCCGGCTCATCGGCGATCTCGCCAACCAGCTGGCTGTGCAGCACCTTGTTGTGTTCGTCCAGCACGACTACGGCGCGGGCGCAAAGGCCGGCCAGACTGCTGTCGACGATCTGTACGCCGTAATCCTTCGTGAATTTGGCGGTGTCACGGAAGGTAGACAAGGTGACGACGTTCTCCAGACCTTCGGCGCCGCAGAAACGGCTTTGCGCAAACGGCAGGTCGGCAGAGATACACAGCACGACAGTGTTATCGAGGCCGCTGGCCTGCTTGTTGAAAGTACGGACGGACGTGGCGCAGGTGGGCGTATCTACGCTCGGGAAGATATTCAGTACTTTGCGCTTGCCGGAAAAATCAGCCAGCGATAGCAGATTGCGCTTCGCATCAGCCAGATGGAAATCGGGTGCGGTTTGTCCTGGGGCGGGAAGGTTGCCGCCGATAGTGACGGGATTGCCTTTAAGGGTGACGGTTGCCATGTTTTCTCCTTCGGGTCGTCGGTTGCAAAAAAGGTACAGCAAAAACAAAAGCGCCCATGCGGGCGCTTTTGTCGGCTTGCGGTCTTAGACCATCATGTTTTCGGTGAGGTAGCCGATGGTCATGGTCTGGTTATGGAACACCGTGTCTGTGGTGTTCGGGCGCGGTGCGATCTCGCCATAGGAATAGAAGCCCGTAAGGAAGGTCTGCGGTCCGAGGATCTGACGCACTTCCTTGACTTCGTCCACGGTCTGTTCGGACATCACGCCTTTGCGGCCGACGCAGCTGACGCAAAGCGCCAGGCCAGGCAGGTTGGTGTTGGTGCTGGCCAGCGTGCCCGTGATCAGGTGCGCTGCACCGCCTGCGCCTTCGACCAGCCGGTCGTGATTGGTCTGGCACATGCGGATGGTCGAGCCTTCCGGCACGTTACCGAAGAAGCTGACGCTATTGGCCTTGGGGTCGATCGCACCAAGGGTGCGGATCTTCTCGACGTCGCGGCTGCCCGGCTCCATCACAGCGAAAGGGAACTTGAGGCCGGTGCCTGGCAAGCCTTTGGCATATTGGTCGCCGATATACATCCGGTAGAGCGGCAATGCAGGCTTGCCGTCGAGTTCGTAGACCACGTTCTTGTCAGACTTGGTGACGGTGCGCGGCGGGCCATAGGGCTTCCAGCCACCCAGTGCGCCTGTGGCAGTGACCAGGTTGTTGCCGTAGAGGCCGATGGCGATGACGAGGTTATCGGTGACAGTGTCATTGAACATCTGCAGGGTCTTGGTGAAGGTGGCGCCGTCACCGGCCA
Source organism: uncultured Nitrosomonadales bacterium (assembly GCA_946481065.1). Next base: position 7,333 of record CAMLMA010000006.1, read on the forward strand.
TGCCACCCATCAACGGAATGGATTCGCCCAGTACGCTCTTGAAGCCCAGTACCAGTTCTTCACCGTTCACGTTGAGGCCATCGCCGAAGATCATGACAGTCTTGAGGCTGTCAGCCTTGAGTTGCTTGGCCAGGCCAGCACCGGTCTCGAACGAGCTTTGCATGCTGGACATCTTGACCTGAGCGACGCGTTGCATCGTCTTTTCCCAGAGGATGGCCGTGATCTGCACGCTATCGTCGAACACGCCATCGGCGTTGATCTCCCCCGAGGTCGTGCAACCGATGATCTGGGCCGTCGGATAACGGTCCTTCAGCATGCCAGTCAACTTGCCTTCGTTGAAACGTTTTACCGAGCCAAACACCAACACGAGGTTGGCATTAGGCAGCGGAGATGACCCCGGCAGATCCTTCAATGCCATTTTGGAGGTCAGGTATTCCTGTCTGATCAGCATAATCTCATTCCCATTGCATGCCACTTACGTGGAGTGGCTATGTTATTGATTGATTGCATATTTTGCGGCTGCCGAAAAAATCGAAACGACCACGCGGCGTTTTTCCACAGGCTATTTAACCTCTTTGTCCAGAGTTTTACAACTGAATCTTATTCGTCGCCAAAAGTGTTGCGCCGGCGCGAATTCTCTGGATAGAATGGCATCACAAAGCTAGCAGTGTTAGGCTGTACGCATAATAAGCAACACACGCAAAGGGGACGCAGGGTGGGGGAAACCAATCTAGCCGGTGTGAAAGTGATGGTGATTGACGACAGTAATACCATCCGTCGCAGTGCGGAGATATTCCTCAAGCAATCTGGTTGCGAAGTCATCCTCGCCGAGGACGGCTTCGATGCCTTGTCCAAGATCGCCAGCGAACTCCCTCAGGTGATCTTCGTCGATATCATGATGCCGCGTCTTGACGGCTATCAAACCTGCTCCCTCATCAAGAAGAATCCGCGTTTCAAATCCATCCCGGTCATCATGCTGTCCAGCAAGGACGGCCTCTTCGACCGCGCGCGCGGGCGCATGGTCGGCTCGGATCAGTACCTGACCAAACCTTTTACCCAGGAATCTTTGCTGGAGGCGGTCCATACCTATGCCTCCGGTTCCAACACACCAGCGACGGAATGAACATCATGGCGATCAAGAAAATTTTAGTAGTGGATGATTCGGCGACCGACCGTTTTTACCTGTCGGAGCTGCTGGAAAAAGCCGGCTTCGAAGTCAGTACGGCTGAGAGTGGTGAGGACTGTCTGGCCAAAGTGGAAACCTCTCCCCCGGATCTCGTCCTGATGGACATCATGATGCCCGGGCTCAACGGTTTCCAGACCACGCGGGCGCTTTCCAAGAATCCGGCCACGGCACATATCCCGGTCATCGTCTGTACCGGCAAGGAGCAGGCGACCGATAGAATGTGGGCATTGCGTCAGGGGGCGAAGGATTCGGTCATGAAGCCGGTGTCGGCAGACGAGCTGCTGGGCAAGATCAACGCGCTCTCCGAATAGCAAACGGATCACCGGACCATGGCGAAAAAGAAACTCGACCTGCAAGCCTACCAGAAGGACATTCTGGCCCGGTTGAAGACCCAGGCGGAAAGCGGCCGCTCGGTTTCCTCGTCGAAGCTCGGTATCCGGGTCGGCGGACATGATTGCCTGGTGACCTTATCCGATATCAGTGAGGTCCTGCCGGTCCCCGAGGTGCTGCACGTGCCGTTGACGCAGCCCTGGTTCCTGGGCATGGCGAACGTGCGCGGTAATCTCTATGGTGTGACCGACCTGGCGAGCTATCTCGGCTATGCAGCGGCGACACTCACTTCCGAGAGTCGTGTGCTGCTGGTTCACAACAAATTCGGCACCAATGCCGGCCTGCTGGTGGACCGCCTGATCGGTTTGCGCAATCTGGACGAGATGAAACCAGAGCCGCTGACCACCGAGCAGGCTCAATGGCAGGTAGGGCGATACAAGGACAATGGTGGTCAGACATGGGATGAGCTCAGCCTCGATGCCCTGCTTGGCCAGAATGAGTTTCTGCAGGTAGCGGCCTGACCAGCCGAGGCTGGCGGTACGATAATAAGAGGGGATAGTGATGGCATTCGATTTGGCGAGTATCAAGGGCCTGCCGGCCAAGCTGGCAGAGAATATCAAGGGGTTGTTCAAGCGCGGAGCAGGCCAGCCGGACGAGGCAGGCAGCGCGTCACGCGGCTTGGTCGGCGTGCTCATCATCGCCTTTGCCGTTTCGTTGTTGTCCCTGTTGTTCTATCTCCTGCAGGTGAACCGGGATAACCGCTTCTCCACGGCCGCCGGCGATATCCAGGTGTTCGTCCAGCAGGCGTCGCGTGATGCCGCGCTGGCCAGCAGTTCCGATGTGCGCCTGATGAACGTCATGGGCAGTGTGGATATCAACATCAAGCAGATGCGCAAGATGGATGCCGAGACCTTGCTCGGCGGCAACAAGGTCGTGCCCAACATCGACAAGATCGATAGCCTTTGGCAAACACTGCACGCGCAATTGAAGGAGATCAATCAGGCGCAGGCCAGCGGTCAGACGCAGGGTGCCGAGAAGCTTTCGCAGATTGTCGCATTGAGTGACCAGATCGTGGCCGAAGCCAGGCAGTCCGTCGGCATCTATCAATCCGAAGGCAAGGCGGGTATCTGGCTGATCCTGGCTGCAGTCGGTGGCGTGGTGGCAATCGTGCTGCTCGTGCTGATCGGCTACCGTCAGGTGACGAGTGCGCGCCAACGCTTCCTTGAGATCGAACAGACCAACCTCAGTAACCAGGAAGCGATTTTGCACTTGCTGGACGAAATGGGCGACCTGGCAGACGGTGACTTGACCGTGAAGGCGCAGGTCACGGAGAACATCACGGGCGCGATCGCCGACTCCATCAACTACACCATCGACAGTCTGCGAGACCTGGTAACCGAGATCAACCGTGCGACGGAGCAGGTGAACCAGGCGACCGCGCAGGCGCAAGGTACTTCCGCTAGCCTCCTGAACGCTGCTGAACAGCAGTCCAAGCAGATCGAGGAAACCGGCGAGGCAGTTACCAATATGACGCGTTCGATCCTGCAGGTGTCGAGCAACGCCGGTCAGGCAGCCCAGGTGGCGCAACGTTCGCTACAGGCCGCGACGCAGGGCGCACAAGCCGTACAGAACACGATCTCGGGCATGAACGAAATCCGTACGCAGATCCAGGAGACTTCCAAGCGAATCAAGCGACTGGGCGAAAGCTCGCAGGAGATTTCGGAAATCGTGGAACTGATCTCGGACATTACCGAACAGACCAACATTCTGGCGCTGAACGCGGCGATCCAGGCGGCATCCGCCGGTGAAGCCGGTCGAGGCTTCACCGTGGTTGCGGAAGAAGTGCAGCGTCTGGCAGAGCGTTCTTCTGAAGCGACCAAGCAGATTAGTGCGATTGTGAAGACCATTCAGACCGATACCAATAGTGCGGTGGCCGCGATGGAGAAGAGTACCGAGGGTGTGGTCGAAGGGGCCCGTCTGTCAGATGCTGCAGGTCAGGCGCTGAACGAGATCGAAACCGTTACCAACAACCTGGCGCGCCTGATCCAGGCGATCTCCTCGGCGACGGTCGCGCAGACCGAAGTGGCTGCGACCGTGAGTCGCAACATGCAGCAGATCCAGAACATCACGTCGCAAACCACGGAAGGTACCAAACAGACCGCCCAGTCTGTCGGTCAGCTGACTACGCTGGCTGAGGAACTGCGTGACTCTGTCGCTGGCTTCAAGCTCTCTTAATAAAAATACACGCGATACGCGGGGAAAAATTGGCAGAAGATTTTGATATTGGCCCATTGACTTGGGTAAAGGATGAGATCGATCAGGCGCTCGCTAGCGTCCTGGAAAATCTGTCTGCCGTTGCCGCGAATCCTGAGGAGCTTGCGCCTCTGCGCTTCTCCCAGACCCATCTATATCAGGTCAGCGGGGCGCTCGACATGGTCGGCCTGGAAGGGTGCAAGCGATTCTGTGCCGAGATGGAAAAGGTGGCCGGAGCCCTGGAGAAGAAGACCGTAGCGGCAACACCAGAGGTCATCGCCACCATGACTCAGGCGGTCGAGACACTGCGCAAGTATCTGGATGATCTTCTCGCTGGCGCTGCCGATTTCCCGCTCAAGCTCTTCCCTGTACTGCAAGCCCTTGGCGCGCTGCACGGTCAAAGCTATGAGGAGAGCGAACTCTTTTTCGTCGATACCTCGATCCGTGCACCGAAAGACCTGCCTAGCCAGGAACTCGACGCTACCGCTTTGCCAGCGTTCGTCGCCGAACAGCGTGCAACATTCCAGAAGGCGCTATTGGGCTGGCTCAAGAATGGTAGCGCAGAAGCCTTGTCGCAGATGTCTGCGGCCATGGAGCATGTGCGTGAGGTGCAAGTGCAGCCTGCGCAAAAGACCCTGTGGTGGTCTGCGACCGCGTTGATGGCTGCGCTGGCGCAAGACGATCTTGCCGCGAACCCCGGAGTCAAGCGTCTGTTCCGTCGGATCGACCAACAGCTGCGCAGCCTGACAGAGAGCTCCACGCGAGCTGTCGATAGTCTGTTACGCAATATCCTCTACTACATCGCGTTGAGCAAATCAGACGCGCCGCTGGTCCACCAGGCCAAGGAGCTCTTCGAATTGCGGCATTTCATGCCGGAAACAGGAGACGAGGCCGTCATCGCCGAGGTCACTGCCGAGGAAATGGCCAATGTCGAACAGCTGAAGGCTGTGCTCGGCAGCGTCAAAGACTTGTGGGCCGAGGTCTCGGAAGGCACGGAGGGCGCGCTCGATCAAGTCATGAATGGCCTGGGCGAGATCATCATGTCCAGTCAGGACCTGAGTAACCAGACCGTTGCCAATCTCTTCGGGGCTGTCCATGAACTTGCTACTGCCATGGACCTTGACGCCACCCGCATCACCGAGCCCTTGCTGATCGAAGGTGCGACCGGCCTCAACTTGCTCGAGGATGCGCTGAACAGTTACGAAAAGCACGACAAGGAGCTGGTTCGCCGCATGGAAAACCAGATCTTGCGGCTGCAGGAAGTCATGGGCGGTGGGCCGATGGCCGACTTCTCAGGCATGCCGATGTCCGACCACCTGGACAGCGAAGTCCTGCTGGCCGTTGCCCAGCAAGTGCTGGACGCTCTCAAGGTCGCCGAACAATCGCTGGATACTTATTTCCGCAACCCGGGCGAGACCCAAGTGCTGGAGTCGGTGGATAAACCCCTGCAGCAGGTGCTGGCTGCCTTTGATATGCTCGACATGCCGGTGCCGACGGCCATCGTCAAAGCTAGCTTGGCCTTGATCCAGCAGTTCCAGACCGAGTCTGGCGTGCCGGATCCGAGCCTGTTCGAACTCGTGGCCGAGAGCCTGAGTATGGTCGGCTTCTACGTCGAGGAGTTGCCACGCCGTCGTCCAGAATCGGAAGAAGCCCTCGATGGCGCCTTGGCAAGACTGCAAGCCCGCATGCAGGGTTCAGCCACGCCTGTGCCGGTCGAGACGCCTGAAGAGACAGAAACCACGCCACCTGCCGATCAGTCGGCGGATGTTATCGAGCCAACCCCAGCTACGGCTGGCGTGCCGGCCAAGAAACCAGGTGCGGTGAGGGTCAGCGTCACGGTCGCACCGGTGAAATTGAGTGCGAGTGAAACCAAATCAGCCGGAAAAACTACCGGCGAGCTGCCTGTCGAAGTCGAGCCAGAGACTGTCCAGGCAGCATCGATGATGGAAGAAACAGAAGACGCCGAACTGACCACCGATCGCGCCTTCGATCCAGAATTACTCGACATCTATCTCACCGAAGCGGAAGAGGTGCTGGCCACCATTGCCCAGAACCTGCAGACGCTTCGTGTCAATGCCACTGATCATGAGGCGTTGGTTGAAGTGCGCCGTGGCTTCCACACACTCAAGGGCAGTGGGCGCACCGTCGGTCTCGTCGCGCTCGGTGAGGTCGCCTGGTCCGTGGAGCGCTTATTGAACCAGGTCATGGAACGCAAGGTGATCCCCACGGCTGGTCAGATCGCATTCATCGAGGAGGCCAGTGCAGAGTTCGCCGGCTGGGCCGCCAAGCTGCGCGAAACGGGTGAGGTTGAGCTCGACCACAAGGTCTGGCAGCGCAAGGCTACGGCACTCGAACAGGAAAAAGAAGCGGCGAAACCGGCAGCGCAGGCGGAGGAAGTGATCATCGGCGGCACGCACAAGCTCAGCCGCACGCTTTTCAATATCTTCCTTGGCGAAGCTAACCAGCACATGCAGACCCTGCGTCAGGGGCTCTCGGCCTTATCCAAGGATAGTACTGCCAAGCCGACGGATGCCAGCCGCCGCGCCGCGCACACCTTGGCCAGCAATGCCGGTACTGCCGGCTTCAAGGCGATCTGCGACCTCGCGCGCGCCTTGGAGCATTGGCTCGACGCCCATCAAGGTAACTGGAGTGACCAGAGCCTGACGCTGATCGAACGCGTAGTCGATGCCCTAGAAGACATGCTGCGCAAGGCGTCGCAATTGCGTCAACCCAAACAGATCTCTGGCTTGATTGCGGCGCTCAAGGAAGCCACGATCGAGGCTTCGACCACGGATGAAGTCGATATCGAAACGTCGGCTTCGGAAGCGACGTTGCTGGACGAGTCGGCACCGACGCTCGACGACTTGCAGCTCGACCTTCCACCTAGCCTCGACATCACTACAGAAGAAGTCTCCGGCAATGATACTGCGCCAGCGTCGGCCATGGATTTCGACTTGCCTGAACTGGATATCGCGCAGCAAGCCGATCCGGAGGCTATTGCCGAAGCCGAAGCGCCAGCAGCTGCGGCAGTGATCGAATCCAAACCTGAAAAACCGGCAACCAAAGCGGTCAAGAAAGCCGCCCAGGTGTCGGCGGTCGATCAGGAACTGATCACCATGTTCACCGAGGAAGCACGAGAGCTGGTGCCGCAGGTCGGTACCGCCTTGCGCACCTGGCGTGCGAATCCGACCGAATCCGAACATCCGGATACGCTGCAGCGCGCCCTGCACACGCTCAAGGGTAGTGCGCGTATGGCGGGCCAGGCTGAATTGGGCGACACCGTGCACGGCATGGAAGATCGCGTTATCAAGGCTTTGAAGAACCAGGTCAGCATGGCTGATTTCGACGATCTCTTCGTCGATCTAGATCGCATCAGCGCCTTGCTGGAGGAACTCACTGGCGCCAGTGTCGGTGGACGAGGTGCGGCTGAGGCCGCGGAAGCCCCCAAGGCTGCAGGCCGCAGCGCCGATCGTCGTGCACAGTTCCTGCGGCTGCGATCCGATATCCTCGACAGGTTGATCAATGAAGCTGGTGAGATCTCCATCGCCCGCTCACGGATGGACCGGGAGATGCAAGGCTTCAAGAATTTCTCGCTCGACCTCACGGAGAGCGTATTCCGTCTGCGCAATTATCTGCGCGAGATGGAGATCGAGGCAGAGAGCCAGTTGCAGTCGCGCATGTCGCATCTGCAGGAGACACACGAAGCGTTCGATCCACTGGAGTTCGACCGATTCACCCGCTTGCAGGAGCTCACGCGCATGATGGCCGAGAGCGTCAATGACGTGGCCACCATCCAGCACGGTCTGCTGATGAACCTTGATGAAACGGAATCGGCACTGCAACAGCAGAACCGCATGAACCGTGAATTGCAGCATGGCTTGATGAATGTGCGGATGGTGCCGTTCTCACTGATCTCGGAGCGTTTGCAGCGTATCGTCCGGCAGACGGCGCGCGAACTGGAGAAGCAGGTCGACATGACCATCGACGGTGAAGGCGTCGAGATCGACCGTAGCGTACTGGAGAAGATCGGCGCGCCGCTGGAGCACCTGTTGCGTAACGCGGTTGCCCACGGCATGGAAGCCGCAGCCGAGCGCAAGAAGCTTAAAAAACCCGAAACTGGCAGCATCGCCCTCAAGGTGCGCCAGGAGAGCGACGAAATCATCCTCACCGTCACGGACGATGGCAGCGGCATCAAGCTTGAGCGCGTGCGTGAAAAAGCGATTGAACGTGGTTTGCTCAATGCCGACCAGGAAATCACCGAACAAGCCTTGCTGTCCGTGATCTTCGAACCTGGGTTCTCCACTGCCGAGAACATTAGCCAGATCGCTGGGCGCGGCGTCGGACTGGATGCCGTTCGCAGTGACATCACCGCACTAGGCGGTCGTATCGACGTCAACAACGCGCCAGGGCAGGGCGCGGTGTTCACCATCTATCTGCCGGTGACCTTGTCCGTATCCCAGGTGGTTCTGGTGCGCTCAGACGGCAAGATCTTTTCTGTGCCCTCGGTGATGGTCGAACAAGTGCAAAAACTGAAGCCTGCAGCCCTGACGGAAGCCCAGGACCGCAAACATATCGACTGGTCTGGCCGGCAGTATCCGTTGCATTTCCTCGGCAAACTGATCGGTGACCATGAACACGAGCCGGAACCGCAGCGCTATACGCCGATCCTGCTGTTACGTAGCGGTAACTACCGGATCGCCCTGCATGTCGATGAGATCATCGGCAACCAGGAAGTCGTGATGAAATCCATCGGCGCCCAATTGTCGCGTGTGCCGGGCATCGTTGGCGCGACCGTGATGGGCGACGGCAGCATCATCCTGATCACCAACCCCGTGCAATTGGCCAACCGTGAAGTGCTGGCCGCCGGTAGCGTCAAGGTCACGGCTGCCCCTGCAGCGGTCGCCGAGATCGGCAAGACAGTGGTCATGGTGGTCGATGATTCGCTGACCATGCGCAAGGTGCTGGGCCGTCTGCTCGAGCGCGAAGGTTATGAAGTCATCGTCGCCAAGGACGGCATGGAAGGTATCCAGAAACTGCAGGAGACCTTGCCGGACATCATTCTCAGCGATATCGAGATGCCGCGTATGGATGGCTTCGAATTCTCTCGCAACGTGCGTGCCGATGCCCGCACGGCAGGGATACCGATCATCATCATCAGTTCGCGCACCGCGGAGAAACACCAGAACCATGCCAAGGAACTCGGCGTCAACGCCTTCCTCGGCAAGCCAGTGCAGGATGACGAATTGATCACCCAGATCACCGCCTTGATCGGCAAGCGTTCGCCTGTCGTCGCGGCTTGACCTGCGACAGCGCGCTCGTCGCTGTTGCAGTTCCCTTTCTTTAAACTTCCGCCGATTGCCTCCCCCGGTTGCGCAATCGGGTAAAATCGATAGCTATGTCTCACCCTGATTTCATCCACCTGCGTTGCCATAGCGAGTACTCCGTCGTCGATGGCACGGTGCGTATCGACGACTATGTCGAGCATGCCAGCCGGGATCAGATGCCGGCCATGGCGCTCACCGATCTGGCAAACCTGTTCGGCGCCGTCAAATTCTACAAGGCAGCCCGCGGCAAAGGCATCAAGCCGTTGATCGGTTGCGACGTCTGGCTGGAGAACGAAACCAATCGCGACCAACCCTACCGTGCCTTGCTGCTCTGTCAGACCCATGCCGGTTATCTGCGTCTGTGCGAGCTAATGTCGCGGGCCTATCTGCATAACCAGTATCGGGGCCGGGCAGAGATCAACCGCAGCTGGTTCTCAGAGGCAGGCGGTACTTCCGGTCTGCTGATGTTGTCGGGCGCCATGCAAGGCGATATCGGCCAAGCTCTGCTGCAAGGCAATATGCCGGCGGCCACCCGGCTCGCCGAGGCATGGCAGCAGTTATTCCCGGATCGCTTCTATATCGAGTTGCAGCGTGCAGGCCACGTTCAGCAGGAAGCTTACATCAGCCAGGCTTTGCATCTTGCGGCCGAAACACAGCTACCGGTGGTCGCGACCCATCCGATCCAGTTCATTGCGCCGGACGATTTCAAGGCACACGAAGCCCGCGTCTGCATCGCCGAGGGTTATGTGCTGGCAGATACTCGCCGACCCAAGCACTTCACCCCGGCGCAGCATTTCATGACGCAGGCGCAGATGGCAGAACTGTTCGCCGATATCCCCGAGGCGCTTCAGAATTCCGTCGAGATCGCAAAGCGTTGCAACCTGATCTTGTCGCTGGGCAAGAATTACCTGCCGCAATTCCCCACGCCCAATAATGAGAGTCTGGATGACTACCTGCTGCAGCAGGCGAGGGAAGGCCTCTACAAGCGGCTCGAAGTCCTATATCCGGACGTGGAAGAGCGCGACAGGCAGCGCCCGATCTATGAAGCGCGCCTGGCGTTCGAGGTGGACATCATCGTGCAGATGGGCTTCCCCGGCTATTTCCTGATCGTTGCTGATTTCATCAACTGGGCCAAGAACAATGGCGTGCCTGTCGGGCCAGGTCGCGGCTCAGGCGCAGGCTCCGTGGTCGCCTATAGCCTCGGCATCACTGATCTTGATCCCTTGCGCTATGCCTTGCTGTTCGAACGCTTCCTCAATCCTGAGCGGGTCTCCATGCCCGATTTCGATATCGATTTCTGCCAGGAGGGACGCGATCGGGTCATCGAATATGTGCGTCACAAATACGGGCTGGAGTCGGTCTCGCAGATCGCCACTTTCGGTACCATGGCGGCCAAGGCCGTGATCCGCGATGTCGGCCGCGTGCTCGACCTGCCGTTCAATTTCGTCGACAGTATCGCCAAGCTCATCCCCAATGAACTGGGCATCACGCTGGCCTCGGCCATGGAGAAGGAGCCGCAGTTCAACGAGCGCCGTGCCCAGGAAGAAGAGGTCAACGAGTTGCTGGAATTGGCATTGCGACTGGAAGGCCTGACCCGTAACGTCGGCATGCACGCGGGCGGCGTATTGATCTCGCCCGGCAAGATCTGGGATTACAGCCCGGTGTATTGCCAGCAGGGCGGCGAGAGCGTGGTGAGTCAGTACGACAAGGACGACGTCGAAGCCGTGGGCCTCGTCAAGTTCGACTTCCTTGGCCTGCGTACATTGACCATCCTCAACATGGCACTGGAGAACGCCAATCGCCAGCGCGCCGCGCAGGCACTGCCCCCGCTGGCGCTGGAGACACTGCCGCTCGACGATCGCCCGACCTACAATCTGCTGAAGGCTGCCAATACGACCGCGGTGTTCCAGCTGGAATCACGCGGCATGAAGGACATGCTCAAGCAGGCGCTACCCGACTGCTTCGAGGATATCATCGCGCTGGTCGCGCTCTACCGGCCGGGTCCCATGGATCTGATCCCGGATTTCTGTCGGCGCAAACATGGCAAACAGCGTGTGGACTACCCACATCCGGCGGTCGAACCTATCCTTAAGGAGACCTACGGCATCATGGTCTATCAGGAGCAGGTGATGCAGATCGCCCAGGTCGTCGGGGGCTACAGCCTCGGCGGCGCCGACCTGTTGCGCCGGGCCATGGGCAAGAAGAAAAAGGAAGAGATGGACGCCCAGCGTGCGGTGTTCGTCGAAGGCGCAGTCAAGCATGGCACGCCGGAACGCCAGGCGGTCGAGTTGTTCGACCTCATGGAGAAGTTCGCCAGCTACGGCTTCAACAAATCACACGCCGCCGCCTATGCGCTGGTCGCCTATCAGACGGCGTACCTCAAGGCCCATTATCCTGCTGCCTTCCTCGCGGCGACCATGTCTGCGGATATGAACAACACCGACAGCGTGCATATCTTCTACGACGATTGCGCGCAGAACGGTGTTGAGGTGTTGCCCCCGGATATCAACCAGAGCGGTTTCCGGTTCCAGCCGGTCAATGATCAGCAGATCCTGTATGGCTTGGGTGCAGTGAAGGGCACAGGCTGGGCGGCGATCGAGGTGATCCTGCAGGCACGTGAGCAGGACGGCCCGTTCAGGGATCTGTTCGATTTTTGCCGCAGGCTTGATCTGCGCAAGGTCAATCGCCGCGTCATCGAATCGCTGATCCGGGCGGGAGCCTTCGACAAGCTCGACGCCAACCGGGCCGCGTTGCTCGCCGGTGTCGGGCTCGCGATCAGTGCCGCGGAGCAGAGTGGTGCGGCGAGCGGTCAGGATAGCCTGTTCGGCGACGCTACCGACAGCGTGGCGCATGTCTTGCCGAATGTGCCGGCATGGTCCGACCAGGAACAGTTGCAGCAGGAAAAGGCGGCACTGGGCTTCTATTTCAGCGGGCATCCTTTCCTCGGCTTCAAGAAGGATGTCGCGCAATTCATCCGCCATGGCCTTGGCGACCTAAAACCCAGCGACCAGCCACAGATGCTGGCCGGTATCATCATGGGTGTGCGTATCCGCATGACCCAACGTGGCAAGATGGCCATCGTCACGCTCGACGACGCGGTTTCTCGCATCGAGATCGTGGTCGGTAACGAGTTATTGAGCCAGTCGCCGCAGCTCCTGAAAGAAGATGTGCTGCTGATCGTCGAGGGTCGTGTCAGCCATGACGATTTCTCCGGCGGCTTGCGCGTCAACGCCCGGCGACTCATGGACCTGGCCACTGCCCGTAGCGCCAACGCCAGCATGCTAAAGATCTCCTGTAACGGCCAGGCGGACGCGACCAAGCTGCGAGAGCTGTTGTCGCCTTACTGCCGTCAGCCGGCATCACCTGAAGACAAGCGCGGTTGCGCGGTCAAGGTCGAATACCATAACGCCACCGGCAAGGTGGAGCTGATGCTGAGCGACCAATGGCGCGTCGAATTGCGTGACGAATTACTGTCCGGCCTCAAAGGCTGGCTAAGCGAAGAAAACGTAAAAATCCTCTATAATTGATGCAGTTCGTATCGAGACCAAGACATGAAAACAAGCTTTCTGGAATTTGAACAACCTATCGCAGAACTCGAAGCCAAGATCGAGGAGTTGCGCTATGTGCAGGACGATTCCGCCGTCGATATCTCGGACGAGATCGAACGGCTGAAGCAGAAGAACCAGTCCATGACCAAGGACATCTACGGCAAGCTCAACGCCTGGCAGATCTCTCAGGTGGCGCGCCACCCACAACGGCCTTATACGCTCGATTACATCCAGGGCCTGTTCACTGATTTCGAAGAGCTACATGGGGATCGCACATTCTCGGACGATCCTGCCATCGTCGGTGGCATGGCACGTTTCGAAGGGGTTCCCGTGATGGTCATCGGGCACCAGAAAGGCCGTGACGTCAAGGAGCGCCAGTACCGTAACTTTGGCATGCCCCGGCCTGAAGGCTACCGCAAGGCTTTGCGCCTATACCGCCTGGCCGAGAAGTTCGGCTTGCCGATCATCACCCTCATCGACACCCCGGGGGCTTATCCTGGCATCGGTGCCGAAGAGCGCGGCCAGTCCGAAGCCATCGCCCGCAATCTCTACGTCATGGCCGAACTCAAGACGCCTATCATCGGTGTCATCATCGGTGAAGGGGGTTCCGGTGGCGCGCTAGCGCTAGGCGTGGTCGATCATCTCATGATGCTGCAGTATTCGACCTATTCGGTGATCTCACCGGAAGGCTGTGCCTCCATCCTCTGGAAAAGTGCCGACAAGGCTTCCGAAGCGGCAGAGACCCTGGCGATCACCGCGAGTCGCCTGAAGACCTTGGGGCTGGTCGATCGCATCGTCGCAGAACCCATGGGCGGCGCGCATCGTGCGCCGGAAGAGATGATGCAGAACTTGCGTCGCGCGCTCAAAGACGAGCTTGACCGCTTACAGGCAAAATCCCTGGCGAACCTGCTGGAAGTCAGGTTCGAACGCCTGATGAGCTATGGCAAATTCAAAGAAACCCCGATCAAATAAATCCACACCCGATGCCGCCCACGCGGCAGATGCGCTAGAGACGCGCCTGCAAGCCCAGCTCGACCCGGTGGTCGAGCGCGGCCAGACCTTGCTCTTAGGCCTGAGCGGCGGCCTCGATTCCACAGTCTTGCTCCACCTGCTAGCCCATCTGCGCGCTACCGCGGGATTCACGCTCAAGGCCATGCATGTGCATCATGGCCTGAGCCCGCATGCCGATGCCTGGGCTGATTTCTGTCAGACCTTGTGCCGATCTCTGGAGGTCGATATCGAAGTCGTGCGTATCTCTGTCCCGACGCACACAGCTTCAGGCGTCGAGGCGGCAGCCCGGGATATGCGCTATGAGGCACTGATGCGCACAACGGCGGATTTCGTCGCGCTGGCCCACCATCAGGATGACCAGGCCGAGACCCTGCTGTTGCAATTGTTGCGCGGTGCCGGCGTGAAAGGGCTTGCTGCCATGGCGCCGCAGGATAAACGGCGACGGCTGTTAAGGCCCTTGCTCGAGGTCACTCGCGAAGAGATCGAGGTCTACGCCAGCACGCATGGATTGCAATGGATCGAGGACGAGAGCAACCGCGATACGCGCTTCGACCGTAATTATCTGCGCCATGAGGCATTGCCGTTGCTGGAGCAGCGTTTTCCCGCCGCTAAACGCGTCATGGCCCGCTCGGCATCGCATCTCGCAGAGGCATCTGCCTTGCTGGACGAGCTGGCTGCGCTGGATGCGCAGCGATGCATGCGGCATGACTTGCTGGTGGTCAGTGTCTTACGCGAGTTGAGCGAGGCGCGGGCACGTAACGTCTTGCGCTGGTGGCTTGCGCGCCAGTCGATGGAATTGCCCAGCGCTAATCGCCTGCGGGAGATGCTGCGGCAGCTGCTGGATGCGCGCACCGATGCGCAAGTGAAGCTGGCGGTAGGAGCCGGCGATAAAAGTGGTGGACAGGGCAGCTTGCGGCGGTATCAGGACATGATCTATCTCGATCTGCAGCAGGCGGCGCCTCCATTCTCGCTGACCTGGCGCGGCGAACCGCTACTGGTGCTGCCGGATGGCAGCCAATTGCGATTCGTACGCGGAATGGCTTCCGGACTCGCCTATGCGCGCTTGGGCATCGATTGTCTACGCATCGCACAGCGCACTGGCGGCGAACGTTTCAAGCCAGACCTCGCCCGGCCCAGTCGCACGCTCAAGCATCTGTTGCAGGAAGCCAATATGCCGCCCTGGCAGCGTCAGCGCCTGCCGCTGATCTATCATGAAGGCAAGCTGGCCGTGGTGCCGGGGATCGGGGTTTCGGCCGAATTGCAGGCGCGTGAAGATGAACCTGCGATGACCATCGTCTGGGAAGACGTCGCGACTATTGATCCGGATTAGCGAGTTATCCAGATCAGCGAGCTAGCGGCCCCCTGTGAGCATCGGTCCCAGTTCTGTCCATACGTTATCCAGTATCCGCGGTTGACCGGCGCCCAGTGGATGCAAGCCGTCGTCCTGTACCAGTTCCGGATGTGCTGCCACACCATCCAGGAAGAACGGCACCAGCGGTAGTTTGAACTTGAGCGCAAGCTGGGTGAAACTGGCCTTGAACTCCTGCGCGTAGCGATGACCATAGTTGGGCGGCATCATCATGCCCAGTAGCAGCACACGGGCCTTTGCCGCCTTTGCCGCCTGGATCATCTTGCCCAGGTTGTTCTGCATCTCGTTGACAGGCAGCCCGCGCAGCCCGTCGTTGGCGCCAAGCTCGAGGATGACGAGGTCCGGCGCATGTTGCCGTAGATCGGCCGGAAAGCGGCTCAGGCCGCCGCTGGTGGTTTCGCCGCTGACGCTAGCGTTGACGACGCGATAAGGCAACTTCTGCGACCGGATACGCTGCTCCAGCAGGCTCACCCAGCCTTGCTCACGCGGGATGCCGTAAGCCGCGGACAGGCTGTCGCCGTAGACCAGGATGGTTTTGACCGGGCGCTCGTTTTCCGCCAGGGCCGAACTCGGCAGGATGTAGGAAGTCAGTAAAGTCAGTACAAACACGAACAACATGCGGGATTTCATTGGATGCAAACACCTCACGCAATAGAAGCGATCAACCTCGATAAACAGATCCTTACCAGCGAAGCCAATCTTGTGATCCTGCGAAAGCTCGATCTGCAGGTCGCGCGCGGCGAAAAGCTCGCGATCGTCGGCAGCTCCGGTTCGGGCAAGTCGACATTATTGGGCTTACTGGCAGGATTGGACAACCCAAGCGCGGGAAAAGTCCTGGTCAATGCGGAGAGTCTGAGCGATCTGGACGAAGATGGCCGCGCGGCCCTGCGCGGTCGCAGCATGGGGTTCATCTTCCAGTCCTTCCAGCTGCTACCCGCGCTGACGGCGCTGGAGAACGTGATGCTGCCGCTACAGCTGGCAGGGCGTCCGCAAGCCGCGGAGACCGCGCGCTTGGCCCTGAAACGGGTCGGCCTGCAGGACCGGTTGACACATTACCCACGGCAGCTTTCCGGCGGAGAGCAGCAGCGGGTGGCGATCGCCCGGGCGTTCGCGCCAAAGCCGGCGATCCTGCTGGCGGACGAGCCTACCGGCAATCTTGACCAGGCGACCGGTCAGCGCATCATCGATCTGCTGTTCGAACTCAATCAGGAAGCCGGGACCACCTTGATCCTGGTGACGCATGATCTGGCGCTGGCATCGCGCTGCGAGCGCATCCTGCGGCTGGAAGACGGCGTACTGCATGAAGTCGCGCTTGACGATAGCGGCATGGGGAACGCCTGATGCGTATCCTGCTTGCATGGCAGCAGCTACGCAGCCAATGGCATTCTGGCGAGGTGCGCGTGTTATTCCTGGCGCTGGTGCTGGCCGTCGCCGCGACCACGGCGGTAGGGTTTTTCACCGATCGTATCCAGTCGGCGCTGATCCGGCAGGGCGGCTTGCTGCTCGGCGCTGACCTCGTCGTCAGTGCAGACCACGCATTGCCCCCGCATTTCGCCGAGGCGGCGGCCAAGGCCGATCTCAACAGCGCCCGCACCATCGAGTTCCCCAGTATGGCGATCCACGGTGAGCTGAGTCGCCTGGCCGAGATCAAGGCTGTCAGCGAACGCTTCCCCTTGCGCGGCACGCTCACCATTGCCGATAGCGTCGGCGGCCCCGGTCGGGCTGCGAGCTATATCCCGCAACCCGGAACGGCCTGGCTGGAGGCGCGTCTGGCGAGCCTGCTCGCGCTCAAGGTCGGCGACGAAGTCGAGGTCGGGGATCGTAAACTGCGTGTCAGCGCGATCCTTCAGCGCGAACCCTCGCGTGGCGGCGATATGTTCAGCATCGCGCCACGCCTGATGATGAATATCGCCGATGTGCGATCCACGGGCCTCATCCAGTTCGGTAGCCGTATCAAGTACCAGCTGCTGCTCGCCGCGGACGCGAGAGATATCCAGGCCTACGCCGACTGGGCCAAGACCAGGCTGGCGCGTGGCGAGAAAGTCGAGGATGTGCGCTCGGCACGCCCCGAGATGAAGAGCGCGCTGGACAAGGCGCAGCAGTTCCTCGGCTTGTCCGCGATGGTCAGCGTCCTCCTCGCCATGGTCGCCATGTACCTGGCCAGCCTGCCTTATGTGCAGCGCAGTCTCGACAGCTTTGCCCTCATGCGCTGCTTTGGCGCCTCGCGGGCGGATATCACGGCCATCCTGCTGTACCAGACCGTGTTCATGGGCGTGCTCGGTAGCGCAGTCGGCTGTGTGGTCGGTTACGCGGCACAGGCCGGACTCGCCGCGCTGGCTGGCAGCCTGTTCCTCGAGACCTTGCCGCCGGCGGGTTGGATGCCCGTGATCGCAGGCTTCGTCACGGGGCTCGCTACCATGCTCAGCGTCGTCTGGCCTCAACTGAGCCGCTTGCGCGATGTGCCGGCTTTGCGCATCCTGCGTCGCGACCTGGGTGAGCGCTCCGTGCTCGGCCGTTTCAGCTACCTGCCGAGTATCGCGATCCTCTGCGGGCTGGTGATGTGGCATGCGCAAAGCGTCAAGCTCGGCAGCGTCACGCTGGCGACCTTCTTCGGGCTGTTGCTGGTCATCGGTCTCATCGCGGCCGCCTGCGGCAAGCTGCTTTACCGGTATGCCAATGAAGGCGTGGGCGGCTGGCGCCTGGGGCTTGCCAACCTGCGCCGGCGCTCGCGCATGACGTTCGCGCAAGTCGCCGGGTTCAGCCTGGGCCTGATGGCACTGATCCTGCTGGCGCTGGTGCGTAGCGATCTGTTGCAAAGTTGGCAGGCGTCCTTGCCGGCAGATGCGCCGAATCGCTTTGTCATCAATATCCAGCCTGACCAGATCGACGGTATCCAGGAGTTTTTCGTTCGATCCGGACTGCATGGTGCGAGTGTGCACCCCATGGTCAAGGGTCGGCTGGTCGAGGTGAACGGCAAGCCCTTGGTCGTCGACCGCTATACCGACGAACAGGCACGGCGGCTGGCCGAGCGCGAGTTCAACCTGTCATGGGCGGCGGACATGCAACTCGATAACACCTTGGTGGCAGGCCGCTGGTGGTCGCTGCAGGAGCACGGCAAGCCGATCATCTCGCTGGAAGAGGGCCTTGCGAAGAAGCTGGGCCTCAAGCTCGGCGATACGCTGACCTACGATATCGCCGGTACGCGGATCAAGCTCACCGTCACCAGCCTGCGCAAGGTGGAGTGGGATACGATGCGCGCGAATTTCTTTGCCGTCACTCCGCCCGGTGTGCTGGATCGTTTCGCCGCCAGCTACATCACCAGCTTTCACCTGCCGCTGGGCGACGAGATCACCCTTAACCAGCTGGTCAAGCGCTTTCCCAACCTGACGGTGATCGATATCGCGGAACTCATGCAGCAGGTCCGCGGCATCATGCAGAAGATGACCAATGCCGTCGAATACGTGTTCGCCTTCAGTTTGCTCGCAGGTCTCGCGGTGCTCTATGCAGCGCTAGTCGCGACGCGCGAGGAGCGTATCCGCGAGGTCGCGCTGTTGCGCGTGCTCGGTGCCTCGCGCAAGCAGCTATTGGCGGCATTGCTGACCGAATTCACGGCCATCGGGATCCTGGCGGCGCTGGTCGCTACGCTGGTCGCGAGCGGTGTCGCCTGGTATGTCAGCGTTTCGCTGCTGGATATCCCTTACCAGTTCAACCTGCAGCTGGCCCTGCTGGCCCTTGCCGGCGCGGCCTTGCTGGTGCCTCTCGCTGCCTGGCTGGGCTTGCGCGGCTTTCTCGACCGCCCGCCAAGGACCTTGTTGCATAGCATCTAGTGGTTGCTGACAGCCCGCTGGCGGTGGTTTTTAACAGCCACAACCACCACGCAAGGATGGGTGCGTTAGGCGGTGATTTATTTCAAGATATTGATTATTAATTGAATATTTTCCGTTGCGGTGCATGGCACGGAACTTGAGTACTGTCCTCCAGATTAAATTCGAATCCGTAATCTGGGGAGACTACATGCAACATCACCATCCATTTCGCCTCAAGGCGCTCAGCATGACGCTGGCAGGCGCGTTCGCCATGCCGGCTTTCGCCGAAGAGGCAGCGCAGGATACATCCAAGCCTGCACCTCTCAAGACCAACAAGGTCGAGGTCATCAGCACCACGCCACTACCTTCGCTGGGCCTGCCGTTGTCGCAGATCCCGGCCACGGTACAAGTGGTCAAGGGCGAAGAGATGCAAAAGCAGAACAGCCTGAGCATCGCCGACTACATGACCAACAACATGCCGGGCGTGACCGTCAATGACACGCAGAACAACCCGTACCAGCCTGATATCAACTTCCGGGGCTTCTCCGCTTCGCCGCTGCTGGGTACGCCACAAGGCCTGTCGGTGTTCTACGATGGTGTCCGGCTCAACGAGCCTTTCGGCGACGTAGTGAATTGGGATCTGATCCCGATCAACGCGTTGGCCGGTATGCAACTGATCCCGGGCTCTAACCCGGTGTTCGGTCTCAATACCCTGGGTGGCGCGCTTTCGCTGCAGACCAAGAGCGGTCGGACACACCAGGGAGGCGCGATCGAGGCGTACGCGGGTTCCTGGGGCCGTAAGGCGGCCTCGGCCGAATACGGTGGCGTGTCCAAGGATGGCTCCGTGGATTATTTCTTTTCCGCCAACTCCTTTACCGAGGATGGCTGGCGTGATTATTCGCCCAGTGACGTCCGGCAGGTCTTTGGCAAGGTGGGCTGGCAGAACGAGACCACCAGCCTCAATCTCAGTTATACCGGTGCCGACAACGACCTGATCGGCAACGGCCTGACGCCGGAGCGCTTCCTGCGCACCCTAGGCCGCGATTCCATCCAGACCCGGCCGGACCAGACCATCAACCGCATGTCCCTGCTCAACCTGACCGGTAGTCACTGGCTCAGCGAAGAGACCATGTTCAGCGGCAACGTCTATTATCGGCATGCCAAGACGCTCACCCTGAACGGCGACGGCAACGACGATATCGATCCGGATGATCCGGCATTCAACCCGGCAGACTGTGTGGCCGGTGCCGATGAAGACGATGCCGAGATATCCTGTAGCGGTGCGTTGAACCGCACCACCTCCAAGCGTCGCGGCGCAGGGTTTGCCGGGCAGTTCACTTTCAACCAGGATTTCCTGGGTCGCAAGAACCAGTTCATCGTCGGTGGCGGCTTTGACTATGGCCGGACCGATTTCACCCAGAACACCGAGTTCGGCACCGTCAACGCTACCCGAGGCATCAACGGCATCGGCGTGTTCGGTGACGAAGGCAATGTGAAGTTGCGCGGCGTCAACAAGACCTGGAGCCTGTTCGCGACCAATACGCACTCCTTCAACGAGCGTTGGCACCTGACGACCTCGGCCCGCTATAACCACACCACGATCGACAACAAGGACGGCCTGTTGCCATCGAGCGATCCGGCAACCCTGACCGCGGAGCACAGCTACAACCGTATCAATCCTGCGATCGGCCTGAATTTCACGCCTTCCTCGGCGCTCACGGTATACGGCACCTATAACGAGGCCAGCCGTGCGCCGACATCGATCGAACTGGGTTGCGCCAATCCGGCACAGCCTTGCAAACTGCCGAACGCGTTCGCTGGTGATCCGCCGCTGGACCAGGTGGTCTCCAAGACCTATGAAGGCGGCTTGCGCGGGCAATTCGACAACGGCGTACGCTGGACCACGGCGGCTTACGTGACCAACAACTACGACGACATCCTGTTCGCCGCGGCCCCTGGCGTTGCCGGGCAGGGCTACTTCAAGAACTTCGGCCAGACGCGTCGCAAGGGCATCGAAGCCTCCTTGCTCGGCAACATGGAGCGCTTTTCCTGGAGCGTCGGTTATAGCCTGGTCGATGCACGCTACCGCTCTTCAGAATCCATCGCTTCTGAGGTCAACAGCGCGGCCATCGACACGGATGGCGACGGCGAAGGCGATACCTTGCGCATTCGATCCGGCGATCGTATCCCGGGCATCCCCATGCATCAGCTGAAGATGCGCGGTGTGTTCACGGTGACGCCGAAGTGGACCATCGGTACCAGCATCATCGCCTTCACGGACCAGTATGCCCGTGGCAACGAGAACAATGCGCACCGGCCAGATAATGTCGATTTCTTCGGCGACGGCAAGGTCAGCGGCTATGCCGTGGTCAATCTCGATACACGCTATCACCTAGGCAACGGCTGGCAAGTCTTTGCCAAGGCCGTCAATATCTTCGACCGCGAATACAACAATGCGGGCCTGCTCGGGGCCTCCCTGTTCAATGCCAACGGCAGCTTCAATGGTGACGAGGATGCCGGCCGCCAGGCGCTGTACGCCCCGGGCGCGCCCCGTGCTGGCTGGATCGGCGTGCGCTGGGAATTCGGAGGAGCCAAGTCCAGCGGCATCGATACCAACTAGAAAGGCAGTGGCGAGATGGCGTACGCAACGAGTCAAGACGGCTGTGATCGGTCAGGCGTGCGCCACTTGCATCGACGCTACGCTACGTTTGGCTGAAGACAACAACCACCAATCTGGCTGTAATTAACCAGATTGGTGGTTGTATACAGCCAATTCATTCGCTAGACTGGCGAGCGGTGAGGCTTTGTCTGCGCTAGGCCCTTGATTGTTATATCGATCGTCTCGATGGACGGCAGTGGTACGGAACTTGATTGACCTCACCAGATTGAATACAAAAAAATCTGGGGAGATTGAAATGAAGCGCGTCGTACCTTTCCGTCTGCGGGCGGTCGTGGGCCTGGTGGCTGGTTTGGCCGCCTTGTCGGTCATGGCAGAAGAAGCGAGTGAGCCGGACGCTGGCAAACCGGCCAGGGCCGAAAAGATCGAGGTGATCTCGACCACGCCCTTGCCAGGGATCGGCGCGCCGATCGAGGAGATCCCGGCCAATGTGCAGTCTGCGTCTTCGAAGAACATCGAGCCGCAGCATACGCAGGATATCGCCGATTACATCAACACCAACCTCGGCAGTGTCACCATCAATGAAGGGCAGAGTAATCCGTATATGTCGGACGTCTTCTTTCGAGGATTCACCGCTTCCCCGTTGCCGGGAGCGCCGCAAGGCCTTTCCGTGTTCCAGGACGGCGTACGGATCAACGAGCCTTTCGGCGATACCGTGAATTGGGGATTGATCCCGCATACGGCGATCGCCAGCATCAACCTCATGCCGGGTTCCAATCCGATCTTCGGTCTTAATACCCTGGGTGGTGCGCTCTCCATCAACACCAAGAGCGGTTCGCAATATCCTGGCCTCGTCATGGAAGCCAGCGGCGGTTCATGGGGGCGCAAGGGGTTCAATGCGAGTTATGGCGGCAAGCAGGGCGACATCGATTATTTCGTTACCGGTAATTTCTCCAGTGAAGACGGTTGGCGCGAACACTCTCCGAGTCAGGTCAACCAGCTGTTCGGCAAGTTCGGCTGGCAAAACGACAGCAGCACGCTCGACCTGACGCTGAGTGCCGCCCACAACAACCTGGAAGGTGTCCAGGCCCTGCCGCGCAGCTGGCTCAATACGCCGAAACAGGCCTACACCTATCCGGATTCAGTGACCTACCGCATGCAGATGGCCGCCCTCAAGGGTACGCATTTCATCGACGAGAACAATCTGCTTGCAGGCAACATCTACGTGCGCAAGAGCCGTATCGGCAACTTCGCCAGTAACACCAATGACTGTTTCGGCAGCACAGACACCGCAGCTGGGGAAGAGTGTGACCAGACCTTGCCTGATCCGACCGATCTCGCTACCCAGGGCTTCAACGAGCGCTCGTCCACTGACCAGCTGGGCTGGGGGTTCACCGGGCAGTACTCCTATCTGGCCGATCTCTTCAAGCACCGCAACCAGTTGACCACGGGTTTCAGTTTCGACCATGGCACTACGCGCTACAAGTCGGCCGAGCAGGATACGGCGTTCACCGGCCGCGCCGCCACGCCCTTGTCAGATTTCGCCGAGGAAACCAATATCCGCGGTGAGAACAGCTATTACGGCCTGTTCGCGACCGATACGTTCTCCGTCACCGACAAGTTCCACCTGACCATGTCCGGCCGTTACAACTATGTCCGCGTCAAGCTCAAGGACTACATGGGGCCGGATGACAATACCGGCAAGTACGTCACGGGGGACTCTCCCGGCATCGTCCATACCTTCAACCGCCTCAACCCGGCTGTCGGCTTCAACTACAACCCGAACGATGCCATCGGCTACTATGGCGCCTATAACGAAGGCATGCGGGCGCCGACCCCGATCGAACTGGCTTGTGCCGACCCGTTGACGCCATGCCGCCTGCCGACCGATTTCCTGGCGGATCCTTCGCTGAAACCGGTGGTGTCCAAGACCTGGGAAGCCGGCCTGCGCGGCCTCTTCAATAGCGATTGGCGTTGGAATGCCAGCGTGTTCCGCTCGCGCCTGACCGACGACATCCAGTTCATCAGCAGCGAAGCGACCAATTTCGGCTACTTCAAGAATGTCGGCGAAACCCGCCGTCAGGGCCTGGAGCTCGGGCTGACCGGCAAGATCGAGCGTTTGCGTGTCGCCGCCAATTATCAGTACCTGCAAGCGACCTTCCAGTCGGCAGTCACCTTCCGCAACGAGAACAACTCCAGTGCCGATGCGAACGGTAACTACAGGACGCGGCCGGGCGACAACATCCCCAACATCCCTCGCCATTCGCTCAAGCTGCGCCTGGCCTACGACGTGACGCGTGCCCTGACTGTGGGTGTCAATACCATCACCGCCAGCAGCATCTATGCCCGTGGTGACGAGAACAACAAGGACGACAACGGCAAGATCGGCGGTTACACGGTCGTCAACCTTGATGCCAACTGGCGACTCAATCCCAACTGGACGGCGTTCACACGGGCGGTCAATATCTTCGATCGCGATTATCAGACGCTCGGGGTGTTGGGCGTGAACGCATTCAATACGGCGGACCGTTCATTCAATGCAGGCGGTACCGATAGCTGGGTGCCTGAGCAATTCCGTACGCCGGCACCGCCGCGCGCCGCCTGGTTCGGCCTGCGTTACGAGTTCGGTACCAATCCGCAGTCAGCGAGCGGCTCTGCCGACCCGGATTGAACATCAACCCATGCATGACCCTGATGAAAGCGTGACCACGATTTGGTGAAGAACGGATTATCGATGAATGCCCGGCGTATCCTCGTTGTCGAGGACGAGACGCTATTCGCGCGTGCCGTATGCAAGCGGCTGCAAAAGGCTGGCTACGAATGCGAGCATGCGGAGAATCTGCATGACGGCCGTGCGATCGCGCGGCAGTTCGTCCCGGATATCGCCTTGCTCGATATGCGCCTGCCGGACGGTAACGGGCTGGACCTGCTCACCGAGCTTGTCGCCAAGGGCGTGACGGTCATCGTCATGACTGCATATGGCGAAGTTGCCGATGCCGTGAGCGCCGTCAAGCAGGGCGCCATCGATTACCTGAAGAAGCCGGTCGATCTGGAAGAGTTGCTGCTGGTGATCCAGAAAGCCGAGCAGTCCACCACACTCAAGCATCATCTTGATTATTCCCGCCAGCGGGATGCCCATGCCGCCGAAGGCATCGAACTGCTGGGGCAAAGTCCGGCGATGCAAAGCGTGCGCAGCCAGGTCGAGCGCATCTCGCAGCTGGTGACGATAGAGACGGCCGCGCCGCCCACGGTGTTGATCAATGGCGAAACCGGGACCGGCAAGGATGTGGTCGCACGTTTGCTGCATGTCTCATGTGCCAACAGCGATCGCCCGTTCGTGCATGTCGATTGCGCTTCCTTGCCCGCAGACCTGATCGAGAGTGAGTTGTTCGGGCACGAGAAGGGCGCCTTCACCAGTGCCCAAGGTGCGAGGCCAGGTCTGATCGAGGCCGCTGAAGACGGTACGCTGTTCCTGGATGAACTGGGCGAGTTGCCCCTGGCCTTACAGGCCAAGCTGCTCAACGTGCTGGAACGTCGTGTCGTGAGACGGCTCGGCTCGACACGTGAACGGGCTGTGCCGGCACGGTTCGTGGCCGCGACCAACCGCGATCTGCATCAGATGGTGCTCGATGGTCGTTTCCGTTCTGATCTCTACTACCGGCTCAACGTATTGACCATCCTTATGCCGCCGTTGCGTGAACGGGGGGGCGATGTGCTGCTGCTGGCAAGGCACTTCGCTGCGCAGACAGAGCGACGTTATGGGTTGCCGCAGCGGGATTTCGCGGCAGACGCCATCGAGATGATGGGTAATTATCCCTGGCCCGGCAATGTCCGGGAATTGCGGCACCAGATCAGCCGTGCTGTCCTGTTGAGCCGTAACGACCGGATCACGGCTTATGATCTGGCGTTGCCCATGCATGTCGCCAAGCAAAACCATCCGATGCAAGCGATGTTGAGCCCTGGCGGCATGGGCCGGCCGGCCATGAGCGCGGGGGAAGGTGCCTTCAGCGCCTCGCAGATGACACTGGATTCGGCCGAGCGCTTATTGATCGAGAATGCGCTCAAGCAAGCCAATAACAATGTGTCGGAAGCCGCACGCCAGCTCGGCATCACGCGGATGGCCATGCGTTACCGCATGGAAAAGCACGGCCTCAAGGCCTGATCCGTCTCCGATTGGAGACGGATTTCTGCTGGTTCAGTAAAAATCCTGCAAATACAAAAGCTTGAGGTGTCTCTCGGCGACGACGCTAACGATTGGTGCCGGTATCGCCGATATTCAGCTGGTCGCCCAGCCAGCCCCCGACCACTAGTCCGCCAAGCAAGCCGATGGGTGTGCTGGTCGCAAGCACGACGCCAGCGACGCCACCCACAGTAGCGCCGATGGTAGCGGCTTCATAGTGTTTCGGCAGCCTGGAAAGGCCCAGTAAAGCGGCGGCGACCAGTAACGCGATCGTGAGATATTTCGATAGTGCCATGTGCTTCTCCCCTGTGTGACTTATACCTTGCTATATGTGCAAGTGAAGCACTATCAGCAAGCGCCGGGCCATGGGAAAAATATCGATATTTAACAATCGGTTGCATGTTTTTTCTGCGCGAGAATCATTGCATGGATGCGTATTTTGTCGCCATTCGACAACAGGCTGCGCAATGTGCCTATTGACGGCCATGATATGATTTTGCAGATTTGAATCATTGGGCCCGACGCGTCTATCCGAATGCGCGGATCAGGCCCAACGATCCTGAACCACCGATCTGTCCCTATGGAGTCCTTCATGAGAATTGGCACCCCGCTCACACCATCCGCGACCCGCGTCATGCTGCTTGGCAGCGGCGAACTCGGCAAGGAAGTCATCATCGCCCTGCAGCGCCTCGGCGTCGAAGTGATCGCGGTGGATCGCTATGCCAATGCGCCCGGACATCAAGTGGCGCATCGGGCCCATGTCATCGACATGACTGACGATCAGGCTTTGCGCGCGCTTGTCGCGAAGGAACAGCCGCACCTCATCGTGCCCGAGATCGAGGCGCTGAATACAGCGACGCTGGAGGCGATCGAGCGGCAGGGCGACACGCGCGTCATCCCGACGGTGAAAGCCGTGCAAATGACGATGAACCGCGAAGGCATCCGCCGCCTGGCAGCCGAGGAGCTTGAGTTACCGACTTCGCCTTATGCTTTCGCGGATAGCCTGACAGCCTTGCAGGCTGCCATCGATAACGGCATCGGTTACCCTTGTTTCATCAAGCCGACGATGTCGTCTTCTGGCAAGGGACAGTCGCGGATCACCGGGCCTGATGAAGTCGAGGCGGCCTGGCAATATGCGGCGACCGGAGGGCGCGTGAATCAGGGCAAGGTCATCGTCGAAGGGCAGATCGATTTCGATTATGAGATCACCTTGCTGACCGTGCGTGCAAAGAACGCCGCAGGCGCCATCGACACCTATTTCTGTGAGCCGATCGGCCATCTGCAGCAGCAGGGCGATTATATCGAGAGCTGGCAGCCGCAGCCCATGGCGCCACTGGCCTTGCAGCGCGCGCAGCAGATCGCGGCACAGGTCACTGAAAGCCTGGGCGGCCTTGGCCTGTTCGGCGTCGAATTGTTCGTCAAGGGCGATATGGTCTGGTTCTCGGAAGTCAGTCCGCGTCCGCACGATACCGGCATGGTGACCATGGCCAGTCAGCGTTTTAGCCAGTTCGACCTGCACGCGCGTGCCATTCTGGGTTTGCCGGTCAACGTCGCCCTGGCGGCGCCCGGCGCCAGCGCCGTGATCTACGGTGGCGTGGAAAACAGCAACCTGAGTTATGAGGGTATCGAAGCCGCGCTTGCGGTGCCGGAGTCTGACCTGCGTCTGTTCGGCAAGCCTGAATCATTCGTTCGCCGCCGCATGGGTGTGGCGCTGGCGCGTGGCAAGGATATCAAGGAGGCTCGCAGTCGCGCGAAACAGGCGGCGAGCCTGGTCAAGCCGGTGGCTGGTTAGCGAGGGCCGGGAGATGCTGGACAAGATTCAGGAGCCAGGCAGCAGCCGGGCGACCTTCTTCGAGTTGTTGGGCGGTGTGGAACGCATTCGCGCACTGGTGGAGACCTTCTATGACGTCATGGACAGCGACCCCAAGGCCGCCGGGATCCGCGCGCTGCACCCTGCCGAGTTGACCGAGGCGCGTGAGAAGCTGTTCATGTTCCTGACCGGATGGACTGGCGGCCCGCAGTTGTATATCGACCGCTACGGCCACCCATTCCTGCGCAAGCGGCATATGCCGTTCGCCATCGGCGAAGCGGAGCGCGATCAGTGGATGTATTGCATGGTGCGTGCCATGCACGAGATCGGTATCGAAGAGCCGGTGTTGACCCAGCTCGCCGAACAACTATGGGGCGTGGCCGATTTCATGCGAAACCGGCACGGCTGAACGCCTTTCGAGGATC
>CAMLMA010000007.1 GCA_946481065.1 uncultured Nitrosomonadales bacterium
CCGACCTGGAACACATTGTTCTGGTTCTGCTGGTTTTGCTGATCCTGTTGGGTCTGTTGCGGCGTACCGCCGGTAGGGCCTGCAGCACCAAGCGTGAGCTGATCGGAACTGTATTTTGGCTTGCTGCCAGGACCGGCTTCGCCCACCTGGCCCTTGTAGAGCACGATATCGCCGGCAGCATTCACCAGATAGACCGCGCCATTGCCGACCTTGACCAGAAGGCGCGTGTTGAAGACCTGGGCGAGGTATTCCGTACCGCGGATACCGATAGTGGCCACAGGCGTGTTCACGCGGTACGCCTGTTTATTGGTGTGGCCAATGGCGCCAGTGATGGCTCTCAGCCCACCCTTCACCAGGCTGAAGAACCCTTTTTCGCTTCCGTCGGCTTTGCCGTTGTAGTTGTAGTCCTCGACCTTGAATTCGGTATTCGGCTGCAGAGAGATGTATCCGCCATCGGAGAAGCGGATCTGCGCGCGACCGTCGATGGTCTGGATGGTATCGCCATTGTTGATCTCGCCGCCTTTACTCAGGCTGCGGGCATTGCCGTCCTGCCCCAATGCATTGACGTTACCGACGGCGAACTCGACGCGCCCGACCGCTGCCTGCGTACCCAGCGGAAACGCCGCCGAGATCATCGCTGCGATCAACGCTTGTCTGTTCAGATTGAATATAGGCTGGTTCATGATCGTCCCCCGGGTTCCTACCAATTGAAGTCTCTACGGAAGTTGATGGACAGCACGGTGCGATCGAAATCGAAGATCGTCGTGTTGGAATCGTTCTTCAGGTAACTGAGTTGCGGCCTGATGGTCCACTGATAACCTGGCAGATACCGCAAGCCGATATTGAAGTCGAATTGGTCGTCGCGGCGCGTCTTTCCGAAAACCGGATCGCGCCCGTCGTAGTCACGGTATTCGTAGCTGGCACCGGCATAGGCCACCAGCTTTGGATTGACGGTCATCTGGCCGCCGGCGCGGATACCGTAGATGGAGTTACTCAGGAAATCGAATGCCGAATCCTCGGTGTTCTCCTTCCCTACGTACGGGCCGATGAAGAGCACCGGCGATTTATCCCCAGCGAAGACATGCGCCCAACCGCCACCGACGATGTAGCGATCCGCATCCCGGATATTGCTGGTGGGATAGGAAAGCTTGGCATATTGCCCATAGAGGCTGATCTGGTTCCTGTCGTCGAGGTCGCGCTGCCACTGCGCCAGTGCACCGTAGGATCGCCTGAAACGGTTACCGTCGATGTCATAGGTATTGCCCTGCAAGGCAGCGGTGAAGGTATCGATATGCTTTCTGTAGGTCAGGCCCAGGCTGTAATCGATCGAACTCGGGTCGAACTGGCTTTCGTTCCAGTTCGTGCGGTTCTGACCCTGCACACTGCCGAACAGCGAGAG
The DNA here is from genome assembly GCA_946481065.1 of uncultured Nitrosomonadales bacterium. The sequence goes on from CAMLMA010000007.1 coordinate 1,400, forward strand.
ATCCTTGGACAAGGGCTGGCGGAAAGAAGCACCCCCAGCGACGCTCATATACTTGCTGGATTGCTCCTGCGCCGCGCTTGGCAGGACCAGCCGCGGACTCCCCAGGGCTGGCGCCAGTGTGATGCCGGTCGCCGAGGTCGCACTATTGATATTGCTGTCAAAGCCGAGGCCGAAATCGAGATAGGCCGCGAACGTGGTCGTTAGGCCCAACGCCTTGTCGATCGCCGACATGTATTTCTCGACTGCCGTTTCGACTTCCTTCGAAGGCTTCTGGCTCAGAATGTTCTGGAATTCGGTTTTCGAGGTCTCGCTCTCGCCGAGCCGGAAATAGGCCTTGGCGATCTCTGCGCGCGCATCGAGATGGTTGGGGCTGGTGGCCAGCACGCGTTCCAACGCGAACACACCGCGCGTGACCTGGCCGCTCTCTACCGCAGCCACTCCCAACAGGTAATCATAGTTGACGTCGCCGGCGCGTTCTTGCTCCAGTGGTTCGAGCAACTCATATGCGGCTTTGAAATCATTGGCCTTGATAAGCTCAGAAGCCTTTGAAAGTGTCGTGTCCTCTGCAGCGAACGCCAGAGAAGAGACCCCGAAAAAGAACAACACAACTAATAACGCACGAAGACGAGCTATTAGCATTCCACACCCCGATGATTTTTTTAGAATTCTAGTTATGCAATACGCATTTTGCACAAGCAAACTATACCCAAACCTGCACAGATTGGATAGCGGGATGCGGTTTTACAACAAAACTATGAATTACTGTTGCAAATTAGCAACATATATAACGGGATGAGGAATTCTGCTGCCAGATGAGCGCTTATTCACCGACTACATCGGCGCCTGCAGGCGGTACGAAACGGAACGCCTCTGGCGAAAGTTTGGGATTGGTTTCCAGTTTCGAGAATTCGATGACGGTCATGTGTCCGAAACTGTCATGCAGCTCCATTTCCTGCAGCCGATCATTGCGAAAGCCCAGAAAGACCTTTTCAAAACCGCTTTCAGGCGTCTTCGGCGTGGCCTGTACCCAATCGAGATCGTCCTGGCGACCCTCATCCTTGAGCGTAAAACTCTTTTCCATCTCCTTCGACCCCGCCAGCAGTGCGGCCGGGGTGTTGCCCAGCGCCTTGTCGAGCGAACGCACGGTGACCTGGCTCAACTCCGGATCATATAGCCAGACGCGTGCACCATCGCCGACGATGACCTGCACATAAGGCTTGTTGTAATCCCAGCGGAACTTGCCCGGGCGTTGCAATCGCATGGTGCCCGTGACCTCCTGCACTTTGCGCCCCTGGTTATCGACCACGGTCTGCTGGAAATCGGCACGCAGCGATTGCGTGGTCTGGAAGAAGGTACGCAGACTATCCACGCCGCCCGCATGGGCAAGCGACGGGACGCTGAGGCTCAGCGCGACCAGTGTCGATCGCAGGACGATTCCGAGATTCATGATGTTTTCATTCACGCTATTCATTCCCTTTGGGGGCCAGCACTTCGCGGTTGCCGTTGCTCTGCATCGCCGACACGAGGCCGGCACGTTCCATTTCTTCGATCAGGCGGGCAGCACGGTTATACCCGATACGCAGGTGGCGTTGTACCGATGAGATCGATGCGCGACGCGACTTGAGCACGATAGCGACCGCTTCGTCGTACAAGGGGTCGGATTCCCCACCGCCTTCGCCCGATAGCTCCCCACCTTCTCCATCACCATCACTGGCACCGGTGAGGATGCCCTCGACATAGTTCGGCTCACCACGTGACTTGAGGTTATCCACTACACGGTGGACTTCCTGGTCAGAGACGAACGCGCCATGGATGCGCTGCGGATAGCTGGTCCCTGGCGGCTGGTAGAGCATGTCGCCCTGGCCGAGCAGGGCTTCGGCGCCCATCTGGTCCAGGATCGTGCGCGAATCGATCTTGCTCGACACCTGGAAAGCGATACGCGTGGGGATATTGGCCTTGATCAGGCCCGTGATGACATCGACCGATGGCCGCTGTGTCGCCACCACCAGGTGGATACCGCAAGCCCGGGCTTTTTGCGCGAGGCGCGCGATCGGCTCTTCGACCTTCTTGCCCACCACCATCATAAGATCGGCAAGTTCGTCGATCACGACCACGATCATCGGCAACTCGTCCAATGGCTCCGGGCTTTCCGGCGTGAGACTGAACGGGTGCGGGATGGGCTCACCCTCTTTTTTCGCGTCACGGATCTTCTGGTTGTAGCCCGCGAGATTACGCACGCCAAGCACTGACATCAGCTTGTAGCGCCGTTCCATCTCGGCGACGCTCCAGTTGAGCGCGTTACCGGCCTGGCGCATATCGGTGATGACCGGTGCCAGCAAATGCGGGATGCCTTCGTAGACCGAGAGTTCCAGCATCTTGGGATCGATCAGGATCAGCCGCACCTTGTTCGGTTCAGCCTTGTATAACAGGCTGAGGATCATGGCGTTGATGGCCACCGACTTACCGGAACCGGTGGTCCCTGCGACCAGCACATGTGGCATCTTGGCGAGGTCGGCCACCGCGGGCTTGCCGGCGATATCCTTGCCCAGTGCGATGGCCAGTGGCGAATGTACGTCGGCATAGACCTGGGAACCGAGGATCTCCGAAAGGAACACCACCTGGCGCTTGGGATTGGGGATCTCGAGGCCCATGCAGCTCTTGCCCGGGATGGTCTCGACCACGCGGATGCTGATGACCGATAGCGCGCGCGCCAGGTCTTTCGCCAGATTCGCCACCTGGCTACCCTTGACGCCAGGCGCCGGGTCCAGCTCATAACGCGTGATGACAGGGCCTGGCAAGGCCGTCAGCACCTTGACCTCGATACCGAAGTCCATGAGCTTGCGCTCGATCAGGCGTGAGGTGAATTCGAGGGTCTCGGCAGATTGCAGCTCGACCTCGCCATGCGGCTCATCCAGCAGATGCAGCGGCGGTAGTGGCGAGTCAGGCAAGGTCTCGAACAAGGGCGCCTGCTTCTCGCGCTGCACGCGTTCGCTTTTGACGATCTCGACCGCAGGCGTCTCGATCTGGACCGGCATGCGGTCTTCAGTGCGCTTGCGTTCGTTATCGACGAATTCGGTACGCAATTGCTCGGCGATGCGCCCTGCCTTGCGATCCTGCCGATCCTGCCATTTGTCGCGCAGGAATGCGTAACTGATCTCGATGCCTGCGCCCAGCTTCTCGGTCATCATGATCCACGACCAACCCGTGAACAGGCTGAATCCGATCGCCATCAGCATCAGCAGGACCAGGGTCGAGCCATCGAAACCCAGCATCGATCGCAGAATACCGTCGACCACATCGCCGAGCATGCCGCCAGCGCCCAATGGCAGGTCAGCCGGCAAGGGGATGACGTGCCCGGCCTCCAGCGCGCAGGACGACACCAGCAGGATGCCAAAGCCGACAAGATTGAACAGCAGCACGGGTTTGTGATGCGCGGCGACCACTTCCAGGCGAAGGTAGACCAGCCAGATGGCATAGAACGCCAGCACAACGCACCACCATGCAGAAAACCCGAACAGATAGAGCAGGATATCCGAGAGCCAGGCACCGACTGCGCCACCCGCATTGTGGATCAGGGTGCTGTCGCTGGCGCTATGCGACCATGAAGGGTCGTCGCGATGGTAGCTGAACAGGATCACCGTGAGATAGAGCCCGACCAGTAGCAGGATCATCCACCAGGCCTCACGGACGATGCCGTGGGTCTTTACGGGCTCCACAGGTTCGCGGCGGCTATTGAGCGGGACGGTTTTTTTTCGGAAAAACAAGATGTTTTACATGCCCAGAACAAGGTTGGAATCAGGCCCGATTATAGCAGTATCGATTGTCCGCGGTGTGTCGTCTCGCCAGATGTCGCCATGCCATGCGCGACCCGCGTTCGGCTGCGCCGGAGCTATCATGCACGCCTCAAGCATGCGCGCCTCAAGTCACCCCATAAACCGCGCCTATCGCGCCGATTTGTACAATCAATTTGCGCCATCATCGCCATGAACCTAAGATAACGGCAATTGTCATTTTTAGTATCGAATACCCACCATCAGGAGAAGCAAATGGATATCGGCATCAACGAAAAAGATCGCAAGAAGACCGCTGAAGGCCTGTCGCACTTGCTGGCAGACACCTATACCCTCTACCTGAAGACGCACTATTTCCACTGGAATGTCACGGGGCCGATGTTCAACACCCTGCATCTGATGTTCGAGCAGCAATACACTGAACTCGCACTGGCAGTGGATGCCATCGCCGAGCGCATCCGCTCTCTCGACTTCTATGCGCCGGGTACTTATCGTGATTTCATCAAGCTCGCCTCGATCAAAGAGAGTGAATCCGTACCCAAGGCCAATGACATGATCCGCGAACTCGTGGCCGGCCACGAAGCGGTGGTACGCACGGCACGTGGCGTCTTCCCCGCTGCCGAGAAAGCTGGCGACGAAGCGACCGCCGACCTCCTGACCCAGCGCCTGCAACTGCATGAAAAAACGGCCTGGATGTTGAGAAGCTTGCTGGAAAAATGAGGCCGCTTTCGGCGATGGCTAATAGGCGTGAAGCGCATCTCAAGCTATGCGGCCGAACTCAAAAGCCTTTAGCAGCCATCCAGTTTGCAACAGTTTTAGCGTAAGATTTCAGCCTTGGATTTCAGGCGCCAATGCCAGCGCGGCGTATCGCGGTCGATGGATCGCGGTGCGCCGCGCGCTTCGCTTGAAAACAGGGGTTCATCCCTCATGTTGGATTTTTATCGGGAGTTTTAACGTATGGCCACCAAACACGCCCGCCTGCTGATTCTGGGTTCCGGTCCAGCGGGCTACTCTGCCGCTGTCTATGCTGCGCGCGCAAACCTCAAGCCGGTGCTGGTCACAGGCATCGCCCAGGGCGGTCAACTGATGACCACGACCGAGGTCGACAACTGGCCTGCGGATGCCGATGGCGTGCAAGGCCCGGAACTCATGGCGCGTTTCCAGAAGCATGCCGAGCGTTTCAACACGGAAATGATCTTCGACCATATCCATACAGCCAAACTCAAGGAAAAGCCCATCCGCCTGATCGGCGATGCCGGCGAATACACCTGCGACGCGTTGATCATTGCCACCGGCGCTTCCGCCCAGTATCTGGGCCTGCCTTCCGAAGAACACTTCTCGGGCAAGGGCGTTTCGGCCTGCGCGACATGTGACGGCTTCTTCTATCGCAACCAGGAAGTGGCCGTGATCGGCGGCGGCAACACAGCGGTCGAGGAAGCGCTGTACCTGGCGAACATCGCCAGCAAGGTGACCCTGGTGCATCGCCGCGACAAGTTCAAGGCCGAAGCCATCCTGGTCGACAAATTGATGCAGCGCGTACAGGAAGGCAAGATCGAACTGCAACTGCACCATGTGCTGGAAGAAGTGCTGGGCGACAACAGCGGCGTGACTGGCATGCGCATCAAGCACAACCAGACGAACGAGACCAAGGACATCGCGCTCAAGGGCGTGTTCATCGCCATCGGCCACAAACCCAACACCGATATCTTCGCGGACGAGCTGGAGATGGAGAACGGCTACATCGTCACCAAGGGTGGCCGTGAAGGCAACGCCACCGCGACCAGCATCCCCGGGGTCTTCGCGGCGGGCGACGTACAGGACCATATCTACCGCCAGGCCGTGACCAGCGCAGGTTCGGGCTGCATGGCGGCGCTTGACGCCGAGCGCTATCTCGACGTTTAGGCGCAAACCGCCGGTAACGGAAAGCTAACCCAAGAACGCACTATCAGGGCAGAATACCAGCGCTGATATGTGCGTTTTTTTAATGGCCTGACTGTGTCGAACCCTGACCAAGATGATGACGATATCGAGCTTTTCCGCGCGGCCGTCCAAGGCGCACGCCCGGTAAAGTCGACGCGCGTCCCCATCACCCCACCCCGTCCCAAACCAGTTCCCAGGCAGTTCATCCGCGATGAGCAGCAGGCCTTGCGCGATTCGTTGAGCGACGATTACATCCCGGCGCACGAACTCGAAAGCGGCGAAGAACTGCTCTACCTGCGCGAAGGCCACTCGCCGGACATCCTGAGCAAACTGCGGCGCGGACACTGGGTGGTGCAAGCGGCGATCGACCTGCATGGCCTGATCGCCGACGAGGCCAGGCTCTATGTCGCGACCTTCCTGGCCGACTGCAAGAAACGCGGCATCCGGTGCGTGCGCATCGTGCATGGCAAGGGTCTGGGATCGCGCAACCGTGAACCCGTACTCAAGCACAAGCTACGCAACTGGCTGATGCAAAAGGACGAGGTGATCGCCTATGCCCAGGCCCGGCCACAGGATGGTGGCAGTGGCGCCGTCATCGTCCTGCTCAAGGCATGAAATTCTTTTTGCTGGATAGGAATTTTTCGCATAGCGTCACAGTCAATGCATCAACACTTGCTCCGGCATCCGTATCGACCGCTCCGATCACCCCTGACTCCCACTGACACCGAATGAAGCCCCTTATGCTTAACTCCTGGCTTGACTCCCGGCACGCCCTTTGGCGTGCCTACCCGCTATCACTGGCGTTATTGCTGGGCCTGAGCCTGGCCACACCGGCTTCGGCAAGCGAAAAAGCCGTTGCCAAGCCGCCACCCAGCCCTGGCAAGATCACCAAGAAGGTCGATGAAGTCATCCTGCCGCCGGGCTCACCGCAACTGGCCAGCCTGCGGATCGAGCCAGTGGTCGAGATCGACGCGCCCGCGGCGGAACCGCTCAACGGCAAGATCGCCTTCGACGAGAATCACACCGCCCGCATCAGTTCGCCGGTTGCAGGCCGCGTCTCGCGTATCTTCGTGGAGGTCGGCGATACCGTCAAAGCCGGCCAGAAGCTACTTGCCATGGATTCGCCAGACCTCGGCGAGGCCATCGCAGACGTGCACAAGGCGCAGAGCGAACTGCTACTGAAACGCCAGGCCTTCGAACGAAGCAAGCTGTTGCTCGACGAAGGCGTGATCGCACGCAAGGATTACGAGAATAATCAGGCCGCGCTGGCGGAAGCCGAGGCCGAGGCCCGTCGCACTCGGGCAAAACTTGAGAATCTTGGCGGCGCTCGCGATGCCGGTAGCGAAACCTACAGCGTGCGTGCGCCGATCACCGGTGTGGTCGTCGACCGCCAAGTCAACCCGGGCAACGAAGTTCGGCCTGACGCCGCCGCTCCGCTATTCATCATCACCGACCCGGCACACCTGTGGGCGACGATCGACCTGCCCGAGCGGGACCTGGGCAAGGTCAGCAGCGGCCAGGCCGTCAATATCGAGGTCGAGGCCTATCCGGGCGAGATCTTCAGCGGCCATATCCAATCGATCGGTGCCATGGTCGACCCGACCACACGCCGCATTCCCGTGCGCTGTGTGATCGATGCCCAGAACAAGCTGAAGCCGGAGATGTATGCGCGCATCACGCCGCTCAGTCCTGGCAGGGAAAAGGTCATCCGCACACCCAACGAGGCCCTCATCACGGAAGGTATCCACAACTACGTCTTTGTCGAAATCAGCCCTGGCCACCTGAAGAAGAAACTGGTCGTGCTGAATTCACAAGGTCGCGAATATGCGACTATCAAGCAGGGCCTGAGCAAGGGTGAGCGCCTAGTCACCGGTGGCGCAGTCCTGCTCAACTCCGAACTCTCAGCCGGCAAGTAGCCCTCCCATGCTTGAAAAACTGATCACCTTTTCGCTGCAGCAGCGCGGCTTCGTGCTGCTGGGCACGGTAGCCATCGTCATCTCCGGCTGGTTCGCTCTGCAGAACCTGCCGATCGAGGCATTCCCGGATGTCGAGGATGTGCATGTCGGCATCGTCACCCAGGTGCCGGGTCTCGCGCCGGAGGAAGTCGAGCGTGTCGTCACGCTGCCCATCGAACACGAGATGAGTGGCGTGCCCCACCTGAGCCAGATGCGTTCTGTCTCCATCACTGGCCTATCGGTCGTGACCCTGACCTTCTCCGAGCATACCGACGATTACTTCGCCCGCCAGCAGGTCATCGAACACCTGCAGGGCGCAGACCTGCCCGCTGCGTACCAGCCGACGCTGGCACCACTGTCCACGGCTGTCGGCGAGATCTTCCGTTACCTGGTGGAAGCCCCCAAGGATATGCCGCAACGCGACATCCGCGCGATCCAGGATTGGCAGATCCGGCCCATCCTGCGCACCGTACCCGGTGTCGCCGATATCACCAGTTTCGGCGGTGCGGTCAAGGAATACCAGGTGCGCATCGACCCTTACCTGCTGAAGAAATTCGATCTCACCATCGACCAGATCAGCCAGGCGTTGTCCACCAACAGCAGCAACGTCGGCGGCGGCCTCATGCACCGTGGCGACGAATCGCTGGTCATCCGCGGCATCGGCCTCTATAAAAGCCTGGACGACATCGCCCGCACCGTCGTCACGTCGCGCCAGGGCAAACCGATCCTGGTCGGCGATATCGGCCAGGTCGTCATCGGCGATCGCACGCGCTCGGGTATCGTCGCCTTCAATGACCGCGACGATGTGGTCGAAGGCATCGTGATCATGAACAAGGGCCAGAACCCGGCCAAGGTCATCGCCGACCTTCGGGAAAAGGTCAAGGAAATCAACGCCAAGCTGCCGCCTGGGGTCCGCGTCGCGCCGTTCTACGATCGCACCACACTGGTCGACCATACCGTGCATACCGTCACCGAGAACCTCATCGTCGGCGCCCTGCTGGTGGTCGCCTTGCTGGTCGTGTTCCTGCGTAACTGGCGCGCGGCGCTGATCGTCGCTTCCATCATCCCGCTATCGCTGTTGTTCGCTTTCATCATCATGGATGTGCGCGGGGTATCGGCCAACCTGATCTCGCTGGGGGCGGTGGACTTCGGCATCATCATCGATAGTGCCGTCGTGCTGGTCGAGGCCCTGATGGTCCGGCTGGCTTTTGCTCAGGTCGATCAGTTCCCGCAGCACGCGAACTACGGCTGGCGCCTGCATACCCTGAAACAGACCGCGATCGAGATGGGGCGGCCGATCCTGTTCTCGAAGATCATCATCATCCTGGCTTTCCTCCCGATCTTCACGTTCCAGCGGGTCGAGGGCAAGATCTTTTCGCCCATGGCTTTCACGCTAAGCTTCGCGCTGCTCGGCGCCATCCTGCTGACGCTGACACTGGTACCGGCGCTACTCTCATACACCATGCGTCGTGAAGACATGGCCGAGAAGCACAGCCCGTGGATGGAGGCGATCCAGAAGGGTTACCGCGATTTTCTGCTGCATATGGCGAAGATGCGAAAACTCACCGTCGGCGTATCGGTGGCCTTGCTCGCGCTTTCGCTGCTACTGGCGCCCCGCCTCGGCTCGGAGTTCCTGCCCAAGCTGGACGAAGGCAACATCTGGCTGACCATCAGCCTGCCGCCGTCCACCGGGCTCGAGAAGACCAAGGATGTCGAACGCCATGTACGGAAAATCCTTGAGAGCTATCAGGAGATCAATCTGGTGGTGAGCCATGTCGGACGCCCTGATGACGGCACCGACCCCAAGGGGCCGAATAACATCGAGATCCTCGCTGACCTCAAACCGCACGACGCATGGCGATTCCCGACCAAGGAAGCGCTGGTCAACGACATCTCGCAAAAGATCCATCAGATCCCGGGCATCCCGACCAACTTCTCGCAAGTGATCCAGGATAGCGTGGAAGAAGCGCTTTCCGGCGTCAAGGGTGAGATCGCGGTCAAGATCTTCGGTAGCGATCTCAACATCCTGGAAGCCAAGGCCGACGAAGTGGTCGACGTACTGAACGGCATCCAGGGCGCGACCGATGTCGCTGCCATCCGCATCTCGGGCAACGCCGAACTCGATATCCGTCTGGATCGCGCCAAGCTGGCGCGCTACGGCATGAGCGTCAACGACGTCAACACCACCGTGCAAACGGCCCTGGCCGGCAGTGCCGCCAACACCTTCTATGACGGCGACCGCCGCTTCGACGTCACCCTGCGCCTCGACCGCACCTATCGCGATGCGGTCGACGATATCGCCGAACTGCCGGTCGCATTGCCGGACCAGGCCGGCACCATACCGCTCAGCGCCATCGCCGACATCGAGATCAAACAGGGCGCCTCACGCGTCAGCCGTGAAGGTGTCTCGCGTATCGTCTCCATCAAGGCCAATCTGATAGGGCGCGACCAGGGCAGTTTCGTCAAGGAAGCCATGGCCAAAGTGAAACAGAAGGTCAAGCTGCCACCGGGCTACACCATGACCTGGGGCGGTCAGTTCGAAAACCAGCAACGCGCCATGAAACGGCTGGAAGTCATCGTGCCGCTCTCGCTGATGCTGATCTTCATCCTGCTGTTCACGGCTTTCCGCTCCATGCGTAACGCCCTGCTGGTGCTGCTGATGATCCCGTTCACGCTGATCGGCGGGCTCGCCGGACTTGGGCTTGCCGGGCTGCACCTGTCGATCTCGGCCGCAGTCGGCTTTATCGCCCTGGCGGGGATATCGGTGCAGAACGGGGTCATCATGGTAGAGCAGATCAAACATCTGATCCGTGAGGGTAAATCACTGGCGGATTCGGTGCTAGAAGGGGCGGTGGCACGGCTGCGTCCCATCATCATGACGGCATTGATGGCCGGCCTAGGCTTGCTGCCGGCGGCGCTGTCGCACGGCATCGGCTCGGAGACACAACGGCCCTTCGCCGTGGTGATCGTCGGCGGCCTCGTCACCGCGACGTTCTTCACGCTGCTGCTGTTGCCGCTGCTGTTCCCCTACTTCACCGACGAGGCCCGCACGCCCAAGGAGCCTGCGACAAGCTAGCTTAGCCGCGATATCGAGGTCGCTCGCCTAGAGCCGGTAGCACTGGATGAGGCAGATGGCTTCCGCCGCGATGCCTTCGCCACGGCCGGTGAAGCCGAGCTTCTCGGTGGTGGTGGCCTTGACGTTCACGGTATCGAGCAAGATCTGGCAATCGGCTGCGATATTGGCGCGCATCTGGTCGATATAAGGCGCGAGCTTGGGCGCCTCGGCGATCACCGTGGCGTCGATATTGACGATGGAATAGTGCTTGGCCTCCAGCAACTTGGCCACATGCGTCAGCAATTGCCGAGAATCGATGTCCTTGTAGCGTTCGTCGGTATTGGGGAAGTGCTTGCCGATGTCGCCCAGCGCAGCGGCACCAAGCAAAGCGTCGCAAATGGCATGTAGGAGCACATCGGCATCGGAGTGCCCGTCCAGCCCTTTTTGGTGGGGAATCTCGACCCCGCCGATGACGCAGCGTCGGCCTTCCACCAACTGATGCACATCGAAGCCCTGTCCTATCCTGATCATGTCGTTCTCCTTGATGCTTGACGTTGGTTATCCGCAGTCAGGATGGCTTCCGCCATCGCCAGGTCCTGCGGGTATGTGACCTTGAGATTGCGTAACTCGCCCGGTACCAGTTTGGGCCTGAACCCTTGCGCCTCGACCGCCTGCGCTTCATCCGTCGGCGCACCGCCAGCCGCTTGCAGGGCCTGCCGCAACAGACCGTAACGGAACATCTGCGGCGTCTGCGCCTGCCACAGGTTTTCGCGCGGCTCGGTCTTGGCCACCCTGCTCTCGGCATCGGCGCGCTTCAATGTATCCGCCAGCGGGATCGCCAGTAGCCCGCCGACCGCGTCTTCCTGCAAGCTGTCGAGCAACCGGTCAAGCAAGGCCTGATTCAACCCAGGGCGGGCCGCATCGTGCACCAGCACCCAGTCTTCATCACCCACCTGGCCGGCGATGGCCTCCAGGCCATTGAGTACGGTCGCGGCACGCGTCTCGCCGCCACAACGCCAGATCTTGATCTTCGCATCCAGCACAGGCATCAAGCGCTGCCAATCGACATCGTCTTCGCTGAGCACGACATGGACGCTGGCGATGCGGGGGGAAACGGAAAAAACCGACAAGGTGTGGGCAATGAGCGGATGCCCGAGCAAGGGCAGGTATTGCTTGGGTAATTCGGACCCCATGCGGCTCCCGGAGCCGGCTGCAGGGATAATGACGTGAAAACTGGCCATGCCGGAATCTTAGCATGTCGAAAGTGCATGTCGGCGCGCAGAATATAAGTCGAATGTATGTAAACACCTGCCCTTATGGGCATCGCAGATCCCACGAAAGCGTACTTTCGCAACACGCTGCGCCTTATGGGCTTTACCCATGATCGACTTCAACCTATCCCGCACCATCCGTCCATGCAAATGCATCCCTGTTGTAAATATGATGACCATCATATATTATGATCGTCATGAAAAAAGTCTCTGCCAAAACGGCTGCCTCCTCCCGCAAAGAGATCACCCATGCGCGCATTCTGGAAACCGCGGCGCGGGCGATCCGCAGAAGTGGTTATAGTGGCACCGGCGTCGCCGATATCATGAAAGAAGCCGGGCTCACGCATGGCGGGTTTTACGCGCACTTCGCCTCCAGGGACGAAATGCTCGCGGAGGCTGCAGACCTTGCCGGCGCAGAGACGGTCGCGTTAACGCAACGGGTATTCGCAGACGCGCCGAAAGAACATGGCTTGTGGGCATTGATGAGCGCTTATCTGTCGAAGGAGCATGCGCAGAATATAGAGTCCGGATGCGCTATCGCGGCCCTTTGCTCTGAGATGCCTAGGCAGGCTCCTGAAGTCAGGGCGGTATCGACACGACGAATAAAGGAAATGATCAGCCTGATCGAAGACCAGTTATCCGCTAGGGGTCGATCGGATGCCCACGAAGAAGCCTTATTGATGGTATCCACGATGTTGGGCACGCTGATGCTCGCGCGCGCTGTGGACGATACCGAACTTTCCACTGCTTTCCGTCAAGCGGCGCTGAACCACTACAAGCCGAAGAAATGAAGGATACATTCACAGATAACGGACATTTTTTTACTTGAAAATATGACGGTCATCATATTATCGAGATCACTCAAGCAAGTTCGACCCATTCATGAAACGACATCAGGAGATAAGACATGGACAGCAAGATCGCAATCGTGACAGGCGCCTCTTCAGGCATCGGTGAGGCCACCGCCACGCTGCTGGCGAAATCCGGCTATACCGTTTATGGCACAAGCCGCAAGGGCCCGCAGCCTGGTCAGCGCGCATACAGGATGATCGCCATGGATGTGAATAGTGAGGCATCCATCGAGGCCGCATTGAAAGAAGTAGTTCGGATCGAGGGGCGCATCGACCTCGTGGTGAACAACGCCGGCTTCGGGATAGCGGCCGGTGGCGCGGAAGAAAGCTCGATCGAGCAAAGCAGAATGCTCTTCGATACCAATTTCTTTGGCGTCGTCCGGGTGATTCGGGCAGTCGTCCCTTATATGCGAAAGCAGGGGCAAGGCCGGATCATCAACATAGGTTCGATCCTGGGTTTGATCCCAGCGCCGTACATGGCAACCTATGCCGCGACCAAGCACGCGCTCGAAGGCTACTCTGAATCGCTGGACCATGAACTCCGCACATGGGGGATCCGGGTGAGCGTGATCGAGCCCGCCTATACCAAAACCAACTTCGAAGCTAACGCGCCGGCCGTGGACGAGCAGATCGAGGAATACGCGGTTGCGCGCAAGGCGCTCGCAACGATCTTGAAGACCGCGATAGAGCAAGGCGACGACCCCGCCGTGGTAGCTGAAGTCGTCCTGAAGGCAGCCAATGCCAAGCAGCCGAAGTTGCGTTACCCCGCCGGAAAGCTGGCCTGCCGCTTGAGCTTACTGAGAAGATTCGCCCCGGCGGCATTGGTAGACAAAGGCATTCGCCAAGAGATGCAACTGGACGCGCTAGACAAGATCGCCAGCTGATCCAGCTGCCATAGATGCCGCAAACAAAAAGGCCATGCGATCCCTGCATGGCCTTTTAAGTTGTACCGCTGGTGGATTTTGTCGCCAGCTAGTCGTCCTGCCCCGCTGCCGAATTCGGTGTGGCGGTGATCTTGTGGATGGACAAGTCGGCGCCAGCGTATTCCTGCTCGGCGTCAAGCCGGATGCCGACAATGACTTTGAGCAGGCCGTAGACGATGAAGCCGCCGATGAGGGCGATGGCGACACCCAGGCCTGTGCCGATGAGCTGCGATGTCAGGCTGACACCACCCATGCCACCGAGCGTCTTGGCGCCGAAGATGCCTGCGGCGATACCACCCCACGCGCCACAGAGACCATGCAGCGGCCAGACGCCGAGCACGTCATCGATCTTCCAGCGGTTCTGCGTCAGGGTGAAGGCCCAGACGAACAGCGCACCGGCGACGAGGCCGGTGACGAGCGCGCCCAGTGGATGCATGACATCAGAACCGGCACACACTGCGACCAGACCCGCCAGCGGGCCGTTATGCACGAAGCCCGGATCGTTCTTGCCCATGACCACGGCGGCCAGCGTACCGCCGACCAGCGCCATCAGGGAATTCAGCGCAACGAGGCCGGTGACGGCCTGGATGGTCTGCGCGGACATGACGTTGAAACCGAACCAGCCGACGGTCAGTATCCATGCCCCCAGTGCCAGGAACGGGATATTGGAGGGCGGGAACGCATGCAGGCGGCCGTCCTTGCTGTAACGCCCCTGGCGCGCGCCCAGCATGATGACGGCGCCCAACGCCAGCCAGCCGCCCATGGCGTGGACGACGACGGAACCGGCGAAATCATGGAACTTGGCGCCAAAACTGGCCTCGAGCCAGGCCTGCACGCCGTAATGCCCGTTCCAGGCGATGCCCTCGAAGAAGGGATAGATGAACCCGACGAGGATAAAAGTGGCTGCCAGCTGCGGATTGAACTTGGCGCGTTCGGCGATACCGCCCGAGACGATCGCCGGGATCGCCGCGGCGAACGTCAGCAGGAAGAAGAACTTGACCAGCTCATAACCGTTCTTGGCTGACAGCGCCTCTGCCCCATGCAGAAAACCGATGCCGTAGGCGATGCTGTAACCGATGAAAAAATACGCGATGGTGGACACCGAGAAATCCACCATGATCTTGACCAGCGCGTTCACCTGGTTCTTGCGGCGCACTGTGCCGACTTCGAGGAACGCGAAGCCCGCATGCATGGCAAGCACCATGATGGCGCCTAATAATATGAAAAGTACGTCGCTTCCGGACTGCAATGCTTCCATTCAGGTCTCTCCCCTTCAAACTTAAAGTCGAAAGTCAAGAGCAAAAACCGCGCCAGTGCTCATGCGCCTGTTTCATATACGGTTTTTTGATGCACCATTTTGGAAAACGCACTTTAACTGTGCATATCAAAGTGCATTGCACTATTAACGTGCGTTTTGGCTTTGCCGTGAGGGCACTGAGTCGCTAGCCCCTGCTTGCGTCCCGATTGGACTGCTCTGACGTCGCGCTCGCGACCGACCTGGCGACCCAGCCCTAGCGACCGGTCGCGGCATCGCGACCGATACGCTCGTCGATCCAGCCGAGGAGTTCTTCCACACCCAAGGGCCGGCTGATGAAATACCCCTGGATGATGTCGCAGCCGAGGTCATTGAGGATCTCCATCGTCGGTTCGTCTTCCACACCTTCCGCGACGACTTCGATCTTCAGGCTATGGGCGAGGCCGATCACGGCGCGCACGATCGAGATGGCCTCCTGCTGGTGCAGCAATTGACGGATGAAGGTCTGGTCGATCTTGATGGCATTGATGGGGAGCTTCTGCAAGTACTCCAGCGAGGAATAGCCGGTACCGAAATCGTCGATCGAGACGTGCACCCCACTCTCGCGGATACGGGTGAGGACGTCGCGCGAGCGCACAGGGTCGGACATGATGGCGCTCTCGGTGATCTCCAGCTCGAGGTAGTCTGCCGATAGCGCGTAATTCGCCAGCAGGTCGTCGATCTGCCCAGGCAAGGCCATGTCGAGCAGGTTGCGTGTGGATACGTTGACCGCGACGCCGGCGTTCAGGCCATGCGCGCGCCATTCCCGGCAAGTACGCATGGCATGCTCCAACACCCAGGCGGTGAATGGACGGATAAGCGATGTCAACTCGATCAGCGGGATGAACTGGCTGGGCGGGATCATGCCCTTCTGCGGATGGTTCCAGCGGATCAGCGCCTCAAAGCTGTCGATGCTGCGGTCGCGCAGGCGGATCTTGGGCTGAAAATGCAGGGTCAGCTGATTCTGTTCGATGGCTTGGTGCAGGTCGGACATCAGTGCCAGGTGCTCGGCAGTATTGATATCCGAGGTACTGTCATACATGGCGACCATGGCCCCCGAACGTTTCGCGCTGTACATGGCGACATCGGCGCAGCGCAACAGCCCACCGGACTGCTCGCCATCCTCCGGGAAAGCGGTGATGCCGATACTGGCGCCGATCTGGACGCGGATACCCGTGATCTCGACCGGCTGTTCGATCAGGCTGACCAGGTCCTGCGCGAGGTCGATGGCGGTCATGTTGCGAGGCAGGCTGGGCATGATGATGGCGAACTCGTCCCCACCCAGGCGTGCCAGGAAATAGCCGCGGCGCAGCCACTGCTTGAGCCTTGACGCGATCTGCATGAGCAGCAAGTCGCCGGCATGATGGCCCAGCGCATCGTTGACTTCCTTGAAGCGATCGAGATCGATCATCATCAGGTGGAAGCTCTTGTTGGGCTTGGCACATAGCTCCTGCAGGCGCTGGTTCAGCATCCTGCGGTTGGGCAGGCCGGTGAGCGAATCGTGCTGCGCCTGGAACTCCAGTGCCTGCTGCTGCAGCTTGCGTTCGGTGATATCGATGAAGGTGATGACCGCGCCACTGACCTGATCGTCACGATAGATCGGATACGACCAGTATTCGACCGGGAAGGTGCTGCCATCGCTGCGCGAGAAGATCTCCTCCTCCGAATGCGCCCTTCGACCGGCCTGCAGCGCACGGAATATCTCGCTATCCTCGGTGGGCAGACCCTCATCAGCGGGTCTGCCGGGCTGCATCAGTGCCAGCATATCCCTGCCGGCCAGCGCGTCCGGATCGTCATAGCCCAACAGACGCGCCAGCGCCGGGTTGGCGAACGTACAGCGCCCCTGCAGGTCGACCCCGCAAATGGCTTCCGCCGTCGATTCGAGCATCGAGCGGATCTGCTCGTCCCTGTCCGCGAGTCTGGCCCTTACTTGCGTCTCGTGCGTGATGTCCTTGATCGAGGCGATGATCGCAGGCGTGTCCTCGAAATCGATCGGGTAGGTCGCGACCTCGACCAGGATCTCCTCCCCGTTCTTTTTCAGGTGTCGCCAGGTATCCGTGCGCAGCTCATTCTCCCGGATCGCCTCGACGAAGGATTGCGCGCGTTGCAACTCGTTCCTCGGCAAGATGTCGGTCACCCCCATGCGCAGGAACTCGTCGCGGCTGTAGCCATAATGCTTGATGGCGGCCTCATTGACCGCCAGGTATGCGAACTCCGCGCGCGCGAATATCCACATCGGATTGGGATTGCGCTCGAACAGGTACCGGTATTGCTGCTCGCGCACCAGCGAGCGCTGGATCTTGTCGGCCATGTCGTCGATGTGATGGGCCAGCTGCCCCAATTCGCCGCCCTTCACCCGTGGCTGCACCTGCAAGCCGAACTGACCCTGGCCGATGGCCTTGGTCGCTTCGATGAGGGTCTGGATGCGCCTCAGAACAAAAGCCTGCACGCCGAACAGCGAGATCGCGAACACCAGCAAGGCGCTGAAGAACATGATGCCGAGCACGAGGAAATAATAGCGTCGCGATTCCTTCAGCATCGATTCCATCGGTGTGGCGATGACGATGGAGATCGCGTCCCTGTCAAGGATGCCGCGCAAGCGTGAAGTGGCGAAGATCCACGACATGTCGTCTTGCGCCCGGTAGATCTCGGCATTGGCCGACGCGCCAGGCGCAGCCCGTGCCCAGATCTCCCGGGCATGATCCAAGACCCAGTGCGACCCCTGCTGACGCGACTGCACGAGCAGCTTGCCGTTACGGTCGAACATGAAGAGGATCCCGTCCGTGGGCAGCTCGATCTCATCGACCGTCTGTTTCAATGTTTCGAGATTGATGGCGGCATACGCGATGGCGACGATGCGACCATCGGCTTCATAGACTGGCAACGCCATGCCCAGGCTGGGGATGCCGGTGACGCGACCGACGTGATAATCGCCCACGGCAAAGCTACCCGTTGCGAGCGCGCGGATGAAATACTGGCGGTCCCTGACGTTCAGCTTGCGCGTCATGGGCTCGCCGCTGCAGAGGATATCGCCCTTCAGGTTCGCCACGCCGAGATTGCTGTAGCGCGTGTTCTTGCCGAGCACGTTGGTGAGGTAACGCTCGCATTTCGGCCAATCACCGGCGATCACCGCCGGCGTATGGCTGATACCGACCAGCAATTCCTGTGTCCCTTCGACCAGGCCGCCCTGGTATTGGGAAGCGAGCTGGGCGAGTTTGTAAGCGTTCTCCAGCGCATCGGATTCGATACGTTCGCCTTCATAGACGGCGTTGTAGATGACGACGACCAGTGGCGGGATGGATGACAGGCAGATCAGTAAAATCAGGCGAACGCGTAAGCTATCGAGCCATTTGAGATCCAAAACGAATTCTCCGTCTCCCCGATGTCATGTAGGTTGTTTTTATTTTTCGGTCTCTTGCACGCGAGGCCTATTCAACATTTATCCATAGTTCGATTATTTAGTAAACGCCTGCAAAGATGGCACTACCGTAGATTGTCAGTAGGTGCCGGAATCAATTCGCGGATACGGTAACTTTCGCTGCGGATTTACGTCATACTGGATATGCAAACTCGTGCGCAACAAGGTATTGCCATGAACCAACCGCTCACTCAGCAAGAACAGCTACGCCTGGCGGAAATCCAACGCTACGAGATCCTCGACACCCCACCGGAAAACGATTTTGACGACCTGGTCAAACTCGCTGCGCTGATCTTCAAGGTCCCCATCTCCACCGTCACCATCGTCGATGAACATCGCCAATGGTTCAAGGCCGCGGTCGGCCTCGACGTGCCAGAGACGCCTCGCGACATTTCATTCTGCACGCATGCGATCGAGCTGGAGCAACCGCTGGTAGTGGAAGACACCGCCAAAGATCCACGTTTCTCGGCGAACCCGCTGGTGCTCGGCGCACCGCACCTGGGGTTTTATGCCGGGATCCCGCTACGCACCAGCGAGAACTACGCCATCGGCACCTTCTGCATCATGGATCAGGCGCCGCGAGAGTTCAGCAAGGCAGAGCTCGAGATCCTGCGCGTCCTGGCCAATCAGGCCATGAAGCTACTGGAGCTGCGCGCCGAGAAGATCAAGCTGCGCGAGAGCGAACAACGCTGGAAATTCGCGCTGGAAGGCGCAGGCGACGGGGTCTGGGACTGGAACATCCAGACCGGCGAAACCGTCTTCAGTCCACAGTGGAAAGCCATGCTCGGCTATGCGGACGCTGAGCTTGAAAACAGTTACGAGACCTGGGAATCGCTGGTGCATCCAGACGACAGGAGCCCCCTACGGTCACAACTGGAGGATTACCTGCACGGCAAAGCCGAGAACTACCGTATCGAGCATCGCCTGCGCTGCAAGAATGGCGAATGGAAATGGATCCTGGCGCGCGGCATGGTGGTCGCGCGTGATGCGCACGGCAAGCCGCTGCGCATGGTCGGCACGCATACTGACATCTCTGTCCGCAAGGCCTCGGAAGAGCTGATCTGGCGCCAGGCCAACTTCGATGCGCTTACCAGCCTGCCCAATCGCCGCATGTTCTTCGACCGGCTGAAGGAGGCGATCAAGCGCGCGGCTCGCAACCGGCATACCTTCGCGTTACTGTTCATCGACCTCGACGGCTTCAAGCAGGTCAACGACACGCTGGGGCATCAGGCTGGCGACAAGCTGCTGATACAGGTCAGCAAACGCATCGCCGCGACCATTCGCGCCAGCGACACCTTGTCACGACTGGCAGGCGACGAATTCACCGTCATCCTGAGCGATATCGATCACATCGACCAGGTCGGCAAGATCGCCGACAAGATCCTCGCCCAGCTCAACCGCCCGTTCAAGATCGGTAAATCGCATGCCAGCATCTCCGGCAGCATCGGCATCTCGCTCTACCCGATGGATGGTGTAGATGCGGATACGCTCATCAATGCCGCTGATACGGCGATGTACGCCGCCAAGGAACAGGGCAAACACTGCTGGGTACATCTGCCGTCAACACCCGCCACAAGCTGAATCGGCCGGTTGCAAGCAGAGGCATCAGCGAAGTCTGCCGGAACGCTGGTTACGCCGCACCCGATCCGCTCGGGTCGATCACATCGTCTAGCATTGCGCCGCCTGGCATTACACTTCCTGGCATCACACCCCTAGCTGAGGGCGACCGCCAAGGCTGTTGCAGATAGCACCAACGCCAGCGCAGACATGATCACGGCAGCGAGGTTGAGCATGAACTGCATGCGTTGCTTGCGATTGAATTCCGGCCCGTCTTCCGCACCATCGTCCGCCTGCTGGTTGGCATGCAGCAATAACATCACTTGACGCACCATCTCGGCATCGAACTTGTAGGGGTCGAAGCTCGCATGGCCGTGCTGCTTGAGCAGCTGGTTCATCTGCACCTCAAGCGGCACATACTTCATCGCCCAGTCGATGAACGACAGCTTCTGGATGGATTTGCGCGACAGCAGCTTGAGATCCTTGTGACGCGGATCCTTCTGCAGTTTGGCGTACAAGGTATCGACCGCGGACGATTCGCCTTCCAGGCACTGGAAGAAATTACCGTCACCGAAATAGAGCACGCCGACCAGGCCGTTCTTGCGGTTGTTGACGCGGGATTTTGCAAGGATGCGGGCGACGTTGGGTTCGATATCGCTGCCGTTGCCGACCGGGGCAAAGGTCGAGCGACTGATGTAGATGATGCGGGTCAATGAGGCCATGGGATTACCTTGTCAGTGGGCGTTAGAGGGTTTTGGCGGGTTTTTTCCTGAGGGCATCCGGCATGACCAGATTTTCGGGGTCCCAGCCCTCGATCTCCAGGATCTGCTTCAGGCATTCCTCCATCAAGGCATGCGCCTGCTCGGCGGCGGCGGCGATGGTGTTGTGCACAAGCTGGTCATTGATGGTGTCGTTCGCGCAATTCATCTGGTACTCATACAGCTCGCGCAACTCGAAGATGGTGCGGCAGACCTGGGCTGGACAGGCGCACTGGTAGACCAGCGCCTGGTCGATCACCTTGCTGATCTGGGCGGGTTGGAATTGTTCTTTCATTTAAGCAGTCTCCTGGGGGATGAGTTGAGGTCGAAAGCGACGCAATCGATTTCGTTGTCGAAGCCTCGAATGGAAATACCGCCGATCTGTCTCGGCTCGGGGTTGCGCAGATGCGCGATACTGTTGACGCGTTTGGTGGTGATGACTTCGCCGGCGTTCGCCATGCTACACAGCCGCGCAGCCAGATGGACATTGGCGCCGATGACGTCGTACTGCCGGCGTTGGCCAGCATGGTGCGAATCACCGATCAGCCCCGCCAGCACCAGGCCTTCGGTGATGCCGATGCCACAGGCCAGTCGCTGATCCTTGCTATCCTCGGCGAGCTCCAGCCCGCAGCGCAGGGCCAGGTACGAGCGCCCCATGCCCTTGAAGATGGCCATCACGCCGTCGCCGGTATATTTGATGACCGAGCCTTCGTATTGCTGGATCTTCTTCGCCTGCGCGCTGAGCAGTCGGTTGAGCGTATCGAAGAAATCGCGCGGCGGCATCTCGGTGATGAGCTGGGAAGAGCCGCGGATATCGGTGAACAACACCGCCGCCTCGAACAGCTCGGCTTCGCTGTCGAATTCGTTATCGAGCGCCGTCAGCGCGCCTTCCGGCACCAGTTGCGCGAGTTTGTCCGCCCGGTTCTCCAGTTCACGCGTGACCAGCTTGACCTTGAGCAGGTCTTCCACCGCCATATAGAAGCGTTCGTCCGAGAGCGGTTTCTCGATGATGATGTCGATGCATTCCGCCTGTTTAGCCAGCTCGCGCACAGCCTTCAGTGCCGGACCGGGCGAAACGATGGCGATGATGGCGCTGTGCGGGCTGATCAGCTTGATGGTGCTACAGGCGATCAGGCTGTCCGGATATTGCGAGTGATAGTTGAAGATCACGACATCCGGCTTGGTCGTCTGCAAGACGCGCGGCAATGCCAGCGCGTGCGCGACATGCTGGACATCGGTGATATTGCGCCGCTGGAGATCATCGAGGATGACCGAGGAGGTATAGCTGTCGCTATCCACGAGTAATAACCTTGGGGTTTGCATCATCCTGTCTTTCATTGGTCGCTATCACGAGGTAGGTGGCGCCAGATTGCGCCACCGTCCTACGACCCTGGCAAGGGCAAAAAGATTCCATGCGGCCGTATCGATCGTGGTCGTCACTAGCGCCAGCTGACCAAGTCATCTCGACAGGCGCACAAGGCGGTTATTGGCCTTACGCCGAGTTTTACCCTGCGCCTCTGACATAGCACAGACTTAAAAAAATCCTACAGACGTTTCAGCGTTACCCCTACGTCGTCGGAGGATGTCAGCCTTTAGGATGTGCACATGGGCGTCTGACATGTTCGCTCATACTTCCACTTCAAGGTGCCTGCATCTCCCCGAGCAGGCACTTTTTTTTCGCTTGCGATATGGAGGCCATCAGCCAGCACATAAGTCGCCTGTTGAGGCCAGCGCTTATGGGCGATGCGGGTGCTCGATCTCTGTGGATGCCTGGTGAACGTGACGCGCCATGCTGCGCATGGCTGTTCGTCGTGATCTATCGTGCAGCAAGCGATAAAAAAGCCCGGATCAACCGGGCTCTTTTACAGGCATCGGCAACGCAGGCTAATGCTGGGTATGCGCCCGCAACGCGATGGATCTCAGATACGACAAACTCAGATCGCCATTGAGCTTCATGAAATCCTGCTTCAGTGATTGCTTACGTGCCATGATCTTGTCACCGAGTTCATCAAGATCACAACCCGATCGCTGCATCTTGGGGAACATCTCTTTCTCTTCCTCTTTCACGTGGTGCTGGATGTATTCACCAAGCACGGTGACCTTGGCGTCATACATCGCGTCGTCGGGATCCATCTCCTGGATCTGGGCGATCAGCGCCTTTGCGCTTTCGTGCTCGACTTCTGCCTCATTGAGCAGATCCCCGGCGTCGAGGGCTGCACGCGCAGCAGGATAGAAAAGCTCCTCCTCGACCTGGGTATGAATGAGCAATTCCATGCATATCTGGTTGGCGATCTGCACCTTGCCCTTGGCATCGTTCTTACTGGCACATTGGTCGAACTGCTTGAACATCTTCTTGACCTCGGCATGATCCTTGGTCAATAGCTTCAGCGCGTCCTGCGATGTCGCACGCGCATGGGTCTTTGCTCTGCTTGTACGTTTGTGGGTGGATGTCGTGGTCGTGGCCATTGAGCTCTCCTTGGTAAGTCGATCAGTGATGGATCGGGGTATATCCCGAATGAAACGAAACCCAAGGTTACGCCCTGTGAAGTTGTCAAATCATCCATATCCGACTGATACACCTGTAGGCGAAATTGGCGAAGCGAGCGCCGCAAAAAAGCCCGTCGAGCATTAACTCGTCGAGCCGGGTCATCCACCGCCACCATTTCTGAATATGAAAAAGGCAGCGTCTGCACGCTGCCTTGGGCCAAGCTCACGAATCAGTCGCCATCAGTGATCAGTCATGCATGGCAGCGGCCTGATCGCGCAGGTACTTCACCTGATCATGGTTCTCACGCAAGCCCCGGTATTGACGCTCGATGACCGAGCGTACATTGAGCGGCCAGTCTTCCTCCAGTGCCTCTTCATAGTGATTGAGCGCGATATCTTCACCGCGCTCGCATTCGTCCAGCACGGCTTCTTCATCCTTGCCCATGATGGCCGCCTTGAAATCGACCCAGCGGCGATGCATGGCGCCGGCGATGGTGGATTTGGTTTCGGGATCGCCGTCATATTCGATGACGATCTGCTGCAACTCTTCTGCGCTGGCTGCGCAATCCACAGCGCGGGCAATGAAGAATTGCTTCAGCTCGACATTGCGGATATCGGCGGCACAGGTGCGAAAACCTTCTTCGCCATCCTTGCAGGTTTCGATCAGGTCATTCAGGTTGTTGATGATGTCTTCATTGGTCATGTCGATACTCCTAATTTGTATGTTGCGTGTTGAGGGTTAGCGCAACCGTCGGCGACGCATCGCCCTGCAGGCGGTCGCCGCCGGGAATCAAGCATCACCTGTGTCCGGGTGATGCATGAGCTAGCGTGCCCTTGCATGTTAGGCAGCGAGGCACGGCAGGGTTATCGCCCCGCGTCCGATTCGACTGTAGGAAGAATTGCCGGCAGTCAGGCCTGTAAATTCCGCCTACAGGAAATCGGGTGACACACTGATAAGGCTATGTTCCGTCGGTCACTATGATGTGTTCGCCGCTATTTGCGGCAACGTGCTGCAAGCGCAGCCTGATCGCACAGAATGGAATGGAAAGGCAGGGACGAAGATGTCGCTCTTCAATATCGAGGTTTGGCCCAGGGGCAAGCAGGCCAACGTGCCGGAATGGCGATGCGAACTGGATGCGGAGAATATCGAACAGGCTTACATGATCGGCGGCAAGCGTTTCCATAGCGAACGCCCCGACCTCGATCCGGAAGCATTCATCATCAAGGCCAGTGGTTACCTGGAATGAACAATCTGGAGAAACCCCTGCTGCAACTCGATGGACTCGATATCCCCGACCTCTATCTGGCGGATGTGGCCAGGGTCTACGAACATGCGGACAGACGAGGTTACCGCTATCTCACCATCTTCATGATCGACGGCGTACAACTCGCCGTCCCGGCCACAGAGCACAACATCAGCCTGATCCTGCATGGCGGCCATCATATCTTCGAATACAACCTGGCCAACAGCTTGCTGGTGCAGGAAGAAACACCGGCTAGCCAGGCCTTTCACCAGCAGGTCAACGCCTGGTGACACCGGTGGCGCAGATGCCCTGGCCTGCGATCGATTGGACGACGATGTTCTCGCTGAGCATCAACCCGCTGGAGATCTTCCTGCGTGGATCTATGATGTTCTGGTTCCTGTTCGCCATCTTCCGCTTCATCCTGCGCCGTGGCATCGGCGCGGTCGGCATCGGCGATTTCCTGTTCGTGGCAATCGTCGCCGACGCTTCGCAAAACGCCATGAGCAGCGATTACCGTTCCATCGGCGACGGCCTCATCCTGGTCGCCACACTGGCCTTCTGGAACTACACGCTCGATTACTTGAGCTTTCGCTTCGTGCGCCTGCGCCGCTGGATCGAGCCCGGCTCGCTGGTGCTGGTCAAGCATGGCAAATTGCAGCGCCGTAACCTTCAGCGGCAATTCATCACGACGGAAGAGATCCACGCCAAGCTGCGTGAGGATGGCATCGCTTCACTGAAGCATGTGATCGAGATGCGACTCGAGACCAATGGCGAGATCAGCGTGGTGCGCGAGCCATCCAGCCAGGGATAGCGATCTCACCCCAGATGCATTCAGACAGGCGCAGCCCGACCTGCGCTTTAGTTAGTTGGCTGGCTCATGCAAGGACCATGTGCCCCTGGATCTTGCGCTCCCCCGGCTATCCGATCATGACTCAGCCATTAACTACCACACCGCCATTCGGGTGCATGACCTGTCCGGTCATATAAGAGGCATCTTCAGAAGCCAGAAACACATAGCACGGCGCGATCTCGCTGGGCTGTCCCGCCCTACCCATGGGCACATCGCTACCGAAGGTACGCACATCCTCGGCCGAGAACGTAGACACGATCAAGGGCGTCCAGACCGGGCCGGGCGCCACGGCATTCACATGGATGCCCTGATCGATGAGCTGCTTGGAGAGCGAACGCGTCATGGCGACGATCGCGCCCTTGGTGGCGGAATAATCGACCAACCGCGGACTGCCTCGGTAAGCGGTCACCGAGGCAGTGTTGATGATGCGTGCGCCACGCCCCATGTGCGGCAAAGCCGCCTGCACGAGATGGAACATCGAGAACAGATTGACCCGGAACGTGCTTTCAAGATCCTGCGTGCGAATCTCACGGATATCGTCTCGCGGGTGCTGTTCCGCAGCGTTGTTGACCAGGATATCCAGCCTGCCGAAATGCTCTACGGCGCGTTCAACCAAGTGCGTGCAGAAGGTCGGATCGGCCAGGTCACCGGCGATGAGCAGGCACGAGGCGCCAGCCTCTTCCACCAGGGACTGCGTCTCGCTGGCATCTTCCTGTTCATTAAGGTATTGCACCAACACATCCGCGCCCTCGAGCGCGAAAGCGATCGCGACAGCGCGGCCGATACCGCTGTCACCGCCAGTGATGAGAGCGACCTTGCCTTGCAACCTCTCCCCGGACTTGTAACCCGGCCTTACATACTCCGGTTGCGGTCGCATGCGGCTTTCATGGCCAGGCTGCGTGGCCTGGTGTTGTGGCGGCTGCCTGGTCGGGGTGGCTTCTTCTAGCGTCATAAACGTACTCCTTGATCGATTCAATCCTGCGGCAACGCGGCCTGCCTACCATCCGGCAGGCGCACGAGATGGCTGCGCAAAGCGTAGGCGATGAGATCCGCTTCTGTGGCAAGCTGCAACTTTTGCAGCAATCGGGCTTTGAAGACGCTGACCGAACTGGCAGCGATGCCAAGCTCACGCGCGATGAGCGAGGTCGACTTGCCCCTGAGCAGCTTGAGGAAGATCTGCAACTCACGGAAAGAAAGCAGCTCGTAATCGGCGAATCGATGGCTGGGGACGACTTCCGCCTGCGGCGCAGCGCCAGCGAATGGCGGGCCCGCAGCATTCCACACCTGTTCACCAGTCAAAGCCTGCGCCACCACTGCGCGAACGTGTTCTGCCGAAGCATGACGCGTCAGGTAGGCCTGGCACCCGAGTCGCTGGTAGTGGGCGATCTGCATGTCGTCCTCCTCGCCATTCACCACCACGACGGGCACACTCGGCAACAAGGCTTTTAGGTCGCAGAACGTCTCGAGCCCACTCTTGGCCGGGTCGGAGAGGTCGATCAGCGCCAGATCGATCGACTGCGCGGGGATCGCGCATCGTGCCTCTGACATATCGGCGGTTTCCACCACTTGCCATCGCGCGTCTGCCGCGACCAGTTGTCGCAGGCAATGGCGCGTCAGCTTGTAGCCGTCCACCAGTAATATCGTGCTCATCATCGTACTCATCGGCCCGCCCTGTTCGGATAGCGCATCCGTGCGTCCGGGTTTCGGCCTTGTGCATTTCTTTCGCTGTAGGTCATTGAACCGCCATCATAAATCGCCCTTAAGGCGCATGTTTGTCGGCATTTGTCTTATTCTTTTGTCGGAACATCGATGTCCAGAAACTGCTGGCGCGTGCGTCTGTCGCACCGATATCCTCACCACACAAGGAGATCACCATGCCACGCGGTATCAACGCAAAACGCGAACGTGAATTCAAGGCGCTGACACGCCGATTCAAGGATGAGCACCGCTATCCGGGCCGGGAACAGGAAGTGGCCGCACGCATCGTCAACAAGCAGCGCAAGGCCTATGGCGAAACAGCTGCGGAAAAGCACAAGGATCGTGTCGGCATGTCCCCGGACCGGCGTCTGCCGATCACGGATTACGACAGCCTGACGATCCCGCAGGTCACTGCCAGACTCGACGGCCTGAGCGCCACACAGTTGCGCCATCTGCAACGTTACGAACACGCCCATAAGAACAGGAAAGGCCTGCTTGCGACACTGGCGCGCCGGCTTTCGACCCACTGATCGCCGCCTGCCTGGGGTGGCGGCGGCCCGGCCGATTCATTAATATGGGGAGGCCTGATCACTGGAGCGCCTCATGTTCGAATCTGCAGAGCTTGGCCACAAGATCGCCAAGGATATCTACAAGCAGGCCGTACCCGAATTACGTGAATCCCTGCTGGAAGCGCAATACGATCTGCTGGAATGCGCCAGATTCCCCGTCATCATCCTCATCGGCGGCGTCGACGGCGCAGGCAAGGGCGAGACCGTCAACCTGCTCAATGAATGGATGGATCCGCGCCATATCAATACCCACGCGTTCGGCCCGCCTACGGAAGAGGAACGCCAGCGCCCACCGATGTGGCGATTCTGGCGCGCCCTGCCACCCAAAGGCGAGATCGGGATCCTGTTCGGTTCCTGGTATACCGCGCCCATCGTCGATCGCACCTACGGCAAGATCAAGAACGAGGCGCTGGATAATGCCCTGGAAGAGATCGTGCGCTTCGAGCGCATGCTCACCGACGAGGGTGCCCTGGTCATCAAGCTCTGGTTCCATCTTTCCAAGCAACGCCAGAAACAGCGCATCAAGACCCTGCAGAAGGATCCCGACACCGCCTGGCGCGTGACTGAG
Source organism: uncultured Nitrosomonadales bacterium (assembly GCA_946481065.1). The sequence continues at coordinate 29,609 of CAMLMA010000007.1, forward strand.
CAGGATCTCAAGCACCTCAAGCATTACGACAAGTTCCGCAACATCTCCGGTCGCGTGCTGAGCGAGACCAGCACCGCCAACGCGCCGTGGATCGTCATCGAAGGCTACGACGCCAACTACCGCAACCTCACGGCCGGCAATTACATCCTGGAAGCCATCCAAAAGCGGCTGGCACATAGCCGTAGCAAGGCCCGCAAGGCCGCTGCCCCGCCACTGCTGCAGCCGCTGGACAAGTTGCGCGTGATCGACACGCTCGATCTCACGCAATCGTTATCGAAAGTGCACTACGAGAAACAGCTGGAAAAATACCAGAGCCGGCTCAACTGGCTGACGCGCGAGGCCGATTTCAAAAAGCGCGCCGTGGTCTGCGTGTTCGAAGGAGCCGACGCCGCAGGCAAGGGCGGCAGCATCCGCCGTGTCACCCAGGCGCTTGACGCACGCCACTACCAGATCATCCCGGTCGCCGCGCCAACGGAAGAAGAGCGCGCGCAACCCTATCTATGGCGCTTTTGGCGGCACATGCCGGGCAAGGGCCGCGTCACGATCTTCGATCGCTCCTGGTATGGCCGGGTGCTGGTGGAACGCGTGGAAGGGTATTGCAGCGAGCAGGACTGGATGCGTGCCTACGCCGAGATCAACGATTTCGAGGAGCAGCTTGCCAACGCCGATATCCTGCTGATGAAGTTCTGGCTGCAGATCAGCCCGGAAGAACAGCTCAAACGCTTCGAGGAACGTCAGCAGATCCCCTTCAAGCGCTTCAAGATCACGGAAGAAGACTGGCGCAACCGCAAGAAATGGCCGGAATACCAGGCAGCAGTCTCCGACATGGTGGACCGCACGAGCACCGAGGTCGCGCCCTGGACGCTGGTCGAAGCCAACGACAAATATCACGCCCGCATCAAGATCTTGCGCACCTGGTGCGAGAATCTGGAACGACTGCTGGATTGAATCTCAAGGCTGCATGTCCGCCTGGCGACGGACGGCCGGAAGAATCTGGCTAAACGTAGTGCCCGGTGGTCTCGCGCAGGATGTACTTGGCGGCATCAGGATCCCCCGCCCAGAAATAATAGAATTCGCGCACGACGACGAGGAACAGTCGGCGCGTGTCCTTCAGCGTGAACAGGGGCACGGTGCTATCGACGGCAATACGGTAGATGCGATGGTTCTTCTCCGGCGCGTCGCGCAGGCGCACCAGCAGCAGCTTGACCAGTTTGACGCGGGTATCGACCAGCGTCTGCGCCGCCCCCTCCTGACGCAAGGCAAGCGTGTAGGCTTTCAGCGGCCAGGTTTCCGAGGTATCGAACTTCTCCTTGTCGAGCAGGTTCCACAGGACCTTGAGATTGGTTTCCAGCGGCTGCCATTTGATGGGCTCGATATCGAACGCGGATTCGGAGTTGAGGGCCGCGATGGCCTTGATGTCCTTGATCCAGAAATGATAGAAGTCGCGCGCCATGGCGATGAATTGCGGCCACTCGCTACGATCCAGCTTCTCCAGCACGGTTTCCAGCGCATCGCGATACATGTAACCGTCATTGGTCTTGCCCTGGATCAGCTTGGCCAGACGCGTCAGCAGTTCCGCCCGCTTGTTGAGGAACTCATAGCTTGCCCCTTTCCTCTGCAATAGATTGAGATAGGCGTTGAGGGCTTCTTGTTCACGGGTTTCGAGCATGTTGCGACGGCGTTCAGGAGAGTGTGGAAAGATTCAAAATGAATAGGTTTCGAAATGCACTATAACCGATAATCTCCTATGCCGTACAACCTCAATTTACATACAGTCTTCCCCATTTCGACAGGTCCAAATACCGGTTGAAGCGGGGCCATGTCCTCATTAAGATGGTGCCTGCCCGGGCTGTGCCACAGCCCGTTTTGCCGGCATGCCGTTTTTGGAATCGAATCACGTGAACACCACTACCACATATAACTCCTGGTCTGCGCCGCCCGCGATGACTTGCGCAAGGGGGCGCTGACATGGAGCTCTATCTCCTGATCGCCATTGGCCTCATCGGCTGGTTCTGGCTCGACACCATCGGCGCGCGCGAGACGGCCATCGCCCGCGGC
>CAMLMA010000008.1 GCA_946481065.1 uncultured Nitrosomonadales bacterium
ATGCCTTTACCCAGGTTGCATGGTAACAAATGCGGCGTAGATAACAAAAAAGCCGCAACAAGTGCGGCTTTTTCGATATTCCTGTAACGCAGCTTCCGGAAGCTTAGCGCTTGGAGAACTGTTTACGACGACGCGCCTTGCGCAAGCCGACTTTCTTACGCTCAACTTCGCGTGCATCGCGAGTCACGAAACCTGCCTTGGACAAGGCGCTCTTCAGAGCCGCATCGTAATCGATCAGCGCGCGGGTGATGCCGTGACGTACAGCACCAGCCTGGCCAGATTCACCGCCACCGACGACGTTCACGAGGATGTCGAAGCTGCTGGTGTTCTCGGTCAGTTCCAGCGGCTGACGCAGGATCATGCGCGAGGTGACGCGGGAGAAGTACTCGTCGGCTGGCTTGTCATTGACAATGATGTTGCCCTTGCCGGACTTCAGGAACACACGGGCTACCGAACTCTTGCGGCGGCCAGTACCATAGTTGTATTTACCGATCATCGCTTATCCTTAAGCTTGGCTTTGAATTTTCAAAGGTTGTGGCTGTTGTGCCACATGATCATGCTTCTCGCCAGCGTAGACTTTCAGCTTGCGGAACATCGCATAACCCAGCGGACCCTTTGGCAACATGCCCTTGACAGCCTTTTCCAGGGCACGGCCCGGGAAACGCTCTTGCATCTTGGCAAAGGTGGTGGTGGAGATACCACCTGGATAACCGGAGTGACGATGATATTGCTTGTCGCCAGCCTTGTTACCCGTGACTTTGATCTTGTCGGCATTGATGACGACAATGTAATCGCCCGTATCGACGTGCGGTGTGTAAATGGTTTTATGCTTGCCACGCAGGCGGTGCGCAATCTCGCTCGCCAAACGGCCCAGCACCAGGTCGGTAGCATCTACTACGAACCAGTCGCGCTTCACTTCATGCGCTTTTGCGGAAAAGGTTTTCATCGGACTACTCAATAATCGCTGAAAAAATCAAGAGGCGGATTTTATGTCACGGCCTTGTCGTTTGTCAAACGATATATGGCGTGTTTTTCAGGTTTTGACGGGGTTCAACGCCAATAGCTGGCGAAAATTCCGGCAAAGACGGCGGCGCCGAGCCAGTTGTTATGCAAAAAGGCCTTGAAACACGCGGCCCGCGCACGGCGCCTGATCAGGAAATAATGATAGACCGCCAGCAGCGAGGCCGCCGCCAGCCCCAGATAATAAGGCCAATGCAAGCCCAAACGCATGCCTGTATATGCCAGCAGCCCCAACATCGCCAGATAGCACAGCATGATCGCCGGCACGTCGTACCGGCCGAACAAAATGGCTGAGGAACGGATACCGATCTTGCGGTCGTCGTCGCGATCCACCATCGCATATTCGGTATCGTAGGCGATCGCCCAGAAGACGTTGGCCAGCAACATGAGCCAGGCCTCGATCGGAATCATGCCGCGCACGGCAGCGAACGCCATGGGGATGCCGAAGCCGAAAGCGATGCCCAGGTAGGCCTGCGGAATGGCGAGGAATCGCTTGGTCAAGGGATAGGTGGCAGCAAGGAACAAGGCGGCGAATGAGAGCAGGATGGTCAGCCTGTTGAGGAACACCACGAAAGCAAAGGCCGCCAGGCACAACAGTGCGGCCAGTGTCAGCGCTTCCTTCACTGTCACTTCGCGCGTCGCCAGCGGACGCAACTGGGTCCGCTCGACAAGCCCGTCATAGTCGCGGTCAGCGATATCATTCATGACGCAGCCGGCAGAACGCATCAGCAGCGTGCCCATGGCGAAGATGAGGACCGTTTGCCAGGGCGGCTGACCTTGGCCGGCGATCCAGAGTGCCCATAACGTCGGCCATAGCAGCAGCAGGATGCCAATCGGCTTGTCCAGCCGCATCAACCGTTCGTAGGCGTCGAACTTCATGGCGATCCTGCCCATCCTGCTCATTCCCGACCCTCTCATTCGAGCACCTGCGGCAGGAACACTTCGGTGACGAGGATCGCGGCACAACCGAGGCTGAATACCGACCGTCGCGCCCAGATGGCAAGCGGCCGGACGTTCAGATGGGCGGTGGCCCTGCGATATAAGGCGTGATGCGGATGTAGTTTTTTGTATTCCAGCGGCGTGCGGACCACGCGGGGATCAGCGAACAACTGGCCGCCCAGGGGTCGCTCGCCCAAACGTGCCAGCCCCAGCCATGGCCCGCGCAGGCTCGTGTGCGGCAGGACGCTGTGTGCGAACACCACCGGGCGACCGGCGCACAGGAGACGAACTTCGCGCAGCAAGGCCAGACGCCGGCTCGAGGTACACAACAGGCCGGCCTCGTCCAGCCGCGGCCTGGCGTCAGTGAGCCGCACACCTTGGACGGCAAAATCGGTGCATCGCCGCTGCAGACGTCGCGTCAGCGAGCCGCCATCCACCAGCCAGTGCCGGTAAGCACCACTGCCCATGGGGCTGCGCAACCAGCGCATACGAGGGTGGGAGGATGGAGGGAAGACTTTCACAACGGGATTATCGCAGGACTTGTCAGACTTTGACCAACTCTTCGCCCTGACCCAGCCATCTTCGCAGATGGGCTTCGACAGCTTGCGGATGCTTGTCCAGCAATGTTTCTGCCAAGTCCCGGGCATGCTGCAGCAGCGCGGCATCGCGTTCCAGATCGGCGATCTTGAGCATGGGCACGCCACTCTGGCGGACACCGAGGAATTCGCCCGGGCCACGTAGCTTGAGATCGGCCTGCGCGATCTCGAAACCGTCGGTCGATTCGTAGATGACCTTCAGCCTTGCCCGCGCCGTTTCCGACAACGGGTTCTGGAACAGCAGGATGCAGCTGGACCTGGCAGCGCCGCGGCCGACCCGCCCCCTGAGCTGATGCAGTTGCGAGAGCCCCATACGTTCGGCGTGCTCGATCACCATCAGGCTCGCGTTCGGCACATCGACGCCCACCTCGATTACCGTGGTCGCCACCAGCAATTGGATTTCGTTACGGCTGAAGGCTTCCATCACCGCCTGTTTCTCAACCGGCTTCATGCGCCCATGCACAAGCCCGACGCGCAGATCGGGAAAATCCGCCGTGAGTTGCGCATAGGTCTCCTCCGCCGTCTTCAGCTGTAACGCCTCGGATTCCTCGATCAGCGGACAGACCCAATACGCCTGGCTGCCAGCCGCACACGCATCGTGCACTCGGGCCAGCACCTCCCCTCGCCGACTATCAGCCACCAGCCGGGTCAGGATCGGCGTGCGGCCTGGGGGCAATTCATCGATCACGGAGACATCAAGGTCCGCGTAGTAGCTCATGGACAAGGTGCGCGGGATGGGCGTGGCGCTCATCATGAGCTGGTGCGGCTCCGGCTGCCCCTTCTTGCGTAGCTGCAGTCGCTGCTGCACGCCAAAGCGATGCTGCTCGTCGACGATGGCGAGCCCCAGCCTGGCGAACTGCACCTGATCCTGGAACAAGGCATGCGTACCGACCACGAGTTTGGCGTTACCACTGGCGATGGCTTCCAGCGCCGTGGTCCGCGCTTTCTTGTTCTGGCTGCCTGAGAGCCAGGCGACTTCGATGCCGAGCGGCGCGAGCCAGCCCTGAAGCTTGCGGTGATGCTGTTCGGCGAGGATCTCGGTCGGCGCCATGATCGCCGCCTGCCAATCGCTCTCGATGGCCTGCAGCGCCGCCATGGCCGCGACGATCGTCTTGCCGCTACCGACATCCCCCTGCAACAGGCGCTGCATGGGGTGTGGCTGCGCCAGATCGTGGCTGATCTCGGCCGCGACCTTTTGCTGGGCACCCGTGAGGGTGAACGGCAGGCTATGCAGCAAGGCGGCCACCAGCTGCGTCGATGGCCGGAGTAACGGTGCGCCTAGACTGCGCCGACGGGCATAGTGCTTACGCATGGAGAGCTGTTGCGCAAGCAGCTCGTCGAAAGCCAGTCGTCGCCAGGCTGGAGTCGCGCGCTCGGACAAGCTGGCGAGGTCAGCTTCCGGTGTCGGGTGATGTAGCGCCGTGAGGCTATCGGCATAATTCGGCAGGCCAAGCCCGGCGTAGATCGGCGGCGGCAAGGTCTCGCCCAGCGGCCCATGTGCCAGGGCCCAGGCGATCCATTTACGCAAGGTCGGCTGGGTGAGGCCGGCGGTCGTGGGATAGACCGGCGTCAGCGATTCCGGTACCGGCTCGTCCGGGACCACTGCCCGGTATTGTGGGTGCACCATCTCCCAACCGAAGAAACCGCCGCGCACTTCGCCGAACACACGCAGGCGCCGGCCCTCTTTCAAAGTGGCCAGCTGACTCGGATAGAAATGCAGAAAGCGCAAGGTGAGCTGCTGCCCGCTGGCGTCCCTGAGCCGGCTGATGAGTGTCTTGCGCGGCTTGTACTGGACCTCGGTATGGACGATCTCACCTTCGACCTGCACCTGGTCGCCCAGCCGCAGATCGCGGATGGCCGTGATCCGCGTCTCATCGACATAGCGCAGCGGCAGGTGCAGCAGCAAGCCCTGGATGTCGAAGATACCGAGCTTCTGCAGGTTGGCCTGCGTCGGCTTGGGGATCTGCGAGAAATCGGCAGACTTGCTCAGGGCGATCGCTCGGCTGGCCGTTTAGAGTTCGATGACGCCGTCAGCTTCGACCAGGGCCCCTTTGGGCAGCGAGGCGACACCGACCGCAGCCCTTGCCGGATAAGGCTGGGTGAAATACTCGGCCATGATGGTGTTGACGAGGGCGAAATGGGACAGGTCGGTGAGGAAGACATTGAGCTTGACGATATCGGCCAGCGATCCGCCCGAAGCCTCTGCCACGGCCTTCAGGTTCTGGAACACCCGATGTATCTGGTTTTCGATGCCATCGACGAGCTGCATGCTGGCCGGATCGAGCCCGATCTGGCCGGAAAGGTAGACCGTGCCGCCGACCTTGACGGCTTGGGAATAGGTGCCGATCGCCTGCGGGGCGCCTGCGGTCTGGATGATTTGCTTGTTTGCCATGTGGACTCTCTGTTGAATGAAAACTTACTGGACGCGTTGCTCGTTGCCGGCGCCCTTGACGCGATTGATACGCACCACGTCGGGGATCTTGCGCAGGCGCCGCATGAGATCGGCGAGATGCACACGGTCCAGCACCTGCACGGTGAAATAGACATTACTGTAGGCGCTGTCGTCCGGCTCTTCCATGCTGACGTTGTCGATGTTGGACCCCGCATCGGCGATGCCGGCAGCGATCTTGGCCAGCATGCCGCGCTGGTTGGCCACGGCCAGTTTGAGGTTGACCTTGAACAGGCGCTTGCCGTCCGGATCCCATTCCACGTCGAGCCATCGTTCCGGTTCGACGCGGAATTTGCGAATCGCCGGGCAATCGTGCGTATGGATGACCAGACCTTTGTCCTTATTGATGAAACCAAGGATGGGGTCGCCCGGGATCGGCCGGCAACACTGCGCGAACTGCACGGCCATGCCTTCGGTGCCGCGGATCGTGATGGTCCCCAGCGGCTTGCTGGTGTGCTTGGCATGACGTTCGCCCTGCTCGCCGGCCATCGCCATCAACTGGTGCGCCACCATGACGTTGAGGCGCTTGCCGAGCCCGATGTCGGTGAGGATCTCCTCCTTGCTCTTGGCGCCGTAATCGCGTAACAGCTTCTGCCAGCTCTCGTCGGTGATCAGTGAGATATCGGCATGCAGGGCCCGTAGCGCCTGGTTCAGCATGCGCTCGCCAAGATAAGCCGATTCGGTGGTCTGCATGGATTTGAGGAAGTGCCGGATGTGCGCACGCGCCTTGCCCGAGACCACATAGTTGAGCCATGCAGGGTTGGGGTGGGCATGGGCGGCCGTGATGATCTCGACATGGTCGCCGTTATGCAGCTCGGTCCGCAACGGCGCCAGCTCCTGGTTGATCTTGACCGCGACGCAGCGGTTACCGATATCGGTATGCACGGCATAGGCGAAATCGACGGCCGTGGCGCCCTTGGGCAGCGCCATGATGTTGCCCTTGGGCGTGAATACGTAGACCTCGTCCGGGAACAGGTCGACCTTGAAATGCTCGAGGAACTCGAGCGAATCGGCGCTCTCGCTCTGGATCTCGAGCAGGCGCTGCAGCCAAAGGTGGGTCTGCTGCTGCAGCGCGGTCAGGTGCGCATCGGTGGTCTTGTACAGCCAGTGGGCGGCGACACCCGCTTCGGCGATATTGTGCATCTCCTGACTACGCAGCTGCACCTCGATCGGGGTGCCGAAGGGTCCGAACAAGGTGGTATGCAGGGACTGGTAGCCATTGGCCTTGGGAATGGCGATGTAATCCTTGAACTTGCCGGGGATCGGCTTGTAAAGCCCATGCAACGCGCCGAGCGCGAGGTAGCAGGTCGGCATGTCCTTGACGATGACACGAAAGCCATAGATGTCATAGATCTGCGAGAAGGTCGTGGTCTTGCCGGTCATCTTCTTGTAGATGCTATAGAGATGCTTCTCGCGCCCCGTGACATCGGCGTCGATATGCATCTCCTGCAGGCGCTGCTTGATCGCCTCAAGGATCTTGCCTACCACCTCCTTGCGGTTGCCGCGTGCCGCCTTGATCGCCTTGGCGATGACGCGATAGCGCATGGGATAGAGATACTTGAAACTCAGGTCTTCCAGCTCTTGAAAGATGGCGTTGAGGCCGAGGCGATTGGCGATCGGCGCATAGATATCGAGCGTCTCGCGCGAGATGCGCCGGCGCTTCTCTGCGCTCATGGCGTCCATGGTCTGCATGTTGTGCAGGCGGTCTGCCAGCTTGACCAGGATCACGCGCACATCCTGCGACATCGCCAGAAGCATCTTGCGGAAGTTCTCTGCCTGCGCCTGGGTAGCGCTCTGGAACTCGATCTTGTCGAGCTTGGAGAGCCCATCGACCAGCTCCGCAACCTGCTTGCCGAACTGGTCGGCGACTTCCTGATTGGTGACGCCGGTATCCTCGACTACATCATGCAACAGCGCAGCGACCAGGGTCGGCGTATCCATATGCAATTCGGCCAGGATACAGGCCACGGAGACCGGATGGGTGATGTAAGGCTCGCCGCTCTTGCGCATCTGGCCCTCGTGGGCCGCGGCGCTGAAACGATAGGCCGCCCAGACCTGGGCGATGTCTTCAGGCTTGAGGTATTCCTTGAGGCGCAGGGTGAGTCTGGAATCCTCGCTGTCTGCCGGCAGCAAGGGTGGAGCTTCGGACTTTACGGCATCTGCCGGGCGTTTGGCAGTGGTTCTGGACATGAGGCGTCAGCTGGGGATCGGTCCAACCACGGCATATTGAGCACAAGGGACATGCCGCCTTTGGACCGGTGCAGGATCAGGCGTGGCCGCGATTCAGGACTTCAAGGCCGACCTTGCCGGCTGCGATCTCGCGCAAGGCAAGTACGGTGGATTTGTCCTTTTGGCCGTGGGTATTGACCATCGGCTCGGAACCGTTCGCCAGCTGGCGCGCGCGGTAGGCGGCGACCAGGGTCAGCTGAAAGCGGTTAGGGATCTTGTCCAGACAATCGTCAACGGTGATGCGTGCCATCTTTACCTCCAGGGTTTTCAGGTGCTGAGCGGCTCAGCGTAAGAATCGAACAGGTGAATCAGAGCAGTGTTTCGAGCAGCGCGGCGTGTTCCCTCAGCTGCACTTCGCGCTTGAGTCGTTGCGCGCGAATGATGGCCAGCAGGTCGTGCAGGGCCACCTCGAATTTGTCGTTGATTGTAACATAGTCGAACTCGGCGACATGGCTCATCTCCTCCCGCGCAGCGGCGAGACGACGGGCGATGACCGCCTCGCTGTCCTGGCGACGATTGTTCAATCGCTGGCGCAATGCATCGAGCGATGGCGGCAGGATGAAGATGCCGATGGATTCTGGATACAGCTTGCGCACCTGGGCCGCACCCTGCCAGTCGATCTCCAGGATCAGGTCGTGGCCAGCCTTCAGCATGCTGTCCACCAGCGTCTGCGACGTGCCGTAACGGGCGCCGTGCACCTGCGCGCTCTCGAGAAAATCCCCCTCGCTCAGCATCTGCATGAACAAGGTATCGTCGACGAAGTGATAATGCTCGCCATCCACTTCGCCCGGCCTTGGCGCCCGCGTCGTGTAGGAGATAGAGAGCCTCACGCTCGGGTCCGCGTCCAGCAGGGCCTTGACCAGGCTGGTCTTACCGGCGCCGGAAGGCGCGGCGATGATGTAGAGATTGCCTTTGCGCATGGTGCTCATTCGATGTTCTGGATCTGTTCGCGCATCTGCTCGATCAGCACCTTGAGCGCCATCGAGGCTTGCGAGACTTCGGTCGAGACGGATTTGGAGCCCAGCGTGTTGGCTTCGCGGTTGAGCTCCTGCATGAGGAAATCGAGGCGCTTACCGACGGCCCCGCCGGAGCCCAGGATACGACGCACCTCCGTGATATGGGCACCAAGGCGGGTCAACTCTTCGTCGACATCGACACGCTGCGAGAACATCACGAGCTCTTGCGCGACACGCTCCTCGTCCACCGTCTTCAGGGTCTCGCGCAGCTTGCCCAGCATGCGCTCCTGGAACGCCTTGACCTGCTGCGGGATCAGCGGCTTGACGCCGGCGACCTGGTGCTCGACCTCGTCCAGGCGCTCCAGCACCAGCAAGGCCAGCTTCTCGCCTTCGCGAGCGCGGGCAGCGGTCATATCCTGCAGGGCATGCGTCAGGCTGGCGCGCACTTCCTCTTCCAGTTGTTCGGCGTGGGACTCGCCACTGGCGACGACACCAGGCCAGCGCAGGATGTCAGCGACGCTGAGCGGCGCACTGTCCGGGAACACCTGCTTCACCTGTGCTGACAACATCGCCAGCTGCTGCAGGGCTTGCGCATCGAGGGCAGCGGCCTTGTGGTCGTCGGTACGCGACATGAGGCTCATGCGGCATTCCACTTTGCCGCGGCCCAGCTTGGTGGCGATCAGCTCACGAATCAGCGGCTCGAAGCCGCGCAGATGCTCGTCCAGCTTCAGTTGCAACTCGAGATAACGATGATTGACCGAACGCAGCTCGAGTACCAGCACACCGGCGCCGACTTCTCGCTCGAGCGAGGCAAAACCCGTCATGCTAAAAATCATGGGAAACGCTTTCTGACTAAATTAGAGCGATGGTATCAAATACGGTGCGATTCATGCCAAAATAGCTCGCGATCAACCCTTAAAAAACCGCAACTTGGCCAGCACACCCGCACATAAGAACCAGGCGTTACCCATCGGCTACCAGCTGCAGGACTACGAGATCCGCAAGGTCCTCAGCGCAGGCGGTTTCAGCTTCGTCTACATCGCCCGCGACGCCGACAAGAAAACCGTCGCCATCAAGGAATACCTGCCGACTTTCCTTGCCTTGCGCACGTCTGGCGCGCAAGTCCAGGTCTCTTCCGCCGAAGTCTCCAACAGCTTCCGCCATGGGCTCAAGTGCTTCTTCGAGGAAGGCCGCGCGCTGGCCAATATCGACCACAAGAACATCGTGCGTGTACTCAATTTCTTCCGTGCCAACGACACGGTGTACATGGTCATGCAATACGAGCGTGGCAAGTCCTTGCAGGAATACATCCTGGCACAGGAGCAGCCGGTCTCGGAGAAATTCATCCGGCGCGTGTTCGGCGAGCTGCTCAACGGCTTGCGCGAGGTGCACACGCAGAAACTGCTGCACCTCGATATCAAGCCGGCCAATATCTATATCCGCATCGACGGTTCGCCCGTGTTGCTGGATTTCGGTTCGGCGCGCCAGACCCTGAGCGAGACCGAGAGCAAGCTACCACCGAGCTACACGCCCGGCTTCGCCTCGCCCGAACAGTATTACGACCGCAGCCTGCTCGGCCCCTGGAGCGACATCTACAGTGTCGGCGCCACCATGTACGCCTGCCTGGTCAGGGCGGCGCCAGTGGCGGCGGATCAACGCCTGAAAAAGGACACGCTGGTGCCGGCGACCAAGCTCGGTAAGGAGGTCTACTCGAACAACCTGCTGGAACTGATCGACCGTTGCATGGCGCTCGACCATATGCAGCGCCCGCAGAGCATGTTCGCCCTGCAGAAAGCGCTGCTGGAGGATATGCCGCTGCAGGACAAGAAGACCGGGCTCATGGACAAGATCAAGACCTATCTCAAATAGGCTGATCGATGAACGGCAACGCATGAGAACCAGCGCATGAAATTCACCATCCATCAGGGCAGCCGCCAGGGCCCACGCCCCTACAACCAGGACCGTCTGGCCTATTCCTACAGCAAGGACGCCTTACTCATCGTGCTCGCCGACGGCATGGGCGGCCATCGGCACGGCGAAGTCGCGGCCCAGCTCGCGGTGAAGACGCTGACCGATGCCTTTCAGGAAGAAGCCCAGCCCAAACTGAAGAACCCGGGCGGATTTCTCCGGCACGCCATCCAGTACGTGCATGACGCCATCGGTGCCGTCACCGTCGCGCAGGACATGCTGGAAGCGCCGAGGACCACCATCGTCGCCGCCATCCTGCAGGATGATCACCTGTATTGCGCGCATGTCGGTGATTCGCGCCTGTATCATTTCCGCGAGGGCCGGCTCAAGTTCAAGACCGAGGACCACTCGCTGGTTCAGGTCCTCTATAACCGCGGCCAGCTCGACAAGGACGACATGCTGACGCATCCCCAGCGACACAAGATCTACAACTGCCTGGGCGGCGACAAGCAACCCCAGATCGCATTGACGCAGACCGACGATCTGTTCGAAGGCGATACCTTGCTACTGTGCAGCGATGGGCTCTGGTCGGTGCTGGACGATACCGAGATCGCCGACATGTTGCATAGCGGCCTCGTCACCGAGACTGTGGCTGCACTGCTCGACGAGGCCGAACGGCGCAGCCAGGTCGAGGGCGACAACATGAGCGCGATCGGTTTGCAGTGGGGTGATCCGCACCACCACCTGCTTGCGGTCTCCACCGTCACCATGCCGCTGAGCGCGACGACCACCATCATGAACCCGCTCACCCACCAGCCGGGCCAGGGCGAAGCGGCGGCCCCCGCTGACCTCACAGACGACGAGATCGAACACGCCATCGCCGAGATCCAGGCTGCGCTGAAGAAGTCTGCGCGCAACTGAGCCTGGCTGTCAGGGTCGAATCGGCAATGGCTTATAATGCCTTCTTCGAACATTCAGGAAATTGCCATGCGTCCCAGTCACCGCGCCCCCAACGAACTCCGCACCGTCGAGATCATCCGTCATTACACCAAGCATGCCGAGGGCTCGGTCCTGGTGAAGTTCGGCGATACCCATGTGCTGTGCACGGCCAGCGTCGAAGAGAAGGTCCCGGGGTTCCTCAAGGGCAAGAACCAGGGCTGGGTCACCGCTGAATACGGCATGTTGCCGCGCTCGACCGGCAGCCGCATGGATCGCGAAGCCGCCCGCGGCAAGCAATCCGGCCGCACACAAGAGATCCAGCGCCTGATCGGGCGCAGCCTGCGTGCCATCATCAACCTGGAAAAGCTAGGCGAACGCAGCATCCAGATCGACTGTGACGTCATCCAGGCAGATGGCGGCACCCGCACGGCCAGCATCACCGGCGCTTATGTCGCGCTGCATGATGCGGTCACGCTGCTGCTGAAGAAAGGCCTGATCACGGAATCGCCGCTGATCGACGCCGTCGCCGCAGTCTCGGTCGGCGTCTATCAGGGCCAGCCTGTGCTCGATCTCGATTACATCGAGGATTCCGACTGCGATACCGACATGAACGTGGTCATGACCGGCAACGGCGGTTTTGTCGAGATCCAGGGTACGGCAGAGGGCGAGCCGTTCGACCGCAAGGCCATGGACGCGATGCTCGACCTCGCCGCCGCCGGTATCCGCGAGCTCGTCGCCCAACAACGATCGGTGCTGGAGGGCTGAAGTGCTGCCATTCGACAAGCTCGTCATCGCCACCGGTAACGCCGGCAAGTTGCGCGAGATCCGGCAACTGCTGGCGCCACTGGCGGTCGAGGTGCTGCCGCAGTCGGATTTTGCCGTGCCCGAGGCCGAAGAGCCCTATTGCACCTTCATCGAGAACGCGCTGGCCAAGGCCCGCCACGCGAGCCTGCATACCGGCCTGCCAGCCCTGGCCGACGACTCCGGCATCTGTGTAGACGCCCTGCAGGGCGCGCCCGGAGTCTACTCCGCACGCTATGCAGGGGAACCGCGCTCCGATGCGCGCAACAACGAAAAGCTGCTGACGGCCATGACCGGGCACTCGAATCGGCATGCGCACTATTATTGCGTGATGGTACTGGTACGCCACGCCGAGGACCCGCAGCCGCTGATCGCCGAAGGCCTCTGGCAAGGCGAGATCATGACCGCCCCGCGCGGCGACGGCGGTTTCGGTTATGACCCGGTATTCCTCGATGCCAAGACCGAAAAGACCGGCGCCGAGCTGCCGCTGGAGATCAAGAACCGTATCAGCCACCGTGGTCAGGCGCTGACCAGGATGCTGCATATGCTGGAAAGGCTGCAATGAGCGATAACCAATGGCCTAAATGGCGACGCGACGACCAGTCGGTGGTCTCATGCACCGAAAAGGTCAAGGTCATGAAAGAGAACTTCGATGAGCTGAAACAGATGGCCCAGGATGCCCTGGAAGACGGCTTGCTCATGGAAGTCTCCGAAGCGCAGATGCGCGAAGCCTTGCATCAGCTGGTGGATAAGCTGGTCAATCCCTACAACAAAAAATGATCCCCATCATTCCGGTCGATGCTGCGCCTTCATCCGGGCAGGCAACACTTTCCGGGCTATCGACCCCACCGCCGCTCGCACTCTATATCCATATCCCCTGGTGCGTGCGCAAATGCCCGTATTGTGATTTCAATTCACATGAATCGCGTAGCGAGATCCCTGAACGTGCCTATGTCGATGCGCTGATCGCCGACCTTGAACAATCCGTCCCAAATATCTGGGGCCGCAAAGTGCGCAGCGTCTTCTTTGGCGGCGGCACCCCAAGCCTGTTCTCGCCTGATGCCATCGACCGCATCCTTAGCCAGGTGCGGGCGCTGGTGCCGCTGGAATATGAGGCAGAGATCACGCTCGAAGCCAATCCGGGCACAGTCGACGAATCACATTTCAGGGGCTTTCGTGAGGCTGGCGTCAATCGCCTGTCGATCGGCATCCAGAGTTTCGATCCGCGCTACCTTACCGCCCTTGGCCGCATCCACGACGAACGGCAGGCCTGCAGCGCAGCGGAACATGCGCTGGCGACCTTCGATCAGGTGAATCTCGACGTGATGTACGCCTTACCGCATCAATCGCTAGAGGACGCGCTAGCCGACGCTGAGACAGCCTGCGCACTCGGTCCGCAACACTTGTCGTTCTATCACCTGACGCTGGAGCCCAATACGCCGTTCCACCGAAGCCCACCCAGCCTGCCCGACGACGACACCAGTGCCGAGATGCAGGAGCGCATCGAACAGTTGCTCGCGTCGCATGGTTACCAGCATTACGAAACCTCGGCCTTCGCCAAGCCGGGCATGGCATGCCGACATAATCTCAACTATTGGCAGTTCGGCGATTACCTCGGTATCGGCGCGGGCGCGCACAGCAAGCTCAGCTACCACGACCGCATCACGCGCGAGCGCCGGCACAAGCATCCCAATCATTACCTGGAAGGCGCTGGCAAGGGCCAGGCGGTGGCGGAAGTGTGGACCATCCCGACCGATGAACTGGGCTTTGAATTCATGATGAACGGGCTGCGACTGACTGGCGGTTTCGATATCGGCTTGTTCCAGCAACGCACCGGCAGAGCCATCGCCGAGATCGAGCCGGCGTTGAAGACCGCCAAGGCACGCGGCCTGATCGTCATCGAGGGCGACGCGATCAAACCCACCCTGCTCGGCCAACGTTTCCTCAATGAATTATTGCAGTTATTCCTTCAGTAACCCGCAGGGTAGCAAGCGCTAACTATCGCGGGTTTCCAGGATGGAGATCAGCAACGCGATCTCCTTCGCCACTTCGATGCTGAAACCGGCGCGCTCGCCTTCCCGGTTGTCCTTGATCAGCGCTTCCAGGTAATCCCTGGATTCCGGGTTAGGCCACATCGATTGCAACTGGTCGATGATGTGCGGGAACTCTTCGAGCGTGGTCGCCACCACCATCGCGATCTGCTTTTGCTCCCATTGCGGCGCCATCACATTGAACGCAAGATGGAAGCGCTTCGCCAGCTCGGTGAATGCCTCCTGTTTATCCAGCGTACGGTAGAGGTCCAGCAGGTAGACCCAGGGTTGCAGCGAGGATCTGGGTTGTTCGTCGAGATGCTGGCGCAGCAGGCTGATGGCTTCATTGATGCGATCCATACTGACCAGGATGCGCGCCTCATCGACCACCGAATCGAACTCCTCGACCGACAGCACGCCCATGTCGTCTGCCACATGGAATGGCTGCTGGGTATTGAAGAAACCGCTCTCATCGGCGCTGAACGTGTTCTTGCGCAAACCGTCCAGTTGCTCGTCGGTCGCCTCGGTGATCTTTTTCGCCAGCTGCTTGCGTAGCCAGCGCCAGGCGAACAGCGCCAGGATCAGACCGAGTACCAGCATGGCGAACTGCATCAGCAAGCCTTTAAGGTCATCATCGCCCCAGTAGCTGGCAGATAGGGGGGCTGAATCCTGTGGCCGTGAAGTCGATGGCTGCGAGATTGCTGGCTTTGAGATTGCTGGTTGGGGCGATGTGGCGGGCGCGGATAACGGCTTGATGGCCGTGACAGCCTTTGCGGGTGACGCGACAGCCGCCGCTGATGTGCTTGGATCCGGCAGGGCGGACGGCGCCAGCGTGACTGGGGTCGAGTCTGGGGTCGAGACTGGCGGCGTAGCAGGTGCCGGCAGCGAGGACTGCGCTGCAGGCTGACGCTCGGGCGTGGGCATATCCTGGCCGGCCGTGCTTGCTGTGTCGGTTGCGCGCTGGTCCAGCATCGCCGCCATCTTCAACTGTAGTTCTGCCAACCTGGCGTTGAGTTTCTGCAGGTTATCCTTGAGCGCGCGATTGCGCTGGCTCAGGCTTTCATACTCCGCTTCCATCTGCGGTGTCACCATCACGCTACCTGCCTCCGCGATCTGATAACTCATGCGCAGCTTATCCGGGCGCGGCGTCGACGCACGCTTAAAGCCTTTGGCCTGGCGTGACAGGGCCTTGATATCCGGGATAACGATCACGGCAGCTTGAGCGAATGGCGTCGCCGGGTCGAGCGTCGGCGCCATGGCCGCGCTGAGGGCGCGGGTCCGGTCGGCGAAACGTCGCTGCATCGCCTTGTCGCCAGGATAGAACAAAGCCGCCAGCTGGTTCACGCTCTCGCCCGGCAGCATGGGCCAGACCATGGTCTCGGCCGTGTCGGCTGTCGTGTCGAGATCGGGCTCCGCCCATCCTTGCGTAGCCAGCCAGCCAGTCGCAGCGAGCATGGCCAGCCACGACAGATAGACAGAAAAAACCCGGCCGCGGCCGGATCTTCGGAGGGATGTGATAAAGCGGCCAACGCTGCCTGAGCCGGAACGTTGGCCTGCCAAGTTAATGCGCTCCCAGTATTTTTCGCGCCCGTCCGATCGCCTGCCTGACTTGGGTCGGCGCAGTGCCGCCGATATGGTCACGGCTCGCCAGTGAGCCTTCGAGCGTCAGCACGTCGAACACGTCGGCCGCGATCTGGCTACTGAACTTCTGCAATTCGGCAAGCGCCAGGTCGGACAAGTCACAACCCTTGTCGGCGGCGTGACGCACCGCGAGCGCGACCACTTCATGGGCGTCACGGAACGGCATCCCTTTCTTCACCAGGTAATCCGCGAGATCGGTGGCCGTGGCGAAGCCTTCGGTCGCGGCTGCACGCATGGCCGCCTTGTCGACCTTGATGCCGGTCAGCATGTCGGCATAGATCTCCAGCGTCACCAGCAAGGTGTCGGCGGTATCGAACAAGGGCTCCTTGTCTTCCTGGTTATCCTTGTTATAGGCCAACGGTTGCGATTTCATCAGCGTCAGCAAGGCCATCAGATGGCCAGTGACACGCCCCGTCTTGCCGCGCACCAGTTCCGGCACGTCCGGGTTCTTCTTCTGCGGCATGATGGAGGAACCGGTGCAGAAGCGGTCGGCGATGTCGATAAAGCCGAAACGGGGGCTCGACCAGAGGATCAGCTCTTCCGAGAGTCGTGACAGATGGGTCATGACCAGTGCCGCGGCGGCCGTGAATTCGATGGCGAAATCACGGTCGGAGACCGCGTCCAGGGAATTCTCGCAAACGCCATCGAACCCCAGTGCCTTGGCGACCATTTGCCGATCGATCGGGTAGCTGGTGCCGGCCAGCGCGGCTGCGCCCAAAGGCAAACGGTTGATACGCTTGCGCGCGTCCGCGAACCGGGCAGCATCGCGTTGCAGCATCTCGAAGTAGGCCAGCAGATGATGGCCGAAGGTCACGGGTTGCGCCACCTGCAGGTGCGTGAAACCCGGCATGGCGGTATCGGCGTGCTGTTCGGCAAGGTCGACGATGGCGCTCTGCAGCTTGTGGACGCGAGCGATCACGTCATCCACGGTCGCGCGCAGCCACAGGCGGACGTCGGTCGCCACCTGATCATTGCGCGAGCGGCCGGTATGCAGGCGCTTGCCCGCGTCGCCGATCTTGTCGGTGAGGCGTTTCTCGATATTCAGGTGCACGTCTTCCAGATCCAGCGACCATTCGAACGTGCCGCTACGGATCTCGTTGCGGATCTCGGTCAGGCCATGCTCGATGGCTTGTACGTCATCCATGCTGATGATGCCTTGTGCGCCCAGCATGCGCGCGTGCGCCAGCGAGCCTTCGATATCGTATTCGGCCAGTCGCTGGTCGAAACTTACCGACGCCGTGTAGCGCTTGACCAGTTCGGCGACCGGCTCGTTAAAACGCCCAGACCAGGTTTTAGGTTTTTCTGCTTTCAATTTTATGGCTTTACTTATCTTTTGTTCTGAAAAATGATTAATAATAATATACTTATATGATTAGTATAAAGCAAAACTCCAACATTCCCATGCAAGCCATCGGCCCTGTCTCGTTGCGTTCGCTGAGCAAACTGCCGGATTTCCGCAATCTGGGCACTTGCCTGCGCATCCTGCTGAGCGCCAACCTGCTGGCTTTGCTGGCTGCGCTACTACTGGCGATGGATCCGGCTGCGATTTTAACCGTTCTCATGCAGATTTCCGTCGTCGTGCAGCCGATTTTATTGTTGTCGCTGAGCCTGCTCTATGGGCTCTCGCCCCAGCTGCGTCGACTCAACTACCAGGCTGGCATCGTCAGCGTGCTGCTGCTGTGCCAGTTCGTCGGCCTTAGCGTGCAACTCGCCGCAAGCTTCATCCTGCCGGATGCCGGCGTACCGGACCCGGCACGCGTGAGCCTGTTGACGCTGGTCGCTAGCGGCATGGTGCTGTTCTATCTGCATCTACGTCAGCGAGCACTTACCCCGGCCATCTCCGAAGCCCGCCTGCAAGCCTTGCAAGCGCGTATTCGCCCGCATTTCCTGTTCAACAGCATCAACGCCGTGCTTTCCATCGTGCGCAGCGAACCGGCGCGCGCCGAGACCGCACTCATGGACATGGCAGACCTGTTCCGCGTGCTGATGGCGGATAACCGCGACCTGGTGCCGCTCGCGGACGAGTTGGCGCTGTGCCGGCAATACCTTGCGCTGGAAAAGCTGCGGCTGGAGGAGCGACTGCAGGTCAGCTGGCAGATCGACAACATGCCGCCGGACGCCCTGGTACCGCCGCTGATCCTGCAGCCGCTGCTGGAAAACGCCGTCTATCACGGCATCGAACCCTTGCCCGCGGGCGGTAAGATCGTCATCAATATCTTTGCCGATCGTGATGGCGCCCACCTCATCCTGAGCAACCCTTATGTGCCGCAAAGTGCCCATCCGAACGGTAACAAGATGGCCCTGGCCAATATCCGGGAGCGACTTGCCCTGCATTTCGATGCGGAAGCCTCGCTCAAAAGCGAATTGGCCGGCGATCAGTACCAGGTGCATATCGTGCTGCCCTATCGCAGGAGCGCCGCTTGAACTCCGCGCCGATCAAAGTCCTGATCGTGGATGACGAAGCGCCTGCGCGCAATCGTCTACGCGACCTGCTGGCAGACATCGGGCAGGTACAGGTGGTCGGTGAAGCGCGGAACGGCGAGGAAGCGGTGCAGCTAGCGACGGCCCACCAGCCGCAACTGGTGTTGCTCGATATCCGCATGCCCGGCGTGGACGGCATCGAAGCCGCCGGCCATCTGCAGAAGATGCAACCGCCCCCTGCGATCATCTTCACTACGGCCTACGACACCTACGCCATGCAAGCCTTCGACATGAACGCCATCGACTACCTGCTGAAACCGGTTCGGCAGGAGCGCCTGGAGTCGGCGATCGGCAAGGCCCGCGCCTTGCTACCGGCCCAGTGGCAAGCCCTGAAACCATTGCAGACCCAGCGCACGCATTTCAGCATCGTCGAGCGTGGTCGCGTGATCCTGGTGCCGGTGGCGGACGTCATCTACCTGCGCGCGGAACTCAAGTACCTGACGGTGCGCACGCGGGAACGCGAGTACCTGATGGAAGACTCGCTGACCGCCATCGAACAGGAGTTCGGCAACCGTTTCCTGCGACTGCATCGTAACTGTCTGGTCGCCGAGAGCAGCATCCTCGGTTACGAGAAGCGGCATGACGCCGGTGGCGAGACGCGCTGGGTGGCACTGCTGCGCGAGTTGCCGGATACCATCGCCGTCAGCCGACGCCAGCATCATGTGTTGCGCAACCTGGATCACCGCCAATAATCACGACAAAGAGAGCCTCGTATGGAAAATCAGCTGCAGAACGTGGATCACCTCAAGAACACCCTGATCGACATCGCCTTCCAGTTCGGCCCCAAAGTGATCGTCGCCAGCCTCATCATCGTCGTCGGCGTCTATGTCGGCCGCTGGATCGGCCGACTGCTTGAGGGCGGCCTCAAGAAATTCCACCTCGAGGCGCCGGTGGAGCAGCTGCTGGTGCGTATCGTGCGCATCCTGGTGCTGGCGCTATTCGTCATCATGGCACTGCAGAACCTCGGGATCGAACTCTTGCCGCTGATCGCCGGGCTCGGCGTCGCCGGCGCCGGGGTCGCGCTGGCCATGCAAGGTGTGCTCGGCAATATCGTCGCCGGCCTCACCATCATCTTCACCAAGCCCTTCAAGCTCGGCGAATACATCTCCATCGTCGGCGAGGAAGGTCGCGTCGAGAGCATCAGTCTGTTCACCACCGAGCTCAGCCACACCGACCTCTCGCGCGTGGTCATCCCCAACCGCAAGATCGTCGGCGAGATCCTGCATAACTACGGCAGGATCCGCCAGCTCGATCTCGAAGTCAGCGTCGCTTATGACAGCGATCTTGACCACGCCCTGGCCGCCGTCCGCGAGATCCTCGACCACAACCCGCGCGTCCTCAAGATGCCGCCAGCCGTGGTCAATGTCAGAGTGCTCGGCGCCTCCTCCATCAGCATCGCGGTCAAACCTTGGATCGAAGTGCCGGATTATGTGCCGGCCCTGGGGGAGATCAACAAGGCCATCGTCGAGCGCTTCCGCGTGCAAGGCATCACCATCCCCTTGCCGCAGCGCGAGATCCGCCTGCTGGAAGGCACTGCGGCAAAGCCTGCAGGCGGTAAGCAGCCCTAGCCCTGTGTTAAAATCCGGGCTCTCCTCCATCAACGCTTTTGGTCTTAAGTGAATCCTGCCGCCGTGAACGCCGCCATGCAACCTGTCGCTCCGAAGAAACTGGTCATCGCCTCGCGCGAAAGCGCGCTTGCCATGTGGCAGGCACGCCATATCCAGGCGACCTTGCAAGCCCTTTACCCGCAAACCGTGGTCGAGATCCTCGGCATGACCACCACGGGTGACCAGATCCTGGACTCGCCGCTGGCCCGCATCGGCGGCAAGGGACTGTTCGTCAAGGAGCTGGAGCAGGCGCTGGCCGACGGTCGCGCCGATCTGGCCGTGCATTCCATGAAAGACGTCCCCATGCACCTGCCGGAAGGGTTCGCCATGGCGGCCATCGGCGAACGCGAAGACCCTCGCGATGCATTCGTCTCCAATGATTACGAACGCCTGCAAGACCTGCCCGCAGGCAGCATCGTCGGCACCTCGAGCCTGCGCCGCCAGAGCCAGCTGCAAGCCCGCTTTCCTGACCTCAGGATCGAGTCGCTGCGCGGCAACCTGCAGACGCGTCTGCGCAAACTCGATGACGGCCAATATGCCGCCATCATCCTGGCTGCCGCGGGCCTCAAACGCCTCGGATTGGCGGCACGTATCCGGCAACCGATCGCCACCGAAGACAGTATCCCGGCCGTCGGCCAAGGTGCGCTGGGCATTGAGATCAATGCCGCACGCACGGATCTGCTACCCATCCTTGCGCCTCTCAACCACGCCGATACCGCAGCCTGCGTGCGCGCCGAGCGCGGCATGAGCCGGGCCCTGGCGGGAAGCTGCACCGTGCCACTGGGCGCCTATGCCGAGAAACATGGCGAGCGCCTCCACATGACGGGTTTCGTCGCTAGCGTCGACGGCCGGGAGTTCCTGCGTGAAAGCATCGCGGGTGATGCCGACGCCCCGGAGACGCTTGGCCAGCAGCTGGCTGACCGATTGCTCGCCCGCGGCGCGGATCGCATCCTCGCCGCACTGGCCGATGCGACGCATGACAGCAGGTAAGCTGCAAGACCGTCACATCGTCATTACCCGGCCTCCAGGCCAGGCCAGCCGGTTGAGCCGGCTGATCGTGGCGCAAGCGGGTATTGCCCACTTGTTCCCGTTGATCGAGATCGTGCCCTTGGAAGACTACACGGCGTTCGATGGGGTGATCGCCGCGCTCGAAGACTATGACTGGGCGATCTTCATCAGTTCCAACGCCGTCGAGCATGCCATGCCGCGCCTGCTGGCACGTTCGGCTGGCATGCCCTCCGGCTTGCGCTTCGCCGCGATCGGTCCCGTCACCGCGACCAGTCTCGCTGGCTACGGGGTGACCCAAACCCTGACACCGTCGCAGCGCTTCGATAGCGAAGCCCTGCTCGCGCTACCGGAGATGCAGGCTGTTGCCGGACGCAAGATCCTGATCTTCCGTGGCGTCGGCGGCCGCGAAGTATTAGCGGAGACCTTGCGCGCACGCGGCGCCAGCGTCACCTTCGCTGAATGTTACCGGCGCATCAATCCACAGCGGAATGCCGACAGCCTGCAGCAGCTATGGCAGAATGGAAGCCTGGACGCCATCGTCGTTACCAGCAGCGAGGCCATGCGGCACCTGCTCGCGCTGGCAGGCGACAACGCGCCATGGTTAGCGGCTACGCCGCTCTGCGTCAATCATGCACGCATCGGCGAGCTGGCGAGCAGCTACGGCCTGACCACCGTGGTGGCTGATGCCCCTGGCGACGACGCCATGCTGGCCTGCCTTATCCGCACCATGGACCATCCTAAGGATCGGTAGAGAACCACGTATGACAGAACAAACACCTTCCACAGAAAACATTTCCGAAGCCAGTCCAAGCCAGTCACGGCGTTCTTCCTTGTTCGCCCGCGTGGCCCTGCTACTGGTGATCGTCGCGTTACTGACGCTGGCCTGGCAATGGCTCAACACGCGCCACCGTTTCAACCAGGTCGAACGTGCGCTGAGCGAACGCCTGGAGCAACTGCAGGCGATCAACCAGCAAAGCCTGGCGCTTGCCCGGAATGCCGACGAACGCAGCATCGAGACCGCGGCACGCAGTGCGCAACTGGAGCAAAGGCTAGCTGAATCACAGGACCAGCAGGAGGCCCTGCAAACGCTTTACATGGAACTCGCCAACAACCGCGAGGAACGCCTGATCTCCGAAGTCGAGCAACTGCTGATCATCGCCAACCAGCAGCTACAACTGGTCGGCAACATCAAATCCGCGCTGATCGCGCTGCAGACTGCCGACAGCCGCCTGCAGCAACTCGATACGCCCCAGGTCATCCAGCTGCGCAAACAGGTGAGCCAGGACTTGCAGCATCTGCAGAGCCTGCCGACGGTGGATATCGTCGGCATGAGCCTCAAGCTTGCCAACCTCGCCGAGAGCATCGATACGCTGCCGCTGGTGAGCGAACGCCATCCGACCAGTAGCCGGCCACCGCAGCCGGCGTGGCAAGGTAGCCCGCTACGCCAGTTCGCTCAGGAGCTATGGCACGACCTCAAGCAGATGGTCCGCATCGAACGCGTCGACCGTCCGGAGCCGCCTTTGCTCGCGCCTGACCAGACCTTTTTCCTGCGCGAGAACATCAAGCTGCGCTTGCTGACGGCACGCATCGCCTTGCTGCAACACGATGAAGCCAGCTACCGCACCGATCTCGATGCGGCCCGGACGTGGCTCAACAGCCATTTTGACCAACGTGAGCAGGCAACCCAGAGCGCGCTTCACACCCTTGAGCAGCTATCCGCCAACGACATTTCGATCCAGTTACCGGACATCAGCGACAGCCTTGCGCTGGTGAGCAAGTACAAACTGACCCTGGAGCGCAAGTCAGCTGGCACGACCCCGCCTGCTGAGCGGAAACGATAATGCGCTGGCTGTTCTGGATCCTGCTGACGCTGGCGCTCGCCATCGGCGTATCGATGGTTCTCGGCAACAACGAGGGCTATGTGCTCATCGTGCGCCAGCCTTATCGTCTGGAACTGTCCCTCAATTTCCTGCTGATCCTCATCGTGCTGGTGTTCGCCTCGCTGCATCTCCTGCTCAGGCTTGTACATTACATCCGGCGCCTGCCTGCCAGCGTACGCCACTACAAGGAGAACAAGCGCTTGAAGGAAGGGCACTCAGCCTTGTTGAACAGTCTGCACGCGATCACCGAGGGCCATTATGCCGCTGCCGAAAAATCGGCTGCCCGCGCGCTTACGCTAGGCGAGGATCCGGCGCTCAGCGCCCTTATCGCCGCGCGCGCCGCGCACAAGCTGCACCAGCGAGGACAACGAGACTACTACCTGGCCGAGGCCGAACGCCTGGCGCCACATGCCGTCGTGGCGCGCCTGCTGACCCAGGCTGAGCTCCTGCTTGACGACCGGTTATACGCACAGGCGCTGGATGTGCTGCAGAAACTGGAAAAGATCGAACCCAAGCACGTCGGCGCATTGCTGCTAGAGCTGAAAGTGCAGCTACGTCTGGAACAATGGGAAAAGGTGCTGTCAGTGCTGCAGGCGCTAGAAAAGCAGGCCGGGATCGCATCGTGGCAGGCCCGCGAATACCGCCAGCAAGCCTATCTCCAGCTGCTCAAACGTTATGTCACCGATCCGGCGGGCCTTGCGAGCTACTGGAAAACCATCCCGGAAGATGACCGCCTGCAGGCACGGCTGGCCCAAGCTGGCGCGCAGGCCTTCATCACGGCTGGCCAGGGTCAACAGGCTTACGAGGTCGTCGCCATGAGTCTGACCCGGCAATGGGACACCAGTCTTGCCGGATTGCTGGGCGACTGCGTCAGCCTCAAGCCTTCGGAACAGTTGCAACAGGCAGAGCATTGGTTACTGAGTCACGAAGGCGATGCCAACCTGCTGCTTTCATTGGGCAAGATGTGCATTCGCCTCAGCCTCTGGGGCAAGGCCCAGAGCTACCTGGAGGCCAGCATCAGCGTCAAGCCTACGGCAACGGCGCACCTCATGCTCGCCCGCATGCTGGAAAGCCGCGGTGAGGCCGACAACGCGTCCCGGCATTATCGCCTCAGCGTGCAGTTCTGCCAGCAGGCCTGAGGGGGCGCCAGGCGCTTTAAGCCTGGGTCTTGGGTGGGGGATTGGAGAAAGTGAAGGCATCGGAGAAGAATTCGTCCTCCGGCATGCCGCGCTTCTGGAATTCGACATGGGCGGTCTCCACCATCTGCGGGGCGCCACAACAATAGACTTGATGGGCGCTAAGATCAGCGTAATCCTCAAGCACCGCATGATGGACCAGGCCGGTGCGCCCTTGCCATGCGTCATTGGCATGCGGCTCCGACAATACCGGGATGAACTTGAAGTTCGGATGCATGGACTGCCATTGCACCGGCAGCAACGGCATGTACAGATCCTCCAGTGCCCGCACCCCCCAGTAAAGCACCATCTCGCGCTGGATATTGTGGTGCAGCGCGTGTTCGATGATGCCCTTGATCGGCGCGAAGCCGGTACCCCCGGCGACAAAGATGATCGGCCGGTCTGAATCTTCGCGCAGGTAGAAGCTGCCGAAGGGGCCTTCCAAACGCAGGATCGATTTCTCCTGCATCTCGTTGAACACGTACTCCGTGAACTGACCGCCCGGGATCAGCCGCATGTGCAATTCGAGGAAGGCGTCATCGTGTGGCGCATTGGCCAGCGAGAACGCGCGCCGCTTGCCATCCTTGAGCAGGAATTCGATATATTGACCTGGCATGAACTGCAGTCGCTCATTGCTCGGCAATTTCAGCTGCAATAGCATGACGTCATGCGACAGGCTCTGCATCTTCTGCACACGTGCCGGCATGATACGTGGCCGGATGCCGTCCTTGCCTGTCACCTCGCGGCACTCGATCACCAGGTCGCTCAACGGCAAGGCGCAACAGAACAAGGCATAGCCCGCCGCCTGTTCGGCTTCCGACATGGCGTTTCGCTGGTGATCCCCCTGGTATACCTCTCCTGACAACACCTTGCCTTTGCAGGCGCCGCAAGCACCGTTGCGGCAACCATAAGGCAGGTTGAAA
The DNA here is from genome assembly GCA_946481065.1 of uncultured Nitrosomonadales bacterium. The sequence goes on from CAMLMA010000008.1 coordinate 24,583, forward strand.
CCGGCCTCGACAGCCGCGCTCAATACGGTTTCACCCGCCTTGACCTCGAAGGTATGACCGCTTGGCTGAATGGTGACTTGCTGGGACATGCTGAAAATCCTATTGATAGCAACGACTTAAAACCTGCGATTTTAGCATACCGAGGGCATGGCCTTTCGGACACTCAATCCTCGCGCCTGAACTCGCCTTCGATGACATCATCGTTGGCGGCTTCACCTGTCCTGTAACCTGGATCCGGCGTTCCACGTGGAACATGCGCTGCCTTGGGCGTCGGCAACAACAAAAGGAGTACTGCGATGGCATCGCTGATCACGCCCGGCAACAGCAGCAGGATCCCCGCCAGCAGATTTTTGGCACTACCGAAGATCGCCTTGATGGGCGTGCCCCCCTCCCCCAGGCTCTGCATCATGCGACCCAGCATGAGCAACTTCTCGTCCAGGATGAGTCGCCAGCCCAGAATGGCCATCAACACGAGGTATAGCCCCAGCCACCAGCCGTAGCGGTTGCCCAGCTCGACCAGCAACCATATCTCCATGACCGGGAAAGCGAGTAAAATCGCCATCAGGAAAAGCACACGCATGACTATCCAATCTCAAATAACCGAACCTGTCAGAGCCATTCTGGTTCTGACCAATCTTCCTGACCAGGAAAGCGCAGAAAAGTTAGCGCAATATCTGGTCAGCTCGAAGCTTGCGGCCTGCATCAACATCCTTGCCCCCTGCACTTCGATCTATGAATGGCAGGGCAACATCACCCGTGACACCGAAGTGCCAATGTTGATCAAGGCCGCCAGCGCCCATTATGCCGCACTGGAAGCGGCGATTCGCGAACGGCACCCTTACGAACTTCCCGAGATCATCCATGTCCCAGTCACAGGCGGTTTGACCGCTTACCTTGACTGGATCGTTAACTCTTGATCGGACAACCCGCTTGAATTCTTTGCTAGTTTCACTCCGCGCCTGCCTCTTCGCGTTATGCCTGTTGCCCGTGCTGGCGCAACCGGCCGTGGCCGAAGGGTTTTCCGGTTCCGGCAAGCAAGCCTTCCTGGCAGACGATAACGATACTGATATTCTGCCGCCTGACGAAGCTTTCAAGGTCTCGCTGCAGATGGTGGGTGATAAGACCCTGCATGCGGACTTCAAGATCGCGCCCGGGCACTACCTGTATCGTGACCGTTTCAAATTCGAATTGATCCCTGCCGATTCTGTGGGTAGCGCAGCCGAGTTACCGCAAGGCGAGCCGAAACAGGATCCGACCTTCGGCGTCACCCAGGTCTTCCATAAGGACGTCACTGCCGTCATCACACTCATGGCGCAAGGCAAGCTGCCGGCCGATCTCAAGCTACAGGCGACCTACCAGGGCTGCAGTGAGAAAGGCCTTTGCTACTCGCCGATCCACAAGATCCTCAGCATTCCGCAGATCGGCATCATCTCCAGCGCCGTTGCCGCTTCGGCCGAACCCGCGGTATCTGGCAGCGAGCAAGACGAAGCCGCGCGGCTGCTAAAGGATGGCAGCCTCTGGCTCGTCATCGCCGGCTTTTTCGGATTCGGCCTGTTGCTGTCGCTGACGCCGTGCGTATTGCCCATGATCCCGATCCTGTCCGGGATCATCGTCGGTGCCCGGCCCCGCAGCAAACTGCAGAGTTTCGGCTTGTCGCTGTCCTATGTGCTGGGCATGGCTGTCGCCTACAGCCTGGCCGGCATCGCCGCCGGTTTCTCCGGCCAGTTACTGAGTGCCTCACTGCAATCGCCCGCGGTCATCTTCATCACCGCCGCCATCTTTGTGCTACTGGCGCTTTCGATGTTCGGCTTTTATGAGCTCAAGCTGCCGGCAGCGTTCGAGGACCGCATGGTCAAGATCTCCAACCGCTTCAAGGGTGGGCAGGCCGTTGGCGTGTTCCTCATGGGCGCCGTCTCCGCGCTCATCGTCAGCCCTTGTGTAGCCGCACCGCTGGCGGGTGCCCTGCTCTACATCAGCCAGACGCATGATGTCGTGCTCGGCGGCACCGCCCTGTTCGCGCTATCGATCGGCATGGGCATCCCGCTGTTACTGATCGGCACATCCACCGGCAGCCTCTTGCCTAAACGCGGTCCCTGGATGGATACCGTACGCCAGTTCTTCGGGGTCTTGCTGATCGCGGTCGCCATCTGGCTGGTCAACCCTTTGTTGCCGATTGTTGTGCAGATGGCGTTGTGGGCCGCGCTGCTCATCGTGCCGGCGATCTACATGCGTGCCGTCGACCCACTGCCGCCGAATGCATCAGGCTGGCAACGGCTATCGAAGGCCGTTGGCATCATGCTTCTGGTAGCAGGTATCGCCATGCTGATCGGCGCGCTCTCTGGCGCCAAGTCTCCGTTACAGCCGCTTTCCGGCTTCCGGTCTGGCAGTCCTGTCGCCCATGCAAGCGCGCTGCCTTTCGAGCGAGTGAAGACCAGCGCCGAACTCGATCAGCGTATCGCTAGCGCCAGTGGTCGACCCGTGATGCTGGATTTCTACGCAGACTGGTGTGTCGCCTGCAAGGAGATGGAGCAGTTCACTTTCAGCGATGCAGGGGTGCAGGCACGGCTTAAGGATTATGTGCTACTGCAGGCTGACGTCACCGCCAACGACGACGATGACCGCGCCCTGCTCGCACGCTTTGGCCTGTTCGGCCCGCCGGGCATCATCTTCTTTGATGCCACAGGCAGGGAACGCAGTGACAATCGCGTCATCGGCTATCAGAAGGCCGATCGCTTCCTTTCCAGCATCGATGCCTTGTCCCAACCTCGCCCTGCACAGTAGATGAAAAGCCAGGCACTCAGGATCATCGTGTTCGCCTTACTGGTCATCAGTGCCGGCCTGGCGACACGGCACTTTTTGCTCAACCCTGCCCTGGACCACGACAGCCCGCCGACACAAGCGTTGTTCGCTACCCAGCTGCCAGATCTGCAGGGGCACCCGCAATCGCTGGCGCAATGGAAAGGCAAGATCGCCGTCGTCAATTTCTGGGCCAGCTGGTGCATCCCATGCCGTGAAGAGATGCCCGAGCTATCGAAACTGCAGGAGCGTTATCAGTCGAAGAACATCGTTGTGCTGGGGATCTCCACCGACGATCTGGATAAGATGCGCGCGTTCAGCAAGGAGGTATCGGTGAGCTATCCATTACTGGCGGGCGATTACCATGCGATCCGGCTCGCCGAGCAACTCGGCAACGACAAGGGCGTGTTGCCTTATACCCTGATCATCGCGGCAGATGGTCGGATCGAAAAATCCTACTTTGGCCGCATAAACCAGGCCCTGCTGGAGCAAACCTTGTTACCCATGTTGGGTAGCCACTAGCGTGCTTTGCATAAGCTTTTGAAAACCCTGTAATTTCGCTAAATTCCGCCAATCCGCTAGACAACATCCCCTTATTTGCGGCAAACTTGCAGCCATGAAACACTGTTTACGGCCGCAAAAAACGATTCCCTATGGCGACTGATTCCTCCAAATCCGTGTTGGTGTTGCATGGCCCCAACCTCAATCTGCTGGGATTACGTGAGCCGGAGCATTACGGCAAGGATACGCTCGCCAGCATCAACGACAGCCTTACGCGAAAAGCGGCAGATGCCGGCGTCAGGCTGGAGTGCTTCCAAAGTAACAGCGAGGCAGAGCTGATCGGAAAAGTGCAGTCATTGGCGTCGAAAAGCGTCGATTTCATCATCATCAACCCGGCAGCGTTCACCCATACATCTGTGGCCATGCGCGATGCCTTGTCGGCCGTCAAGATCCCTTTCATTGAAGTACATTTATCGAACGTCTATGCGCGCGAACCTTTCCGCCATCACTCGTATTTCACCGACATCGCCGTCGGTGTCATCAGCGGGCTGGGGGCACGAGGCTATCTCGCCGCACTGGATTACGCCATCAACGCACTTGCGCCTGAAGCCTAGGCGCGTTCTTCTTCGAGGTTAACCATGGATTTACGCAAACTCAAAAAACTGATCGATCTGGTGGAGGAGTCCGGCATCTCCGAGCTGGAATTGACCGAAGGCGAGGAAAAGGTTCGCATCAGCCGTAACATGTCGAACGGCAACGCGCCGATGCAATTCGCGCCACAATATTTTCAGGCCCCTGCCCCGCAAGCTCCGGCAGCTGCCGCCGCCCCGGCGGCTGAAGCAGCGCCAGCGGCTATCGAAGGCCATGTGGTCAAATCGCCGATGGTCGGCACCTTCTATCGCTCGCCTTCACCGGACGCCAAGTCCTTCGTCGATATCGGTAGCACAGTGAACGTCGGCGACACCCTGTGCATCGTCGAAGCCATGAAGCTGCTGAACGAGATCGAAGCCGATCATGCGGGCGTCATCAAAGCGATCCTGGTCGAGAACGGCCAGCCTGTCGAATACGGCGAACCACTGTTCATCATAGGCTAGGGGCTTATATGTTTGAAAAAGTCCTCATCGCCAATCGTGGCGAAATCGCCTTGCGCATCCAGCGCGCATGCCGAGAGTTAGGGATCAAGACGGTCGCCGTGCATTCCGAAGCCGACCGCGAGGCCAAGTACGTCAAACTGGCTGACGAATCCGTTTGTATCGGACCTGCGCCTTCCGGCCAGAGTTATCTCAATATTCCTGCCGTCATCAGCGCGGCGGAAGTGACTGATGCCCAGGCCATCCATCCCGGCTACGGCTTTCTCTCCGAGAATGCAGACTTCGCTGAACGCGTCGAGCAGAGCGGATTCGTCTTCATCGGCCCGCGCGCCGAGACTATCCGCCTGATGGGCGACAAGGTCAGTGCCAAGGATGCCATGCGTAAGGCCGGCGTACCTTGTGTGCCTGGTTCGGAAGGCGCTTTGCCGGACGATCCTGAAGTCATCCTCAAGACGGCCAAGGACATCGGTTACCCGGTGATCATCAAGGCCGCTGGTGGTGGCGGTGGACGTGGCATGCGCGTGGTGCATACCGAGGCAGCGCTGATCGCTTCGGTCAACATGACCCGGGCAGAAGCAGGCGCCGCGTTCGGCAACCCAATGGTATATATGGAGAAATTCCTCGAGCAACCGCGCCACATCGAGATCCAGGTCTTGTCCGACCAGCACGGCAACGCCGTTTTCCTCGGTGAGCGCGATTGCTCCATGCAGCGTCGCCATCAAAAAGTGCTGGAAGAAGCGCCTGCGCCCGGCTTGAGCACACGTCTGCGCGACAAGATCGGCCAACGCTGTGCCGATGCCTGCAAACGCATCAATTACCGTGGTGCCGGCACCTTCGAGTTCCTTTACGAGAACAACGAGTTCTATTTCATCGAGATGAACACCCGCGTGCAGGTCGAACACCCGGTGACCGAGATGATCACGGGTATCGATATCGTGCAGCAACAGATCCGCATCGCGGCTGGCGAGAAGTTGCCTTTCCGCCAAAAGGATATCCAGTTCCATGGCCACGCCATCGAATGCCGTATCAATGCCGAGGACCCATTCAATTTCGTACCGTCGCCGGGCCGCATCAGTACCTTCCACATGCCCGGTGGACCTGGCATCCGCGTCGATACCCACGCTTATCAGAATTACCTGGTGCCGCCGCATTACGATTCCATGATCTGTAAGCTCATCGCTTATGGCGATACGCGCGAGCAGGCGATCGCCAAGATGCGGATCGCGCTGTCCGAGATGGTGGTCGAGGGTATCAAGACCAACGTGCCGCTACACAGCGAGCTGATGGCCGATGCTGCCTTCCATCAGGGCGGCACCAGCATCCATTATCTGGAGCAGAAGCTGGGCATCTCGTCCAAGTAATGAAGCGGGGTTTACCATGAGTTGGGTCTCGCTGAACATCGAAGCCAGCGACAGCAGCGCCGACGTATTGACCGAGGCGTTGATGAGTCTTGGGGCCTTGTCTGCAAGCATCGAGGATGCCAATGCAGAGACGGTCGACGAACAGCCGATCTTTGGCGAGCCCGGCGATCCGCCACCAGGCATCTGGCGTCAAAACGTGGTGAGCGCTCTGTTCGACGCAGACACCGACATCGCCGCGATCATGGCGGCTCTGGCGGAAGCAACAGGCTATGCAGACCTGCGCTACACGACCGAGCACATCGCCGAACAGGATTGGGTGCGTGCCACGCAATCCCAGTTCGATCCGATCCGGATCCGCGACGATCTGTGGATCGTGCCGTCCTGGCACGATGCGCCCAACCCCGCTGGCCTCAATATCGTGCTCGATCCCGGGCTGGCCTTCGGTACTGGTAGCCATCCGACCACCCACCTTTGCCTGAGCTGGCTCGCGGACACGATCAAAGGTGAAGAACAGGTACTCGATTATGGTTGCGGCTCCGGCATCCTCGCGATCGCAGCGAAGAAGCTGGGCGCGCAGCGTGTCATCGGCGTCGACATCGACGGTCAGGCGATCCAATCGAGCTGCTACAATGCAGAGAGAAATGACGTCTTAGCGGAATTTTTCATGGCAGACCGTTTTTCCGGTACAGGGTACGATATCGTTGTGGCGAATATCCTCTCCAGCGCGCTTTCCGTCCTGGCACCTGCGCTCGCTGCTGCGTGCAGGCAACAGGGACGTATCGCCCTATCCGGTATCCTCCTCGAACAGGCATCTCAAGTCTCAGGCATCTATGACGAATGGTTCGATATGGATGCCCCCGTCACCATGGAAAGCTGGGTACTGCTCACGGGCCGCAAACGATGAGCCTGGTCACCGCCTGTCCCGCCTGTTCGACTCATTTCTTCGTCAACACGGCACAACTCAACGCGCATCATGGTGATGTTCGCTGCGGTAAATGCAGCCATGTATTCAATGCCATGGACCGTCTGGGCGAAGTCGATGCAACGACAACCAGCGAAGTAGC